>NZ_JAELTU010000240.1 GCF_016429015.1 Rhizobium sp. ASV20
AAATCATCGCGGCAGTAGGAGCGCTCGATTTCGGAGCCGAGGCTGAGCTCCAGGAACTCGACGCCATAGGCATGGTTCATACCGAGCTGAGCAGCGATCACGGCCGTGGGGTCACGCTGTTCGGTGCGGGCCATGCCCAGATCCATTTCCGACAGCAGGACGAGCGGCGCGCCGGTTTCCCGCAGCTTGGCAGCACTTTCCTCGGGAAAGAGGCAACGCTCGAGGTTCCAGGCAGCAACCGTAAACGGGAAGGACAGCGTCGCGACCGCGGCATCCGCGCCACCAATGCGCACCGTATTCAGGCAGGCAAGCGATGCGAGCTTCGCGGCATGAACGGCCGTGGTCTTTTCGAGCGAAACGAAGCTCTTGCGCTCCTCTTGCGAGGGAACGGTGAACGCGGAAACGGTGTTACGGATCATAGTGTGGCCTGTCGAAATGGGATTATGTGTGCCAGCAGAATAGTTGCAGGCGCTGGTCGCCCGGCAATAGGCTGATTTTGTGACGGTCCTGTAACACGACCCTCAAAACGCATCGGGAAAATGCTGCGGCCAGCGGCCGGGCAGTATGGCGACAATGTCATAGCGTTGCGAGAGGCGGGCGAAATCCGGCTGGCGGGCAAGCCAGAGATCGCTCGCGGCACGGATGCGTCTTTGCGAAGACACGGAAACGGCGTCGATCGCCTCCTGTGCGGCGCGTCGTGACTTGACCTCGACGAAGACGGCGAGATCGCCCTTGCGGGCGACGATATCGATTTCGCCGAGCTTGGTGCGGTGGCGGATCGCCAGGATGCGATAGCCCTTGAGCATCAGGAAGGCTGCGGCGAGATATTCGGCGACATGGCCACGCCGCCATGCCTTTTGCCGCTTCAGCCTTTCGCCCGTCTCTGACCTCGGATCAGGCATGGCGCTCCTTCATGTCGAGCAGGCGTTGATAGAGTTCCTTTCGCGGCAGGCCGGTCAGGCGGGCGGCTTCGGCGGCCGCCTTGGCCGTGGGCATCGTCCCCGAGAGTTCGGCAAGGATGGCGTCGATATCGGCTTCGGCCGGGGCGCTTTCGGCCGGCGGGCCGACAAGCCAGACGATTTCACCCTTCACATTGTCGACGGCATCATAGAATGCGGCTAGCTCCGATAGTGTGCCGCGCCGGAACTCCTCGAAGGTCTTGGTCAGCTCGCGACAGACGGCGCCTGTGCGTTCGCCGCCGAGCACATCGGCGGCGGCGGCAAGCGTGGCAGCGATGCGATGTGGCGATTCAAAGAAAATGAGGGTTGCAGGCACGGCTGCCAGCTCGGCCAGCCGATCACGCTTGCCCTTGTCCTTGGCGGGAAGGAAACCGGCGAAGAAGAAAGCATCGTTCGGCAGGCCGGAGCCGACGAGCGCTGCGAGCGGCGCCGAGGCACCGGGGATGGGCACGACCTTGTAGCCCGCCTCGATCGCCTGCATGGCCAGCCGGTAGCCGGGATCGGAGACGAGCGGCGTGCCGGCATCCGACACCAGCGCCACGGACCGGCCGGCTTCCAGCGCCTGCAGCAGCCGCGGACCAGCCTCATCGGCATTGTGCTCATGATAGGCGTAGGGCTTGTTCTGGATGCCGTAGCGATCGAGCAGGACGCGGGTGACGCGCGTGTCCTCGCAGGCGAGAACGTCTGCGCCGGCCAGCGTTTCCAGTGCCCTCAGCGTGATATCGCCGAGATTGCCGATCGGCGTGGCGACGAGATAGAGCGCCGGCTCGAGAGGACGGGCCGGAATCTGGTTGTTATGCAGGCGGAAACTGCGCGTCCCGCCGCTGGATTGCTCTTCGCTCATGCCTGCCCTGAATTCGTTTGGAATAGGCAGCCTTTATGGGCGAGGCGCGGACGGACGGCAAGAGCGGTGCAATTCCTGTGGAGCATTGTCGACGAAATGTCGAATTGGCGCTTGGCAATTGATCCATGCCCCTTGCATTCGGGTGGAGAAGTCTGCCAAGTTGCCCGTCCAATCTTTCGGGCCTTGTCCGAAAACATGTCGCTCGGGCGCCTCGGGCCGCCCGGCAAGTCACGGTCGAAAGCGGTAGCATCCATGCGTATAACAATTGAGCGGTCGAACCTCCTGAAGTCGCTGAACCACGTGCATCGCGTGGTCGAGCGTCGCAATACGATCCCGATCCTGTCAAACGTCCTGCTGAAAGCCGAAGGCGCGAGCCTCGACATGAAGGCGACCGACCTCGATCTGGAAATTACCGAGGCGACGCCTGCCAATGTCGAGCAGGCCGGCGCCACGACTGTTCCCGCGCATCTGCTCTACGACATCGTGCGCAAGCTGTCCGACGGCTCGGAAGTACTGCTTGCCACCAATGCTGACGGCAGCTCGATGACGGTTGCCTCGGGCCGCTCCAAGTTTTCGCTGCAGTGCCTGCCGGAATCCGATTTCCCGGATCTGACCGCCGGCAGCTTCAGCCATTCCTTCAAGCTGAAGGCGGCGGATCTGAAGATGTTGATCGACCGCACGCAGTTTGCGATCTCCACCGAGGAGACACGCTACTATCTGAACGGCATCTTCTTCCACACGATCGAAAGCGACGGCGACCTCAAGCTTCGCGCGGTTGCCACAGATGGCCATCGCCTCGCTCGCGCCGATGTCAGTGCCCCCTCGGGCTCCGAGGGCATGCCGGGCATCATCATCCCGCGCAAGACGGTCGGTGAGCTGCAGAAGCTGGTGGATTCTCCGGATACAATCGTCACCGTCGAGGTTTCCGACGCCAAGATCCGTCTGACGATCGGCTCGATCGTCATGACCTCGAAACTGATCGACGGAACCTTCCCCGATTACCAGCGCGTCATCCCGACCAACAACGACAAGGAAATGCGCGTCGATTGCCAGAGCTTTGCCCAGGCCGTTGACCGTGTCTCGACGATCTCGTCCGAACGCGGCCGCGCCGTGAAGCTGGCGCTCTCCGACGGCCAGCTGTTGCTGACGGTCAACAACCCGGATTCGGGAAGTGCGACGGAAGAAGTCGCTGTCGGCTATGAGATGGACCCGATGGAAATCGGCTTCAATGCCAAGTACCTGCTCGACATCACTGCTCAGCTTTCGGGCGATTCTGCCGTGTTCCTGCTGGCCGATGCCGGCTCGCCCACGCTCATTCGCGACACGGCCGGCGACGATGCGCTCTATGTGCTGATGCCGATGCGCGTCTAGAGTATGATGCCGAAAACCGTCAGCGGTTTTCGGACGACATCGTGCTCTGCTCTTTTGCTTCAAGATTCGGATGATTTCAGGTCGAACAGACGTAAAATCACCCGGATCTAGGGAAACCAAAGCGCCCTTTCATACGTTTCTTAAACGCGAGGGCGCTTTTATTTGGTTCTTTTCGGATTGCGACATTTTCTCTTGTTATTGCGTCATCGCATTGCAGGATTTTAGATAAGCGGTATGTAAGTCGCGACCGTAACATCTAGGGGGAAGGCATGGCGCTGCGTCTTAAGGAACGGCTTGGCAAGAAATTCGACGAGGAGATCCGTTTCTTCAAAGGCATGATGCAAGGACCGAAGACAGTCGGTTCGATTGCGCCGACCTCCTCGATCACCGCCCGCAAGATGGCGAGCGTCATCAATACCCAGTCCGGCCTGCCTGTGCTGGAACTTGGACCGGGTACGGGCGCCATTACCAAGGCCATCCTCGGACGTGGTGTCGAGCCGAAGAACCTGGTCGCCATCGAATATTCGACCGACTTCTACAATCACCTCGTCAAACTCTATCCCGGCGTCCATTTCATCAATGGTGATGCCTTCGATCTCGACAAGACGCTTGGCGTGCTGCGCGGCCAGACCTTCGATTCCGTCGTCTCGGGCATTCCTCTTCTCAATTTCCCGATGAAGGCGCGTGTGGCGCTGCTCGAAAGCCTGCTGGATCGCATGCCGGCGGGCCGTCCCTTCGTACAGATTTCCTATGGACCGGTGTCGCCGATCATCGCCAAGCCCGATCGCTATCACATCCGCCATTTCGACTTCATCGTGCGTAACATTCCTCCGGCCCAGCTCTGGGTCTACAGCCGCGGCTGAGACAATCCATGTATGCTCTTTATATTACGCACCCGCAGGTGCGCATCGATCCGGATGTTCCCGTTCCGGAATGGGGTCTTTCCGAAATCGGAGCGGCACGGGCGCGAGCGGCGGCGATCCATCCCTGGGCATACAAGCTTGGGCTCATCGTCTCCAGCGGCGAACGCAAGGCGATAGAAACGGCCGAAATTCTGGCGGCGACGAGCGGCGCGCCCGTCGAGATCATCGAGGCGATGCACGAGAACGACCGCAGCGCCACGGGCTTCCTTGCGCCGCCCGAGTTTGAAAAGGCGGCGGACTGGTTCTTCGCCAATCCGCATGAGAGCTTCAAGGGCTGGGAACGCGCCATCGACGCGCAGGCAAGGATCGTCTCCAATGTCGAAACCGTTCTTGCGCGGCACGATCCGCGGTTGCCGATCGCCTTCGTCGGTCACGGCGGCGTCGGCACACTGCTGAAATGCCATCTCGAGCGAAAGCCGATCTCGCGCCAGGGCGACCAGCCGCCGGGCGGCGGCAATCTTTTCTGTTTCGATCTTGCGAAGCGCGCCGTCTCGTGCGACTGGACACCCATGGAAGACTGGATGGGATGGGCTTGATATGACCGCACGCGACCGCTTGATCGTTGGACTGGATGTTCCAAACCTTCAGGAGGCCGAGAAAGTGGTCGGCGCCCTCGGCGACGATATTCTCTATTACAAGATCGGCTATCAGCTCGCCTTTGCCGGCGGACTCGAATTTGCCCGCGATCTTGCCGTCGACGGCAAGAAAATCTTCCTCGACATGAAGCTGCTCGACATCGACAACACGGTGGCCTCCGGCGTGGAGAACATCGTCAAGATGGGGATGTCGATGTTGACGCTGCACGCCTATCCGAAGGCGATGAAGGCGGCCGTCGAAGCAGCCAGAGGCTCGGATCTCTGCCTGCTCGGTGTCACCGTGCTGACGTCGATGGACGAACAGGATCTGATCTCGGCCGGTTATGAATATGATCCGCATACGCTGGTGCTGCGCCGTGCCGAGCAGGCGCATCTCGCCGGCATGGGCGGCATCGTCTGTTCTGCGGAGGAATCGGCCGCGGTGCGCAAGATCATCGGCCCCGACATGGCGCTTGTCACCCCCGGCATTCGTCCTGCTGGCAGCGACAAGGGCGACCAGAAGCGGGTGATGACCCCTGCCGCCGCTATCAAGGCAGGCTCGAGCC
Source organism: Rhizobium sp. ASV20 (assembly GCF_016429015.1). Taxonomy (GTDB): domain Bacteria; phylum Pseudomonadota; class Alphaproteobacteria; order Rhizobiales; family Rhizobiaceae; genus Rhizobium. The sequence continues at coordinate 5,239 of NZ_JAELTU010000240.1, forward strand.
ACCTCGTTGTCGCCCGGCCGATCGTCAAGGCAACCGATCCGAAGGAGGCCGCTCGCGCCATCCTCGCCGAGATCGACAGCGCAATCTGAAAATACGCCAGCAAGCAGGGAGGAACATATGCCAAAGGGATATTGGATCGCACGCGTGGATGTGCGCGACGCCGAGCATTACAAGGATTACGTCGCCGCCGCGAAGCCCGCCTTCGAAAAATACGGCGCAAACTTCCTGGCACGCGGCGGCGCTTTCACGCCGCTTGAGGGGCCGGCGCGTGGTCGCAACGTCGTCATCGAGTTTCCATCGCTCCAGCATGCTGTCGATTGCTACAACTCGCCGGAATACCAGATTGCCGCCAAAATCCGCCAGCAGGTGGCCGATGCGGAAATGGTCGTCGTCGAAGGGGTTTAACCCCTTCGAAACGCGACGCTGCAACGCAGCGCGATTGCACTTCACCTCGGCGCTCGGATCGGCTAAGACGAAACCATACAAGCCCAATCAAAGCCTTTCGAGGAGCCTGCCATGACCCTGTCCAACCTCCCGCCGCTCGTTACCGTGTTCGGAGGATCAGGCTTCATCGGACGGCACGCCGTGCGTGCGCTTGCCAAGCGCGGGTATCGCATCCGTGTTGCCGTGCGCCGTCCCGATCTTGCGGGTTTTCTGGTGCCGCTCGGCAATCTCGGCCAGATCTCGATCGTCCAAGCCAATGTGCGTTACCGCAACTCCATCGACCGTGCAGTCGAAGGCGCGCAGCATGTCGTCAATTGCGTGGGTATCATGGCCGAAAGTGGCCGCAACACCTTTGACGCCGTCCAGGAATTCGGTGCCAAGGCTATCGCGGAGGCCGCACGCGGCGTCGGCGCTTCGCTAACGCATATTTCGGCGCTCGGCGCGGATGCCAAGTCGCCTTCCGCCTACGCCCGCACCAAGGCTCGCGCAGAGACGGCCATCCTGTCGATCAAGCCTGACGCCGTGATCCTGCGCCCATCGATCGTTTTCGGACCGGAAGACGAATTTTTCAACAAGTTTGCCGACATGTCACGCACGGCCCCCTTCCTGCCACTGATCGGCGGCGGCAAGACGAAGTTCCAGCCTGTTTACGTCGAAGACATCGCGGAGGCCGTTGCCCGTAGCATCGACGGCAAGCTGAAGGCCGGCACGACCTACGAACTGGGCGGCCCGGAAGTTCTGTCCTTCCGTGAATGTCTCGAGACCACGCTTTCGGTCATCAGCCGGAAGAAGGCGCTCATCTCCCTTCCGTTCGGCCTTGCCTCGCTGATCGGCTCGATCGCTTCGCTGATCCCGCTAATCAAGCCGCCGATCACCTCCGACCAGGTTGCCCTCTTGAAGAGCGACAATATCGTTTCCAAGGAGGCTGAAGCCGAGGGGCGCACCCTGAAGGGCATCGGCCTGCTGCCGACGCTTCTCGTCTCGGTACTGCCCTCCTATCTCGTGCGCTATCGCCCGCATGGTCAGTTCACCGGCTCGGGCAAAGCAGCCTAACGATTCGGGGTTCCCAAGAAATTCAAGCGCCGCCCGGCCCCGCCGAGCGGCGTTTTTTATTGTCCACATGGACAAAATTTGACTTCGCGGAGGCCGTTGAACCCCCGTCGCACACAGCTTAGCGTTGCCTAAAAGACGCACTGCGGAAATAGTGGCATTAACGTCAAATTTAGTATGAACATTTATTGCTATTGCTCAGTTCACTGACTAACAAGACCGCGCGTCACGAGCTTGATAACGAACCGATCGTGGCGCGCTTCACACTTCTGCGGAAAGGCATTTTTCGATGGGCAAGTCTATCGCGCTTCTGTTTGCGTGCGCGGCACTGGTGATTCTCGCAGGCTCTTTCGTCGCCCGCGGCAGCATCGCCTCGGTGAAGGGCGAATGTGCGCCGGCCTACGGCGTCGATCCCTGCACGACAGGCTCTATCAACGCCTCCTCAAATTGATAAGCATGAAAAAGGCCGGTTCTCACCGGCCTTAATTGTCTCCAGGATTGCATCGGCGAACGACTTGCTTCAGCCGAAGTAAAGTCCGATCAGGCCGACTGTGCCGACGGCGATACGCCACCACGCGAACGGGGCGTAGCCACGGCGGGAGACGAAGTCGAGCAACGCCCGCACGACGACCAGCGCCGAGATGAAGGCGGTGACGAAACCGATGACGATCAGCAGCCCTTGGTCCATGCTCAGATCGTGACGGCTCTTCCACAGATCCAGCGCGAAAGCGCCCGCCATGGTGGGCATGGCGAGGAAGAATGAGAACTCGGCAGCAGAACGCTTGTCTGCCCCGAGCAGCAGCGCACCGACGATGGTGGAGCCGGAGCGTGACGTGCCCGGAATCATGGCCAGGCACTGGAAGAAACCGATCTTCACCGCCATCGGCCAGGAAAATTCGTAGGCGCTAGTGTATTTCGGCTTGAACTTGATCCTGTCGACGCCGAGCAGAACGAAGCCGCCAAGGATCAGTGAAATACAGACCACTTTCGGCGAATCGAACAGCACGGTCTTGATGAAATCATGCGCCAGAGCGCCAATCACAGCTGCCGGCAGGAAGCTGAACAGGACGGCCAGGACGAAATGGCGGGCCTTGACGCTGACGGGGAGCGCCTTGGCAATTTGGACAAGCCGATTGAAATAGACGAGCAAGATGGCGAGAATCGCGCCGAGCTGGATGAGAACGTCAAAAGTGGCAGCTTCTTTGAAGCCGAGAAAATGTCCGAGCAATATCAAATGTCCGGTGGAGGAGACCGGAATGAACTCCGTAAGTCCCTCCACAAGACCCAAAACCAACGCGATAACAATTTGTTCAGCCATATCGTGTCCTTTGTCAAACGGCAGGGCGGCCCGATTCGCTTGTGCAAACTAGGCCAAGCTCCTATAGCTTCAACCCATGACACATGACTAGGGCCGCGGGATCGCGACCCGAAAAACTCCGTAGCACCAATCAGAAACACCCGAGTAGCAATGCCGACGCTTTATCATCACCCAATGTCATCTTCATCTCGGTTCGTCCGGCTGATCCTGACCGAATATGGTTATCAGACGGAGCTGATCGACGAGCAGATTTGGGAAAAGCGCCGTGACTTCCTGGCGCTCAACCCGGCGGGAACGCTACCCGTCTACGTCGATGACAGCATGCGAGCGCTCTGTGGCGCCTCCGTTATTTCGGAATATCTCGACGAGACGCACGGCGTGCTGAAGCGCGACCGCCGGCTTCTGGCCGAAGACCCCTTCCAGCGCGCCGAGATTCGCCGGCTGACGGAATGGTTCATGCAGAAGATGGAACAGGACGTGACACGGCCGCTGACGCGCGAACGCGTCTTCAAGCTGCAGATGACCGCCGAACAGGGTGGCGGCGCGCCCGATTCCAAGGTGATGCGGATGGCGCGTGGCAATATCCGCCAGCATATGAAATATCTCTCCTGGCTCGCCGGCTCGCGGCAGTGGCTCGCGGGTGATCGGTTGAGCTATGCCGATCTTGCCGCCGCCGCATCGATTTCCGTGCTGGATTATCTCGGAGAGATCGACTGGACGGAATCTCCGATCGCGAAGGAATGGTATCAGCGCCTGAAGTCGCGCCCGTCCTTCCGGCCGATTCTGGCGGAACGCGTGCGCGGCGTTACGCCGGTTTCACACTACGCCGATCTGGATTTCTAGAGCCTTTTCGTTTTGAGCGGAGTCGCGAAAATGCTCTGTCTCTTGGTTTTCACGCAATTCCGGACGCAAAACCGCTGCGCATTTTTGCTGGAATTGCTCTAGCGAGGGCTTCTCATGCCCGTGGATCGTGAAACGGAAAAAGCCGAAAAGCGGCGAAGCGCGCT
>NZ_JAELTU010000241.1 GCF_016429015.1 Rhizobium sp. ASV20
GTCAACGGACGTTGTCGGCATCGCGGGGCTCTCGGTCGCCGACGCATTACTGCTCAATCAGTTCGTCGATGGGCGGCAACCTTTCTTCTTGTCCAGGCGTTCGGTCCGGAAGAGAGCTGCCGCGATCTTGGAGGAAGCGGGCTTCGACCTGCCGCTTGATCGCGATTTCGGTGATCTGGGAACCGCAGACCGGCAGATGGTCGCCATTGCCCGCGCGCTGTCGAATAAGGCCCAGCTGCTGATCCTTGACGAGCCCACAGCGAGCCTTTCGGCAAGAGAAACGGCGCGTCTCTACGAGATCGTCCGTCAATTGAAAGCCCGTGGGATTGCCATTCTTTACATTTCCCACCGCACCGCCGACCTCGACGCGCTGGCTGATCGGGTCGTCATCCTGCGCGGCGGCCGCAATGTCGGCGCCTTTGCACGACCGATCAATTTTGACGCCGCCATCGAAACGATGATCGGCCGATCGATGAAGGCGGCGCGCCCACACCGGCGCGAGCAGTTCGACCGAACAGTCCTGGAGCTTCGAGGCATAAGGCTTCTGTCCGATAGTACGCCTTTTGATCTCACACTTCATGCCGGTGAAGTCGTCGCCATCACAGGCGTTCTCGGGGCAGGCAAGAGCCGGCTGCTCTCGGCGCTCTTCGGTATAGAGCGCTTCGTCACCGGCGAAGCGCTGCTAGACGGCAAGGGTTACAGACCGCGTTCACCGACAGAGGCTATCGGGCAAGGTGTCGTCATGGCGGCCGCGGACCGTCATCGCTCCTCACTCATGCCATCAGACTGGCCGGGAGAAAGCATTGCCGCCACGATCAGCCTGCCGCATCTGAAGCAATGGTATCCCTCCGGCTTCCTGTTCTCCGGGCGAGAAACCCGTGAGGGCGAGAAAGCCATTGGCCGCCTGGGCATCAAGGCGGCCGGCCCGGAGGCATCGGTCTGGTCGTTATCAGGCGGCAATCAGCAGAAGGTCGTGCTGGCGCGCTGGGAGGCCGAGCCGAGCCGCCTGTTGCTTCTCGATGAGCCGTTTCAAGGTGTGGATGTCGGCGCCCGCCAGGACATCATCGCAGCCATACGTGCCCATAGCGACCGGGCTACCTTGATCGCAACATCCGATCCGGAAGAAGCACTCGAAGTCGCTGACCGAGTGCTCGTCATGGAACATCACAGCTTGAAAGACGTCGCTCCCGCGATTGCTGATATCAGGCAAAATGAGGAATACGTCAGATGAGTGAAGGGACTGCCCAGATCCGGGAAAAAGGAAAGCCGGCGAACGAGACACTCTCGCTCAAGGAGCTTGTGCGCCGAGGCGCGGTCTTCTTCCTGCTCTTCGCCCTGATCCTCATTTTCAGCGTCGCACAGCCCGTTTTTATCAATATCAACAACCTGATGAGCATCCTCCAGGCGGTCTCCGTCGTCGCCATCATCGGCGCAGGTGTCACCATCACGCTCGCGATCGGAGGCTTCGATCTGTCGGTCGGTGCGGTTGCCGCTTCCAGCGTCATGGCCGCCAGCTACGCCATGATCGTGCTCGATCTCAATGCCTATCAGACCGTCCCCCTGGTACTCGCCTTCGGTGCCCTCGTCGGGCTCGTCAATGCCTTTCTGATCGTCCGACTGAAAGTGCCGGATTTGCTTGCGACGCTTGCCACCATGTTTCTCCTGACCGGTCTCCAGCTTATCCCGACAGCTGGGCGCTCGATCTCCGTGGGCTTGATCCTTCCAAATGGAACCACGGCAACCGGCAAGGTCGATCCTGCCTTCCTGACCATCGGCCGGTCGAGCCTCTTCGGCACCATTCCCTTGCCGGTCATTCTGATGCTGGTCGTTGCGCTCGTGCTTTACGTCCTGACCGAGCGTACCCGCCTTGGGCGCCTCCTCTATGCGACCGGCGGCAACGAAGCGGCGACGCGGCTCGCGGGAGCAAATGTCGCCCGTCTTAAGACCTTCGCCTATGTGCTATCGGGCGTTCTCGCGTCGCTCGGCGGCATCATCGTTGCCGCCCGTGTCGGGCGCGGCGATGTCTCCTCCGGCGCGTCGCTGCTGATGGATTCCGTTGCGGCCTCGCTGATTGGCTTTGCTGTCCTCGGTCTGCGCCGGCCGAACGTGCTGGGAACGACGATCGGTGCAGTCTTCGTCGGCATTCTTCTCAATGGCCTCACAATGCTGAACGCCCCTTATTACACCCAGGACTTCATCAAGGGTGCCGTTCTCGTCGGTGCGCTTGCACTTACCTACGGCATCAGCCGCGGCAAGGTCTGACAACCGCGCCACCATTCTCTCCAACCTCAAAGTTCAATGGATTTTCAATGAAGAAATTGTTCAGCTCCATCGCCGCCGCCTTCATCGCCGGCTCGCTTCTGACGACAGGCGCTTCTGCTGCGGGCATCCCAGGCGCACCCGCCCCCTTCGACAAAAAGACCGTCAACATCGCCGTCGTCAGCTTCCTCGGCAGCGGCGACTGGCTGCAGGCTTTCGAAGCCGGCGTCAAGCGGCAGGGCGATGCACTTGGCGTCAATATCACCGTTTCGCAGGCGCGTAACGACAACGACACGCAGCGCAATCTCATCGAGCAGGCCATCAACCTTGGTGTCGACGGGATCATCATCAACAACGGCCGCCCGGAAGTCCTCAAGGATATCGCGCAAAAGGCGCTCGACAAGGGCATCAAGGTCGTTGCCTATGACGTCGACCTCGACAACCCGCAGGTACCACAGATCGAGCAGAGCGATAAGGGCATGGCTAAACTTGTCCTCGACCAGGCAGTCAAGGACAAGGGAGAAGGCTTCACGGGCGGTGCTGTCTACGTCGCCGGTTTCGCGCCGCTCGATCGCCGCTATGCCGTCTGGAAGGATTTCATTGCCCAGCACAATCTGAAGGAAAAGGCCGTCTGGGGCGTGGTCAACGACACCGTTCCGGCGTCCGTCGCCGACCAGACCAAAGCGGTGCTGCGCGCCAATCCGGATATATCGGTGATCTTCACGCCCTGGGATGAATTCGCGAAGGGGGCAAAGCTTGCCATCGACGAACTCGGCCTGTCGAGCCAAGTGAAGATTTATGGCGTCGACACATCCACTGCAGACATACAGCTGATGGTAGAGCCGGACAGTGCCTGGGTCGCGACTGCGGCCACCAATGCTGCCGTTGTCGGCGAGGTCTCAGTTCGCGCCGTCTCGCTTGCCATTGCCGGCCAGTTCCCGGGCCGCTCCGTTCTTCTTCAGCCGACCCTCATCACCCGCGATGATCTGGTCAACAACAAGATCGGCACGATCGAGGAACTGCAGCAGAAGTTTCCAGCCTTCCTGAAAAGCGATGCGGCAACGGCTCCCTGGATTCCCGCTGCCAAGAACTAAGTCACATCGCATTCTGCAAATCTGCCGCTCCCTTTCCGGAGCGGCATTTCTCGTTCTCAGAAGATCTGTGAGGAACCATGGCATCGATCGACCTGCCTAAACCGGATTTCGCCCGCAACATGACGCTGATCGGCCATAGCGATATCGGTGGCCGTGGCGACGGACTGCAACTGATGGTCCATCGAGGCTATGCTTACATCGCTCATCCATGGTCGCAGGGCTTTTCGATCGTCGACGTGCGCGATCCCAAGAATCCGAAGACCGTGAACTATGTGCCGGCGCCGGCAAACACCTGGAACATCCATCTGCAAACCCATGACGACCTGCTGCTGGTCATCAACGCCCTCGATCTGTTCGCAGATGTGGAAACGTTTACCGACGAGAAGGTCTATTACACGCAATCGGTCGGTGAGACGGTCGCTTCAAGGAAGCGCGAACGCGCCTGGACGGCGGGCATGAGCGTGTTCGACATCTCCATTCCGGACAGGCCGCGCAGGATCGGCCAGCTTGATGTCGAAGGCGTCGGCTTCCACCGGCTCTGGTATGTCGGCGGCCGCTATGCCTATGCTTCAGCGCTGCTTGACGGCTTCACCGACTATATTTTCGTCACCATCGATATGGCCGACCCGACCAGACCGGTTCTCGTCGGTCAATGGTGGCTCCCCGGTATGAACCGGGCGGTGGGAGAGACGCCGGACTGGGGGGATGGCAAGCGCTATGCCTTGCATCACGCGCTGGTCCATGGCGACACCGCCTATGCCTGCTGGCGCGACGGCGGGTTGACGCTTCTCGACATCAAGGATCATTCCGCACCCAAGCTCATCAAGCATCATAACTGGTGCCCGCCCTATGGCGGCGGCACGCACTCGCCGCTACCGCTTCCGGGCCGCGAGCTTCTGGTGGTGGCTGACGAAGCCGTGCTGGACAATGAGGAAGACGGCCGCAAGCACACCTGGGTCTTCGATATCCGCGTGCCGGAAAACCCGATCAGCATCTCGACTTTCCCTATCCCTGCCGAGCACGACTACACCAGGAAAGGCGGCCATTTCGGACCGCACAATCTGCATGAAAACCGGCCTGGCTCGTTTGTGTCCGAAACCCTAATCTTTGCCACATGGCAGAACGCCGGCATTCGCGCCTTCGACATTTCCGACCCGTATCATCCGGTTGAAACAGGCGCTCTCGTTCCGGCAGGCCCAACTGTCATGATGGACCACCGCCCCGGCCGGCCAAAGATTATCCAGTCCGCGGATGTTTTCGTCGATGCCAACGGTCTCATCTATGCGACGGATTACAATGCCGGGCTTGAAATCATCGAATATGGCGGCTGAGGAGAACCGAGCTTTCTCGTCCCGCTGATCGTCAGGAAAGACCTGCCCGACATGTCGGGCAGGTCTCCAAAAGCTCTTAAACCAACTCCTCGTGCGACGGCTTTTCCCAGAGATTGATGCCGCCTTCGACGGCATAGCGATCGATCTCGGCAAGCTCTTCAGGGCTGAAGCTCAGGTCGTTGAGAGCGGCCACGTTCTCCTCCACCTGCCGCGCCGAGCTTGCGCCGATCAATGCCGAGGTCACGCGCGGATCCCGTAGAACCCAGGCGATGGCGAGCTGGGCAAGCGACTGGCCGCGGCGCTTGGCGATCTCATTGAGCGCGCGGGCGCGTTCGATGTTCTCTTCCTTCAAATGCTCGGGGCGCAACGGATCCCCGCCAGGTCGATTAACACGGGAATCCTGCGGAACACCGTTCAGATATTTGTTCGTCAGCAGGCCTTGAGCAAGCGGCGTGAAGGCGATGATGCCGGCTCCCACCTCGTCCGAAGCAGCCAGCAAGTCCTTCTCGACCCAGCGGTTGAACAGGTTGTAAGACGGCTGATTGATCAGCAACGGCACTTGGCGCTCCTTCAGGAGCGCGGCGATTTCGCGTGTCTTGTTGCCGGAATAGGACGACACACCGACATAGAGCGCCTTGCCCTGCCGGACCGCCTGGGCAAGTGCATCGGCCGTCTCTTCGAGCGGCGTCTCGGCGTCGAAGCGATGAGAGTAGAAAATGTCGACATAGTCGACACCAAGCCGCGCAAGACTCTGGTCCAGGCTGGAAAGAAGCGCTTTCTTTGACCCGCCGCCACGGCCGTAAGGGCCAGGCCACATGTCCCAGCCTGCCTTGGACGAAATGATGAGTTCATCGCGATATCCGGCCAAATCCTGCTTCAGGATATGGCCGAAATTGATCTCGGCACTGCCCGCGGGCGGACCATAGTTATTCGCAAGGTCGAAATGCGTGATGCCGAGATCGAACGCCTTGAAGAGGATGGACCTCTGAGTGTCGAGAGGCGTCGCATCACCGAAATTGTGCCAGAGGCCAAAGGAGATTGCCGGCAGCTTGAGGCCGCTTCGGCCAACACGGCGGAAATGTGCCGAGTCATAGCGTTCTGGATCGGGATGGTAGGTCATGAATTCTCTTCCTGTTGGTCATATTGTGCCGACGCCGGCAGGACTGGCCAAAGCTTGTCGCGATCGCGCTTGCGGCACCCCGAGAATGGCAGAGTTCAATCGAATAAGAAGCCATTCCATGTTTTTTATCGTGTGATTCGGAGATGTTTTTTTCCAGAGCGAAATGCGTCTGACAAGCATGACTGACTTGTCGCGGCAGATGCGATCATAAGGTATCCGCCTGCCGCTTAGGTATCCGAACCAAAACGCGCCCGATAAAAGCCGGGCGTCACTCCAATATGTTTGAGGAATGCCCGGTGTAACGTATCCAGGCTTTTGAAACCGGAGCGCTCGGCAATCCGCGCAAGCGACCAATCCGAGGTTTCAAGCAGCGCCTTGGCGCGATTCAGTCTCGCAGTTTCCACGAATTGCGCCGGGGTCGTCCCCGTTTCCTTGCGGAAGCTGCGCGAAAACGTGCGTTCGCTCATCCCTGCCCGGCTTGCCAATGCCGGGATCGACAGGTCGTCAGCGGGCGCTTCGATGATCTCGTTCAAAAGCTTGCGCAGCTTCGGTGTCGCATTTGTCTGGATGGCAAGGCTGGTGCTGAACTGCGATTGGCCACCTGGCCTGCGCATGAACAAGACCATCTGGCGCGCAACGGCCAGAGCCGTCTGCGGACCGCAATCAGCCTCAACAAGCGCAAGACATAAATCGATGCCGGCGGTAATGCCCGCCGAAGTGTAGACCGGCGGTGCGGCAACGAAGATCGCATCGGGCTCGATTTCGATTTGCGGCCGCAACTCCTTCAGAAGAGCGCAGGAACTCCAATGGGTGGTGGCACGCCTGCCGTCGAGAAATCCGCCGGCGGCAAGAATGAAGGCTCCGGTGCAGACGCTTGCCATTCGTCGCGTGGCGGCTCTGCGCGAATGCAGCCAGTTCAATAGGCCCGAGCCGAATATCACCTGTCGCAGCCCGGTTTCGCTTCCACCGGCCAATATGACGCTGTCGAGATCGATGGGCAGTTGCTCGAGCGCCGTTGTCTCGCCGAACACCAGTCCTCCGGCCGAACTGCTCTTCACGGCCCCTCCCGCCGGAGAAGCAAGAACAACCTCATAAGGAGGCACCCCGGGCGGCAGATAGAAGTTCGCCATCGCGAAAACTTCCATCGGGCCGACAATATCGAGTGCCTGGACGCCATCATAGCCGATGACGGCGACACGCCTGGGATGAAGGGTAGGTTCCTGCATTGGCGCAAATTGCGATATCTTTGACATTTCCGCCAGTCCGCTCCGCGAATAATTCTCCAGTCGAGACCATCGCAACTTCGGACTATCCTCATGTATCGCCTCTATCTCAGACCCTTCCTGCTTTTCCTGCTCGCATTCGGTACCATCGGCTGGCCGCCGATCGCTCTTGCGGCGACTGACAACCCCATCCAAATTCCTCAGCTCAAGGCCCATCGAACGCGCCCCCTCGTGGTCATCATCGCCGACAACGGGGGCACGGAGACCACGGATCTCGTCGTCCCCCACGGCATTCTTCGCAGCGCCGGCGTTGCCGACGTACTCGTGGTGTCGACCCATACGGGGGTGGTCGACCTGATGCCTGCCCTGAAAATCCAACCGGACACGACCATGTCCGATTTCGATCGTGAACATCCAGAAGGCGCCGACATTGTCATTGTCCCGGCCATGCACGACAACCGGAACCGCGATGTCATCGCCTGGATCCGTCAGCAATTCTCAAAACGCGCAATGGTAGTCTCGATTTGCGAAGGCGCATGGCTTGCGGCACGGGCCGGTGTTTTTGACGGTAGGCGCGCCACGACCCACTGGTACGCTTTCGACAAGATTAAGCGCACCTTTCCCCGGGCCGATTGGGTTCGTAACCGGCGCTATGTCGTCGACGGCAATGTGGTGAGCACGACAGGTGTCACGGCGTCGATCCCGGCCTCGCTGGCGCTGGTCGAAGCGATCGGCGGGACTGCAAAGGCGCAAGCGGTCGCAACCGACCTCGGTGTCGATGGATGGAGCGCAGCTCATGACGCAACACCATTTCACATGACGACGGGCCGGCTCTGGCGCTTCGCCACCAACTATCTCGCCTTTTGGAGCCACGAAACCATCCGCCTCCCGATAAAGGATGGCTTCGACGAAATCGCCCTGGCACTTACTGCGGACGCGTGGTCCAGAACTTTTCGCTCCCAGGCCATCATTGTCGAAAAGACAGCATCCATCCGCTCACGCAACGGCCTTGTGCTGGTGCCGGAGGTTTCCGCGGAAAGCGCGGCTTCCGTTGTGGAAATCCCCTTGCTTCCGCCTGCAACGGTTCTCGACGACGCACTGTCTCAAATCGCCGCGCGCTACGGCTCACGAACATCCGATATCGTCGCGTTGCAACTGGAATATCCGGTTAAACATTGAGTTAAACGCCGGATTGGGAAGGCCGATGGCGGGGGCCGAGCCAGGTTTTGAGCCGCATGCTTGCGCAATGCGGCTCAAACAGAGCTGTGGTTAGAGCAGCTTTTCCAAGGTGATCGGCAAGTCGCGAACGCGCTTGCCGGTCGCATGGAACACCGCATTGGCGATGGCAGGCGCCACGCCGACGATACCGACTTCGCCGACACCCTTGCCTCCGAGTGCCGAGGCATGGTGATCCGGCACGCCGACGGAAATCACCTCGATATCGGGAATGTCCGAATTCGTCGGCACAAGATAGTCGCCCACATTGTTGTTGACGGTCCGCCCATTGCGCTGATCGATCAATCCCTCCTCGAGAAGCGCCTGACCGATACCCATGATGATACCGCCTCGCCACTGGCTTTCGACCAGCTTTGGATTGTAGAGGCGGCCGCAATCGAAGGCGGAAACCATGCGGGAGACGCGGACGGTACCGAAATCCTCGTCGACCCGCACTTCGGCAAAATGGGCGCACCAGCTGTGCATGGAGAACTCGCCCATGGTCGGCCCCTGAACTTTGGCCATCGTTGTCCAGGCTTGAAGCTGCTCCTGCGCGTTTGCGCCGTCCGGCAAGGTATTGCGCCGAACTTCGATCTCCTGACGCTTGAGGGCAGACATCAGTTCTGCAAGCGTCAGCGACGGTGTTTCGCCACGGGGAGCAGCGATGCGCCCCTCGACAAAGTTCAGCGTGTTCGCACCCGTATCGCGGAACGGCGAATTGGCATCGCTCAGCGCAAGACCGATAAGCTCGTCACGGGCAGCGACGGCAGCCTTGTGAACTGCTCCCATGATCGAGCCGGCAAGCATCGAGCC
>NZ_JAELTU010000242.1 GCF_016429015.1 Rhizobium sp. ASV20
GCTCAAGAGTGCCGCTCACCGACCGGTGACAAATGAGCATCCTCCTGAAATGGTCACCTCGGAAAACTGGAAGAAGTATGCCGTCGGCCAGACCGGGGACGAGATTGCCGGCGAGGGCATCTTTCTGCGCGTGCCGCTGATGGTCAGCGACGAGGACACGATCCAGGCGATCGAAAGCGGCAAGCAGGAGCTTTCTGCCGGCTATGTCTGTGATGTTGATTTCACGGCCGGCATGACGCCTTCAGGCGAAGCCTACGATGCCATTCAGCGAAACATTCGCATCAATCATATCGCCATTGTGCGCCGTGGCCGAGCGGGCTCGAAAGTCCGCATCGGCGATGCAGCCGCACCGTGGGGCTGCTCTCCTCTCGCAGCCCCACGCCCCCTTTCCGATGACAAGCAAAGCAAGGAAGGAATGATGCCCACAAAGACGATCATGGTCGACGGCATCGAGATCGAAGTCTCCGATCAGGCCGCAGAGATCATCACGACGTTGCGGCGGCGCCTCGCCGATGCGGAAGCCAGCCACCAGAAGGCTATCGCGATCCGTGATGCCGAGCTCGATACACTGAAATCAGCTGTTCTCGACGAGGCGGAGATTGACCGCCGAGCGCAGGCGCGCGCCGATCTGATCGGTCTTGCCAAGGCAATTGCCGATAATGTCCGGACATCCGGCCTTTCGGATGCCGCAATCCGCAAGGCCGTCGTGATCGCCAAGGCCGGCGAGGGTGCGGTCCATGGCCGTTCTGAGGTCTATATCGATGCGCGTTTCGACATGCTGGCCGAAGGGCTGCGCAAGAAGCCGGATCTTTTTGCCGATGCCATCAAGGACGGGATCAACCCGACGCAGACATCCCCGTCCTTAGCCTCCGCTGCTTACGCCTCCATGGTGCGCGATCTCGAGAGCGCGCATCTGGCCGCCAATCCCACTTAACCAGGTCAACGAAAAGGAGACGCTTCAATGGCGACTTATCAGACCACCTATGGAAACGCTCCTCGGAAGGGCCTGCACGGGCAGATCGCTTCTGAGGAAAAGGCCAACAAGATCAGCCGCACGGTTGAAGCCGCAGCCGGCATCAAGTTCGGCCAGCCTGTCCAGCGCGGCTTGGCCGATCATGGTGTTGCACCCTTTGCCGCTGGAGGCAAGTTCATCGGTATCGCCTTGCTAACGCCGAACGTGCTGCCCGATGTCGCTCCGGTGGGTGGCTACGCCCAGTTCGTCACAGGCGCATTCCTGACCTCCGGTCAGATGTATGTGCGAGCCGGCGGCGCGGTCTCGGATGGCGACAACGTCTACTACAACCCGACGACGGACGCCTACGTCAACGCAGCCGGCACCGGCATCGTCGGCCCCATTCCCGATTGTTTCTTCGACACGAGCGGCAGCAACGGCGACATCGTCGAGATCTCGCTCAAGCACAGGAGCGCCTAATTTATGAATCAGTTCGTTCGACAGCAGTTTACCGATGCCCAGGCCGCCTATTCCTTCGTCATTGCGCAAGGCCGCAATATCGAGACCCGCATCTACCAGCGCCGCTATCCGACCTTCAACTATGGCCTCCATGTTCCGGTCGTCACCGAAGGCAACGAATGGGCATCCGGCACGACCTTTTTCACCGTCGACAGTGCCGGCGAGGCGAAGTTCCTCTCGGCTGCCGGCACCGACATGCCGTTCAACCAGTCGACCCGAGACAGCGCCAGCCATGACTTCGCAATGATCGGCTCCGGCTGGGAGTGGAATCTCGAGGAGGTCAACCAGGCGGCGCTCTACAATCTCGATCTTAACGCTTCCAACGCCATTTTCGCCGCCGATAAGATCGAACGCCTGCTCAATTCCGTCGCCATGATCGGCTCGACGGAAAAGGGTTGGACCGGTTTCGTCAACGATCCGAAGGTGTCGCGCATCGATGTCGCTGCCGATGGCACGGGCGGCTCGACTCTCTGGTCTGCCAAGACGGCCGACCAGATGCTGCGCGATGTCAACGATCTTATCGGCGGCGTGCGCAAGCGGACCGGCGAAGTCGAGTGGATCGACAGCCTGCGCCTGCCGCCCGAAGCCTTCCGACTGATTGCCACCAAGCGGCTTGCCGACGGCGATGGCTACATCACCGTGCTGGATTTCCTGCGGCGCGGCAACGTCTACACGGCCGAGACGGGCCAACCGCTCGATATCCAGCCGCTGCGCGAGCTTGCGACGGCGTCGCAGGATGGCGGCGGTCGCATGGTGGCCTATCGCCGCGATCCCGAAGTGCTGCGGTTCCATCTGCCGATGCCGCGCCGCGTGCTGCAGCCGCGCCAGAAGTCGATCATGAGCTTCGAGACCGGCATCATCGCTCGCACCGGCGGCACCGAGGTGCGCCTGCCGGCGGCCATGGCCTATGGCGACAAGATCACCGTCGCGTCTTGAGCCTGATTTCCCTCTCTCCGCTCCGGCGGGGAGAGGGTTCTCCTCTTCCCAATGATCGACATCGGAGCTTTCATGTCCGCATCCTTTTACGGCACGCTTGCTGCTGCTGATGCCTATTTTGCCGATCGCGCCAATGCGGCTTGGGCTGCGGCCAGCGACGGCGATCGCTTGGCGGCGCTGGTGCGCGGGTCGCAGGCGATTGACAGTCTCTATGAACCCAGATTTAGCGGACGACGAACCGGCGGCTATGAGCAGGTGCTCTCTTGGCCGCGCAGGGAGGCGGCGACGGTCAGTGGGGAAGCGATCACGAATGATGCGATGCCTGTGGTCGTGACATACGCTGCCTATGAGGCGGCGGCGCTTGAGCTTTCGGAGCCCGGCAGTCTGACACCGGTGATTGTCGCGGCCCGTACCGTCAAGCGCGAGAAGGTCGGACCGCTGGAGACGGAATATGCAGTCGCCGCTACGAGCGGCGAGATGATCGCTGCAGCAAAGCCGGTGCTGACCATGCTTGACGGGCTGCTCTACCCACTCCTGCGCCCGGTGCTTCCGGGCATTCTGGTGGTGTGATGGTTGCTTTCGATTATGACAGGGCGCGAGCGACTGCCGCGCGGCTGATCGTCAAGTTCGGCCAGAAGGGCAGTCTGCGGCGCATCACGAATACCGGGTCGGATTACGATCCGGTTCAGGCGAACGAGGACTTTGCCTGCTCACTTGTCGATCTTGACCAGAGCCAGCTGCATGTTGCTGACACGCTGATCCAGCGTGGTGATCGCATGGTCTATCTCTCGACACAGGGACTTTCGATCGAGCCGACGCTGGCCGACAGGCTGCTGATCGGCGGCGTTGAGCATGCGATCGTCGATATCCAACCGCTGTCGCCGGGCGGGGTTGCCGTGTTTTGGCAGCTGCAGGTGCGGCGATGACGGCGATTGTTCGTTTCAAGACGATCCTCACGCTTTGGCTGCTGTCGCGGGTCATCCTGCTGCTGAACCGGGTTTCACCATTGCCGGGGATTGAGAGGAGTGACGGGGCAAAGGCCGAATCCCAAACTATCCGGCCTGGGGTTCGCGCCCGTTACGGCCATCTCACCCTTCTGAATTTCGAGCGGCGTGGCGCTTCAACGGGCGACGCCGCCGATGATGCATAATCGTATCAAGGGGCAATCGACATGGCGTCTTCCAATTTCTCCGCCGATATCGCTTCTTGGGCCGAGCGGACCAAGAAACGCATGGAAGAGGTGGTGAACCTCTCCGCGCAACGGCTGGCCGAGGCAATCGTCGAGGCAACGCCTGCCGCCTCGGGCGAGCTTGTCAATTCCTTCCGGGTCTCCGCCCCGCCACGGCAAAGCGGGGATCCGGAGGGTGCAGATGAGGGTCAATCGGTCAATCTGGCCGGTCTCGGCGTGCCGATGGGCGGCCTGATCCATATGGGCTTCACCGCACCGCACGCCGCCGCAGTCGAATATGGCAAGGATGGCCAGGCGGGGCAGGGCATGGTGCGGCTTGCGGCGCGCCAATGGCCTGACATCGTCGAGCGCGCCGCGCGCGACACGGCGGACTGATCCTTCGAAATTTCAACAGTTTAGACAAGGTGACACATGGCGACGGCGACGGACGCTCTCATTCTGGCTGCGCTGCTGGATCATCTGGCCGCACTCCAATTCCAGCCGCCATTACCGGTGGCGCAGCCGGGCATTGCCTTTCCGCCGGCGGGGCAAGCTAAGCCGGATAACTATCTGGCCGTCAGCTTTCTGCCCAACCGCCCCCGGCAGGTGACGCTTGGCGATGATCCGCAGCAGAAGCTCGGGCTTCTGCAGGTTTCCGTCTATTGGAAGGCCGGCGGCGGGCTGATCAAGCCACTCGATGCCGCCGGCCAGATCATCGGCCATTTCAACAACAAGACGCTATTCGCCGCTGGCGTGAAGATCACGATCAGTGGCGAGCCGTGGGCCGCAGGCCCGATCCAAGAGGATGACCGGGTTCAGATACCGGTCACCATTCCCTACACCGCCTTTGAACCGGAGACATGATCCATGGCGAATAAAAGCACGAAGAAGGGCTCGAAAGTCTACGTATGCGAGACGCCCCAGAATACCGACCTGACGGCCACGGCCTATGCCGCGCTGACCTGGGTGCAGGTGGGCAAGGTGGGCAAGGTCGGCGATTTCGGCTCGGAATCCACCATCAATAACTACAATACGTTGGATGAGCCGGTGCAGCAGAAGCAGAAGGGCGTTTCCAACGCCGGCGATCCGGAACTTGAAGTCGCCTCCATCGCCGACGATCCCGGCCAGGACATCCTGCGCACCTTCGGCAATCCCCTCAACGTCAACAACATGGCGATCAAGGTCGAGCGCAACGACGCGCCGCAGGGCAAGACCAACACGGTGTTTTATTCGCGCGGCGTCGTTTCCGGCCCGCTCTATCCCGGCGGCGGCTCCGACGATTTCGATCTGGAGAAGTTCAAGATCGGCCTCAACCAGCTGCCGATCCGCATCGATCCCGTCACCACGCCGTAAGCACCATCTTACGGAGCCTTGCGCGCGTCGCTCTCCTGCGGCGCGCGGCCACTCGATTATGTCCCAACCGATAAGGTGTTTCCTTGGATATCTCCAGTCTCGTCAATTCCGAAGATCTCTTCGAACTGCAGCTCCTGCATCCGGCCACCGAGGAGCCGCTCGGCATCTCCTTCATGATCCGCTCGGCCGAGAGCAACGAGGTGAAGAAGATCGTTCGCCAGCATAGCGACCGCTTCCTCGCCAGCCGCAAGAAGAAGCTGACCACCAGCAAGGTCGAGGCCGAATATCTCGACAAGGCCGCCGCCGCCATCGCTTCCTGGAGCTGGGGCGAGCAGCAGTGGAAGGGCGAGCAGCCAGTGCTCTCCTTCGAGAAGGCCCGCGAAGTCGTCGAGGACGCCGGCTGGATCTACGATCAGGTGGCCGGCGCCTCGGAGGACCGCGCAAATTTTATGAAGAGCTTGCCGAAGGGCTTTCAGAAGCCGTAGAGGTCGTCGCACGCTATGATTGCGTGCGCGATACAAACGGTGAGACCCGGCGCGAACGCAACGAGGCCTTCGAGCTTTTAAGCCCGGAGGCCGAGGTGCCGGAGGCCGGCCATGCGCTCTGGGACTGGTTCTGGGATCTGCGCTCGGCGCAGGCCCCCGGCTTTTCCGGCCCGGCGCCGCTCTCCCATCAGGAGATGCTGGCCTGGCTGCAACTGACCGGCAACCTCCTGCGCCGCGAGGACATCGCCGTGCTGAAGGCGATGGACGGGCGCTATTGCCAGGCGGTGGAGGAGGAGACGGAGGCGATCAGGGTGCGGGAGGCGGTATAGAGGAGCTTACCATAGAATTTCAGTAGCTAAGTCTTACATTGTCTACGGCAGCGCCGGCGTCAGTACCTTGTATGCCGACGTAGCTGCAGGCCGCTTCAATCCGCTGATATCGGCTCTGGACGATGGCGTTTGTGCTCAAATAGACATAAAACTGTACCGGCTTCAGAACGCCTTGATCGAACTGCTTCAGCTTCTCTTCGCGCATCGAAGGGCTGTCGTCGGTCTTTTCAAGGTAGCTTGCGAACGCACCGCGACCCATTGGAAATTGGGATTTTGAATGGTCGACTTGTGTATAGGTAGCTGATGAACCAAGGCGGAATTTCAATGCAGCTTCGCAGGTTGCTACCATTGTAAGCGCCGCCGCGGGTTTTGATGGTGAGGTCGCTTGCCACTCGCTCGTGTTTTGAGGAAGAGGCTTCTTTTCTGGCTCGGTATAGCCAAACTCCTGATTGCACGTGTCAACCTCTTTGACCGCTGCAGAGGTCATTTTGTCGAAGAAGTCGGTAGTTTCTCCAGCATTGAAACGCTTTACGTCTTTCCAGAGACGAAAGCAGAACGAGGTCCGAATGTCAGGAAATTCCGCTCGGCAATCATCCGCTTCGGCAACCATGAGAGCTAACGAACCATATGTCTTTTCTCCTGCTTTCGCACGGGCTTCTTCTCTCAGTGCATCGGTGCATTTGAATCTTCGTTCGGCAAGCTTGGCAGCCTTCTCCTCCTGCCATGCCTGGTAGTATTGCCAGCCAACAACGCCGCCGACAATCGCGGCGCTCGCGATTACCACTACGCATGCGGTTGCGATCAAAGCCTTTAGCCAAACGTCCATGAGTGTCTCTCAGAAATTTTAAGGAGTGCCAGTGCGGATGCCGTTACTTCAGCTGAACAGCCGCCTGAATCTGTCGCGAACCCATCCCGTATAAGAAGGGAGCGCAAGCGGAGAATGCAGTCAGAAGTAGCTGAAGCCTCATTGCCGCCTGCAGCTTTCTTAAAGCTGCGTTTCTAACCACTCCGCGTTCGTTTTGCCGTCGACCATTACGTAGAGACGGTCCGCCTTGGAGGTGTCTTCATTGTCAGTTGGATACTGACATATGGTGGTGCCGCGAATTGGTGTGCCATAGGCGTTAGGAGCATCGTAAGTTATAAGAACCTCAAACATCCGAGGTTTTACACGGCCTCGGTCAAAATCCTTCATCCTCGCTTCCTGGATGATCGGCCCATATTCATCCCCGGCCAGATAGCGTTTGTAGTCTGCGCGGTTGAGGGGTTCTTCGGATTCTTTGATTTCGATCCGCTTGTATCCCGACGGCGCCAAAAGTCTCAATTTCAAAACTTCTTCGCACACGGTCACCAGTTTCGATTCAGAAAAATTGCAGCCGCCAATGGCTGGCAGCAAAAAAGCCACGCTGACCAATCTCCACAATCTAATCACGAAATCCCCCATTCAAAGCGCAGGGTTGTATTTCGCATGTTTTGAAAAGGTACGCCAGTGACAGATATTGCAACTCTGGGTGTGAAATTCACAATCGTTGGTGCCGATCAGGTCGCCACGGGGATGAATCGTGTTGCCGTTGCGGCAAACAAAGTGGAGTCGGAAGTTGGGGCCGCAGCGCGCGCGATCGGCACGATAGGCGGCAAGGCGGCCGCAAGCACAGGAGCCATCGGTAAGGCGACGGCTGGCATGATAGAATGGAAGAACAGCTGCTCTTCTACAGCGGGAGCCGTCGACAAGGTTGCAGGTTCACTCACCGGCATGAATGCGGAAAGCCAGAGCAACCAGAATTCAATCGAGGCGGTGAGCATAAAGGCGAAAGACCTGAAGGATGTCCTCATTGAAATGGGCACCCGAATGGCGAGTGGCGACTCCCCATTTATGATTGCCCTTCAACAAGGCGGAAAATTGGGCGAAATGTTCAGCGGAGCAGGGGGGCTTACTGGGATTGTGAAGGGCCTAGGCAATGCATTTCTAACAATGCTTAATCCCATAGGCTTAGTAACGCAGGCGCTCACCTTTGCAGGAGCTGCGGCAGTACAATATTTTTTAAACGCTGGCCGGGACGTTAAGAGCGTTGACGAGATACTGAAGCGACATGCAGAGCATATTGCAGAGCTCGGGCCGACTTATCAGAAAATGAACGAGCAAAACGAAGAGGCGTTAAAGTTAGGCCCAGCTATCACAAACGCCAATCTGAAAGACGATTACAAAAGCGCCCAGAAAACGCTCAAAGCTGAAGGTGAAAAGGCGTCTCGTTCAATTCTTGCAGATATGCTCGGGCAGCAGGCGCCATATGCCGATCAGATAGTATATATACCGCCAACTACTTTTGATCCGGCGATAGAAGCTATTGAAAGATTCAAAAAGTCGATTGAGTCCGGGAAGATAGAGGCGATAGAATTTCAAAGAGAAATAATTGAGCTTCAGAATTCTGGAAAAATAACAGAGGAAGCTGCGGAAAAACTACGGGAGTATTCGAAAGATGCAGTTGCAGCTCAAAGTAAACTCTCGGTGTTGCGTGACAAAATCGACCCTGTTGCACAGGCATTTGCCGATATGCAGGGTAAAGTTAATAAAATAAATCCTTTTGGTGCCAGTAAATTGCAAGAACCTCAACGGGTGCTTGATGATTTACTTCGAAATCTACAAGCAAATCAAAGTAGTGCGGAAGAGCTAAATCAGAAAATCCGCGAACTTAGCAACGCTCATCCTGACCTTTCTCAGGCTTTGGAGGAAATTCGGCAGTTTGGCTTGATCGCCCTACAAGCAATGAAGAATGTTCAAGGTTTAGATAACGCGGTGCGTACGACACCTCATTCCAGCCGATACTCCCAAGAGGAGACAGTTAGGCGCGTAAAAAACTTCGATGATCGATTTGGTCCAGATGTCGCTGCGCCCCTCAAATACAGCGATATACGCGAACGTCTGAACGCACAAAAAAAGGCACTTCAGCCGCCAACAACTATCGGCGGAGGAGCAGGGCTTGGCTCCAACCGTGACATGGTTCGCCCAGTCCAAGAGGCTACGAGCGCATATGATACTCTGCAAAAATCTGTCGAGTCGCGGATTGAGCAAATGCAGACGGAAGCACAGACTATTGGGCTTAACAGCATTGCCGTCGAAACCTTGAAAATGAATTTGGAGCTTTTGCACGCGACGGAAGACAAGTCTCATGCGGCGGCCCCCGGCCAAATACAAGATATCAAGAACAAAATTGCACAGTACAATGCCTTGGCGACGGCGACTGCGAACGCCAAGCTCGAGGGCGATATCCAGTTCCAGCAGGCGCAGATGGGTC
>NZ_JAELTU010000243.1 GCF_016429015.1 Rhizobium sp. ASV20
GTGAGGATGTCGGAGACCTTGATATCCTGATCGACCAGTTCGACGATACGCCGGCCAGCCATGTGGGCGAGAACGCCGCGGCGCGCATCGACGGCGGGGATGGCGGCGTTGTCTGGCATGCCGATCCCGAGCGCTTCGACCATGCTGGCCATTGTGGAAGCCGTGCCCATCGTCATGCAGCTGCCGGCGGAGCGGCTCTGGCCCTGTTCCGCCGAGAGGAAGTCGCTGACCGCCATCCGGCCGGCTTTGACATCCTCTGCGAATTTCCAAACATGCGTACCAGAACCGATGTCTTGTCCGCGGAATTTGCCGTTCAGCATCGGCCCGCCGGATACGACGATGGACGGAAGATTGGCCGAAGCGGCTCCCATCAGGAGCGCTGGCGTGGTCTTGTCGCAGCCGGCAAGCAGGATGACGCCGTCGATCGGGTTGCTGCGGATCGATTCCTCGACATCCATGCTGGCCAGATTGCGAAAGAGCATCGCCGTCGGGCGCATATTGCTTTCGCCGAGCGACATAACGGGGAACTCCAACGGAAAGCCGCCGGCCTCGTAGACGCCGCGCTTCACATGTTCCGCTATACCCCGAAGATGTGCGTTGCACGGGGTCAGCTCGGACCATGTGTTGCAGATGCCGATGACAGGTCGACCGTCGAAAACATGGTCGGGCAGGCCCTGGTTCTTCATCCAGCTGCGATGCATGAAAGCGTTTTTCCCGTCCCCGCCAAACCACGCGGAAGAGCGCAACCTGCGCTTGGGGTGGCTCATGACTTCGGCTCCTGTGATTTGCGGCGTTGATTGCGGTTTTCGACGGCGCGCCTGACATCATCCTCGGCATGATCGAGGAGAACCAGCAGCGCCTGTTGTGCTCCCTGTCCATCCCCCGCCGCGATCCTTTCGGCGACCTTGCGGTGGAAGGGCAGCGACGGACGTTGTCCCGTCGGATTATCGTTCGAAAGGCGAAAGCTCATCACAAGGGCGGTTTGGATGAGAGCGGCGAGCGAGCCAATCAGCTCGTTACCGGTCATCCGCAGGATCGTCTGATGGAAGATCAGATCGGGCTCGGCAAAGCGTTCGCCGTCGTCGCCAAAGGCTTCCATCTCGGCAAGTGCATTGTTGAGTTCAGCGAGCTGTGCGGGTGTCGCACGTTGCGCTGCCAATGCCGCCGACATCGGCTCGATCGCGCGCCGCAGCTCGAACAATGCCTTGACGTCTTCGTGGTTCACTGCGCCGGAGTAGCGCCAGGACAGCACGTCCGGATCGAGGAAATTCCAATCTGATCGCGGACGAACGCGCGTGCCGGTCTTCGGGCGGGATTCGACGAGCCCCTTGCCGGCGAGAACCTTGATTGCCTCGCGCAGCACGGATCGGCTGATACCGAGCGTATCCCTGGAATCATCGGCATTCGGAAGCACCTCGCCGGGGAGCAAGCGCCCCTGCAGGATCCAGCTTCCGATCTGTTCGACGGCTGCTGCATGCATGCTGCTGTTGAGGTTCTGAAAGCCAACGGATGTCGGCGAGGGAAGCCTCGACGTGACCGATCTTTTTTTATTAATGCTATTATTCATACTATTTACATTATTAGGAAGCGTAGCCTTGTCAAGAAGGAATCGGCCACGAAGTCCAGCCGGCTAAGTTTGTGCCGAAGGATGAGGGATGAATGGGATATCGGAGATAGAGGAGCCTCATTGCAATGAGGCTGAGAATCCGAGAAGCTTCGGTATCGGCCGAGCCTATCAACGACCGGGCCTACGCCACTGGCGAGCGAGTCTGGTCGCCTTCATTCAGGGCGGCAAGCGATGAGCAATGGAAGAATAGGCTGGCCAGGGGAACGGCTGCGCAGGCTGATGTTCGGGAGCCGATGGGTAAAGATTTGGAGCCGGTGTCTTGCTTGTTAAAGAAGCTCCGGAGCGCCTCTCCTGCAGTGGAGGCACTCGCGAACTCGTTCGCGAGCGAGCTTTGCTTGTCCTATGGTATTTCTACTTGAGCACGCGGACAACGACGCGTTGTCCGATCGCCAGGGGCGCGTCGCGGGCGATGGTGATGATGCAGTTGGCCGCTCTCACATCGCTTCGCTCGCCGGAATTCTCTGCCGATTTCGGACGTGACAACACCTTGGAAATTCGTGTGATCTTGCCCGAAATAGACTGCGTCGTCCGCCCTTCAGCGGCGATTTCGACGGACATGCCCGGACCGACGGAACCAAGATATTCCTCTGGAATGTCTGCGCGCACAATCTTCGGTCCGTCCGGCAGCAGCACGAACATCTCGGTCATTGCCTGAACTGAAACGGCTTCTCCGGCTTTGACTGCCTGGCGAACGATAACACCGTCTGCAGGCGCCTTCATCGACCGCACGCTGACCTCCCGCTTGGCGATTTCGAGCCGCTCGCGCGCAACCGACAAGGCCGATGAGGCGGAATTGGTTTCGATCGTCTGCGTCTCGTAAGCGTCCCGCGCATCGCTCAGCGCCTGATCCGAAACAGCCTTGCCGGCTGCGGCGCGCTGCATCCTCTCAAGCGTCTTTCCGAGATTTTTCGTTTTGAGCTGAAGAAGCTTGTAGCGATCTTCCGCCTGGGAAAGCTCGGATTCGGCGATACGTACCGAGGCTTCCTCCTGCTGGCTGTCGAGGACGGCAAGTACATCGCCCTTGCGGACATAGGCGCCTTCAGCTGCCTCAACCGAGGCAACGACACCGTCACGCACCGCAGTTATGCGATAGAGTCCGCCCTCGACGTCGACAGTTCCGCGCGCCGCCGCCGCAATTGCTGGCGATGCCGCCTCGGCCGCCTCGGCACTTTCGCCGGCCCTTGGCATGCCGATGGTCATCCAAAGGACACATAGGGTCACGGATGTGCCCAATATTGCGGTCGCGAAAACGCGGTGGGAACGCTTGAACTTATCCATGCCAGTCCTCTCGTGTATCGATACCGCGCCCGGAAACGAGCCGCTGGTCATACAGCAGCCGTCCGTCCTCCATCTTGAGGACGCGGTCTGCCTTCGAAAAGAGACGGGTATCGTGGGAAACGCACAGAACTGCCGTTCCCAATTGCCTCGCCGTCTCTTGCAGGATCTCTACGATCCTCAGTCCATTGGTGCTATCCAGAGCGCTCGTCGGCTCGTCGGCAAACAGGATAGCCGGATCCTTGACGATAGCCCTTGCTATCGCAACGCGCTGCTTTTCGCCACCGGATAGATGTGAAGGCCGCAAATGCTGGCGCTCGAGCAGCCCGACGCGCTCAAGCGCATCGCGCGCTTTCAGGCGGGCCTCCTCCTCCGGTACGTTCAGATAATCGAGCGGCACCTGCACCTGCTCAAGAGCCGTGAGGGCTGGAAAGAGATTGAAGCCCTGGAAGATGAAGCCGCAATTATGCAGGCGAAAGGCGTCCCGCTCATTGTCACTCGAGGACGAGAGTACCGTATCGCCGGCCCGGATGCTGCCGCTATCGGGTTCCGTCATGCCGCCGAGTGTCGCCAGAAGCGTGCTCTTTCCACATCCGGAAGGACCGCTGAGCACGGTGAATTCGCCGCTGTAGATATCGACGGACATGTCCACGAGCGCGTTCGTTCGCATGCCCTGCACGGTGAACGACTTATAAAGGTTCGAGGCTGATATGGCGGGTCGCATCACATCACCTCAACAAGGTCGCGGGATCGGCCTGGCGCAGCCGGTGTACCGCCAGAAGGCAGGCCAAGATTGCAACCACGAGCACGACGAGCGATGCCGATACGATGACGGCGCCGTCAAGTTCGAACGGCACCTTGTAGATCATGGCGATGAAACCAATGGCGACGCTCAGCACACCGTTGATGACCAATCCCGAGAACCCGACCCAGGCGGCTTGTTCTATGACGATTTTCCGTAGCCCGCTGAAGGGCACGCCCAGCGCGCGAAGCGTGGCATATTGCGGGATCGTGCCCGCAACGGCAGCCATCAGGGTCTGGCTTGTAATGAGTGCGCCGATGGTGGCGGCAATCAGCGTCGCGAAGACGAAGGCGATACCGGCACCGGAATCGAAGAGCATATAGCTGGTCGACATATCCGCGAGTTTTTTCGCGGGCCAGATTTCGAAACGCTCGATCGGGGCGCGTTGATTGAGGTGACCGAGAACGCGTTCCTGTTGGCTTTGCTTAGCGACGTTGAACAGGAAATAGGTCGCGCCGCCATCGGCTGGCAGTGACTGATCGAGGATGCGTGCAGTATCAAGCGAGCCCACGACGTTGACGCCGCCGAGGCCACGCAATCCGTCGATGAAGCCGACGACATGCACCGTGCGGCCACTCACCTCGGCGAGACCGCCCGGTCCGATAGAAAGCTTGTCGCTGTCGGCCGTGTCGACCACGACCGCCGCTGGCTCGCGAAGGCGATTGCGCAGTTTGGCCGGCACGACTCGCGCCAGCCCGATGCTATCGGACTGCACGTCGATGCCGACAACCGTAACGCTGACACCGCCGCCCCCGTGAATGCCACGCCAATCCCCCGAGCCCAGAAGAAATGGCTCGATATGGGATATGGCTGGCTCCGCATAAAGGTTCGTCAGCACGCTGGCGGGTACGGTACGCCCCAGCTCGACACTTTGAGTGCCGGGAAAGCCGAGCCAATAGTCGGCGTCAGACTGTGTGACGTAGAGCGAATTCGCACTGACGATGCCGAGCAGCAGCGCACCCTGGGCCGTCATCAGCAGACCAGAAAACGCCACCGCCGCGACGGCCGGCAGAAATCGCCGCCATTCGTAAAGGAGCGTCTTACGTGCGATCGCCACTGCCATGGTTATTTGCGCCCTTCCAGCTTGGCAGGACGCTTCGCATCGTCGCCGGAGACAGCTGGCTGCATGCCGCGCGTCGCTTTGTAGAAGGCGATCGTGGCTCGAGCCTCGGCTTCGATACTCTCGGTCAGAGACGCGCGCAGATCGAGAAGATCGATCGAGCCGGCAATGGACTTCGATTTCTCGGCAAGCCCCTCGCGCACGAGGATATCGGTGCTGGTCTTGAGTTTCGATACGCGCTGCAGCCGCGAGCGTAAAAGAGCCGTTCGCGCCCGGGCCGCATTGAGCTCGTGTAGAGCCCGTGAAGCTTCCTCATAGGCGGTAAGCACAGTCTGTCTGTAGACGAGGATCGATTGCTGGAACTCGGCTTCGCGGGCTGCAACCACATCCTTGCGTCGACCGTAATCGAATATGGGCAATTGTATCGACGGTCCGGCGAACGCTCCCAGGATAGAGTTCGATACCGGAGTTCCGATCCCGATGGTGCCATTCAGGCGCAGTTTCGGGTAGAGATCGGCCTTGGCAAGGCCAACCTGCGCGGCAGCTTGTCCTACGGCATATTCGGCGCGCAGCACATCGGGACGCGCGCGCAACAGATCGGCTGGGCGTCCCTCGACCATACCGGCAGCTGCCACCGGCTGCGGTTCGTATCTCATCAATGCAGGATCAGGGGTGGCGGTTCCCAAGAGCGTGGCGATCTGCTGGCGCGTATTGGCGATCTCGCTGTCGAGCAGCAGCAGAGTCGACTTCGCAGTATCCAGGCCTGCCCTCATGGGTTCGTTTTCGACCGAGGTCGCGAGCCCCGTCTGTTCCTTCACCCCGGCAATCCTGGCGTTGTTCTCCAGCAGGCCGATCAGCTCTGCGGTATCGAACCGGCGCTTCTGAAGTGCGCGCAGGCGTACATAATTGCTGGCGATCTCGGCCGTGACGGCCACCCTGGCTGCGGCAACATCTTCATTTGCCATCGCGACGGTGAGATCGGACATCTTCTGCGCCTGCTTGTCCTGGCCGAAGAGGGGGATTTCCCAGCTGGCATCCAGATTGAGCTGGACGGGCCTGCGCGTGAAATCGTCCTTGATCCGCGAGCCAGTCGCCGCATTGGCCATTCCGGACATGGACGTGTCCAACTGATAGCCCGCCGTAGCAGAGTTGGCGAGAGCTCTGGCCGCCGTGAGGCTCTGACGCGCTATTGCGACCGTCAGGTTCATGCTCTCGGCGCGCGACACAAGCGACGACAGCGTCCTGTCATGGAAGCCGTCCCACCACGCCAGCGTGTTCGCCCTTGCCGGCGCGGTCTTATAAGGCGCTCCATCATAAGCTTTCGGCAAAGGCGGAGCCGTTACCCCCTGCGCTAAATCCGCAGATTGGCAAGCTGACAGAACAAGGGACAGACACGCCACGGACAGAAGCATCCTGCGGGACGTCCGCGGGATGATCGAACAGGCAATGTTGCTTATGTGACCCATTTCGCGTGAGCGGCACTCGATACTATTTGCTTTATTCGTCATAGCGTCATCACTGAGCAATCCATCTCGCAACCGTCGGCGCGAACATGGGTACGTTGTTGTCTTCGCACCACTGTTGGCTCCATGCGTTCAACGGCTGCGACCCTGCCCGGACGGACAAGGCAAAAAACGGCTTAAGTTTCCGGCGTTATTCATCGCGACCCCAGTCGACGTTACGCCAAGTGCCGATTTCGTCATAGAAATAGAAATCCGAGTAATTGCTCGACCAATAGCTATCAATGTTGAAGGGGACAACAGCGATATCCGGCTTCTGCGTCATCTGGACGTAGGTCGGCAGCAGCACCAGCGAGTCACGATAGGCGATGCTGACATAGTGGGCAGACATCCAGCCTCGCCGGCCGGCGACCCTGACGTCACACCACTTGTATCCTTTTTCGCACCCGTAAAGATGAACGCGAGAACCGGCCAACACCATCCCCACGGCCGGAACCTGTGCGCTTGGTCCCGAGCGAAGCACGACATTGGTTCGGACATATCCCGCTGCGGCCGGGTAGGCGAACAGGAACGATGCCATCGCCAGCGCGATCGCGAGGAGTGCCGTTTGGATCCTGGACTGGCGTTTCATGTTAGGCGACGTCCCTCTCGATCATCGAAGATCGCTTACCTTCATGCGCGGCGCGCCACAAGCCCCGCGTTTCGGCCCGGAGATCAGCCCGCCCGCCCCAGATGCCGTGATTGCCCTGGAGACAATATGGATAATAGTCCTTACAAATCGTCATGCTCCAGCGAGGCCCGAAACCACGTGGTGACCCCCTGCGGCCGAACGCATAGCTTCTTTCTGTGTGGATTTCGTGGAGATTCTGCACAGGATCGATGAAGGTGAACAGCTTTCTTGATGATTGCCGGTGGTTGTAGAGTGGCTGCAAATTCGGTTGGTGGCAAGAGGCTTTGCGAGGACGAGATTTATTGAGGCCCTTCGAATGCACTTGTCATTATACACGTGAGCAGACGCCGCCGTTTGCAACGGCGTCTGCTCGTCATGTGGTATGCATCGCTCAAGGCTGTTCGCTGAGCGCGAATCCCACCGCGACCACGGTTGCGGCAAGGATGGTCGCGGGAACTGCCAGTCGAATCCAGCCTCCGGTCAACGCTGCCGTCGCGCCCAGCAACAGGAGCGCGGTCAACAGCATCACGGCCAGTAGCGCCAGCATCAGAAATCTGAACATTCGGGCGTCCTTTTCGGCTCGAATTGGATAGCTTCGGGCCTGCATTGGCGAAACAACGGCGGCAGCGGTCGAGCCACAGGACGTTGGGCTATGCTTATTATCGGCATCGAAGTATCCCGTTGAATGTCCGGCAGGGAGCGTCAATCGTCGTTCCTGCTGTCTCGCATGTGGACGCTCGTCGGGCACACCGCGGGACGAAGCGCTGATGTCGATAAGACACCTAGCGTGTTGCAATCCTATCGATGATCCGTGGAGGTTTCATGGAGGGCTGGGAATGGCCAGCGGGACCGTCACCCTCTCGTCTCTTCGATGAAGAAGATGATGGGGAATGTCGGTTCTATCGATATCAGGATCGCTCCTGTCGCCACGCCGAAACAGACTTGAGCTGCGATAATGATTTTTATATAGGGAACGATATGTCAATATAATTCGCAATTCGAGACTTTTCCGTTGGACCTTTCATCGATCGAAATCTTCCTCGCAGTCGTGAGTGACCGTAGTGTGACAAAGGCTGCCAAGGTGCTTGGCCGCGCGCCGTCGAATGTGACCACCCGAATTCAGCTGCTTGAGGAGAACCTCGGCGTTGCGCTCTTCAGCCGCGACGGCAAGAAGATGACGTTGACGCAGGAGGGCGAAACATTTCTGACCTATGCCAATCAGCTAGCAGCGCTCGCGCTTGAGGCGCGCCAAGCGGTGAGGTCCTTGCGCCCATCGGGGGAGCTGCGTTTGGGAACAATGGAAAGCACTGCAGCAAGCCGGCTGCCGGCTGCGCTCAGCCAGTTCAAGCAGATGTGGCCGGATGTGTCGCTCCAGCTCACTCTCGGCGCGTCCCGGGATCTGACCAGGGATGTTCTCGGCGGCGTTCTGGACTGTGCGCTGATCGCCCGGCCACCTGATGCGATGCTGGGTGAAGACGAAAGCTTCCAAGCCGAACTCGAGGAACTCGAAACCGAGCCGATATTCGTCGAAGATCTGCTGCTTGTCCTGCCATCCGGCCATCCAGCGATCCATTCGGCCGCTGATCTGAGGATCGAGGCGATTGCCGCGCTGGAACCCGGCTGTACCTACCGCAGGATCGCCGAAAGCTGGGCAAGCGAATCGAGCGTGCTGAGGACGGCCGAGCTCGGCTCCTATCACGCCATCCTCGCGAGTGTGGCTGCCGGCAACACTGCCGGTGTCATGCCTAAGTCGGTCCTCGATCTGATGCACTGGCCGATGGTTTCGCCGACGCACCAGCTCGCCACCGTCGATACCATGC
>NZ_JAELTU010000244.1 GCF_016429015.1 Rhizobium sp. ASV20
CTACAAGGATGGCCCGATCGACCAACTTGCGCGAACGGTATCCGTCTGCGGCATATCGATGCCGGTCTTCTGGTTCGGCCTCATCCTGATCTATTTCTTCTATGCCAAACTGCAGATATTGCCGGGCAGCGGCCGCTTGGCGATGGGTATTGTCGCGCCGGAGCGCATTACCGGCTTCCTGCTGGTCGATTCCCTGTTGCAGGGCCGCTTCGACGCCTTTCGCAGCGCCGCCTACCATATCGTCCTGCCGGGCTTTGTGCTTGCTTTTGCCAATATGGGCGTGATCACACGCCAGATCCGTGCCTCGATGCTCGATGTCCTGCAGGAGGACTATATCCGCACGGCCCGCGCCAGCGGCTTGCGTCGGAAAATGGTCATTTTCAACTATGCGCTTAGAAATGCGCTAATCCCATCGATCACGCTTCTCGGCCTGGCGCTTGGCGACCTTCTCTACGGCGCCGTCCTAACGGAGACGATCTTCGCCTGGCCTGGCATGGGAACCTATGTCGTCAGTTCGATCCAGACGCTCGATTTCCCCGCCATCATGGGTTTCACCATCGTCGCATCCATCGGTTATGTGCTGATCAACCTTCTGGTCGATCTGGCTTACATGCTTGCCGATCCGCAGATACGGGAGGTCTGATCATGTCCGCTATCATGCCGACAGGAACGGATGTTACGAAAGCAGCGACTGGCAGGAGGAAGCCCTGGACGGAGCAGTTGCGCTACTTCTGGTATGTGAGCCGCCGCAGTCCGCTGACCCTGGTTGGGATCGCAATCATCCTTTTGCTGGTGTTCGTCATCGTCGCCGCCCCCTGGATCGCACCTTATAATCCCGACAAGGTCTCCCTGATCGCGCGGCTGCGACCGCCGAGCGCGGCGCACTGGTTCGGCACGGACGAGGTCGGCCGCGACCTTTTCTCGCGTGTTATTTACGGCTCTCGCGCCTCCTGTGGTGCCGCCTTCATGATCGTTTTGATCTCGATGTCGGTCGGCGTGTTGATCGGCTGCTTTTCAGGTGTGGTCGGTGGACGCATCGATACCGGCATCATGCGGCTCATGGATGTGATCATGGCGTTGCCGGCACTGGTGCTGGCCATGGCGTTGGCGGCGGCGCTCGGGCCTAGCCTCTTCAATTCGATGCTGGCGGTCGCGATCGTGCGCATTCCCGCCTATGTGCGCCTGGCACGCGGACAGACGCTTTCGCTGAGGGAGCAGATCTTCGTCAAGGCGTCGCGCACGTTTGGCGCATCACCCTTCTATGTCTTGCGCTGGCATATCCTTCCGAACGTCATGTCGCCGATCATCGTCCAGTCGACTCTCGATCTCGGCAGTGTCGTGCTGATCGCAGCGGCGCTTAGCTTCATCGGGCTCGGCGCACAGCCGCCGACCGCCGAATGGGGCGCGCTCGTCAGCAGCGGCCGCAGCTACATGCTCGATCAGTGGTGGTATGCGACATTCCCGGGGCTCGCCATCCTGATTTCGGCCATTTCTTGCAATCTTGTTGGTGACGGCATTCGTGACATGCTCGACCCGCGTCTGAGGAGCAGATGATGATCGGCACAGCGCAACCAGACGATCGGGCTCTGGCAATAGAGGGCCTGTCCCTGGAGTTCCCGACCTTCAGCGGCCCCATCAAGGCTCTGGACAATGTCTCTATCGAAGTCGGCAAGGCCGAAATTGTCGGAGTGGTCGGCGAATCCGGCTGCGGCAAATCGGTCACGACCATGGCGGCGACCGGATTGTTGCCGAAGGGACGCTATACCATTACCGGCGGATCGGTCAGCCTGTTCGGTCACGCCACCCTGGCGATGGATGACAGCGAGCTGCAGAACATCAGGGGCAAGGTGGTCTCGACCATTTTTCAAGAACCTATGAACGCGCTCAACCCGACGATCCGCATCGGCAAGCAGTTGACCGATGTCATCATGCGGCATGAAGGGGTGAGCCTGCAGGACGCCAAGCTGCGCGCCCATGACATTCTCGCCGATATGCTGATCGGAGAACCTGAGCGGGTCATGCGGGCCTATCCATTCGAGCTCTCGGGCGGCATGCGGCAGCGCGTTCTGACCGCAATGGCATTCTCCTGCAATCCGGGGCTTATCATCGCCGATGAGCCGACGACGGCACTCGATGTCACAGTCCAGGCGGTGATCCTGCGGCTGATCCAGAACCGTGCGCGTCGCACCGGAACATCGGTCATCTTCATCAGCCACAACGTCGCTGTGGTATCGCAGCTATGTGACCGGATCTACGTGATGTATGCCGGCCGTATCGTGGAGCATGGTGCGACGCGCGCAGTGCTCGATACGCCGCAACATCCCTATACTCAGGCCCTGTTGCGCTGCCTGCCTGAACGACTGGCGCCGAAACAGGAACTGGAGGCGATCCCCGGCGCCGTGCCCAATCTGTTGCACCCACCCGCAGGCTGCTACTTCGAACCGCGTTGCGGCGATGCCGTCGAGCACTGTCGATCCCACGCTCCGCAACTGGCCGGGTCCGATCTGCAGCGGGTCGCGTGTTGGCGACGTGGGGATGCGGCTCAGTCTTTCGAGAAAGGACATGCCGATGCTTGAGCGCGCGGAAATGATCGTGCACCCTGTCCTCGAGGTGACCGAACTTCATGTTCGCTTTCCCGCCTCTCGCAATTGGCTCGGCCGCGCCACATCGCACGTGCATGCGGTCAACGGCGTGAGCCTGTCCGTGCGTCCCGGCAAAAGTCTGGGCATTGTCGGAGAATCCGGCTGCGGCAAAACCACACTTGCCCAGGCGATCATCGGACTGGTCGACTACAACGAAGGCAAGGTCGCCATCGACAATCAGGACTTCAAGGCGGCGCAGGGGAGACAAAAGCGTGATCTGCGCCAGAAGATGCAGATCGTTTTTCAGGATCCGCAGTCGTCGCTCGACCGTCGCCTGCCGGTCTGGCGTCTGATAACCGAACCCCTGCACATTCGCGGAGGATTGAGCAAAACAGAACTCCATGCGAGGGCGGCAGAACTCGCGGTCGCAGTCGGCCTGCGGCCGGAACATCTGGATCGCCTACCTCACGAATTTTCAGGCGGACAGCGCCAGCGCATCGCCATCGCCCGCGCCATCAGCACGGATCCTGATCTCATGGTGCTGGACGAGCCGACATCTGCGCTCGACGTCTCGGTGCAGGCGCAGATCATCAACCTGCTTTTGAAGCTGCAGCGGGAGCGGGGCCTGACCTATCTGATGATTTCCCATGATGTCGCGTTGGTGCGCCACTTTTGCGATGACGTGGCCGTGATGTATCTCGGCGAGATCGTTGAAAGCGGTCCCTCCGAGGAGGTGCTGCGCGATCCGCAGCACCCATATACGCAAACTCTGCTGGCGGCGGTTCCGAGTTTTGCCAGCCCGTTGCCGGAAATAGCCGAGGTGCGCCTGGGCGAGCTTCCCAACAACCGCCGCTTGCCGACAGGCTGCTTTTATAAGCAACGATGCGCCAAGGCTGTGGCCGGCTGCGAAGCGCGACAGGCCTTGTTGCCCGTCGATGCTGGATTGCATCAGGTCCGATGTCATGTGGCAAAGCGGTGAGAGACCGACCGCTGCCCGATAAACCCGCATCAGCCGGCTGGCAATGTTTCCATCCAGCCATTTCCCGGAGACGACAGTGACCAATGCCGCGGCGCTTGACGCCTTTCTTCGTCCATATCCCGCCGACCTGCCGACGCCTTATGTGGAGATCGACGAGGAACGGTTGATGCGCAATCTGCGCAGAATGCAGGAGCGGGCGAGTGCAGCCGGTGTCGTGTTGCGCCCGCACATAAAGACGCACAAGAGCCTGATGATAGCCCATCGTCAGCTTCAGCTCGGAGCAGTCGGCGTTACGGCTTCGAAACCGGAGGAAGCTCTTGTCTTCGTCGAAGGGGGCGTGCGCTCTGTGACGCTCGCCTATCCGATCGTTCGGCCCGAGGCGATTGGCCGGCTTGTCGACAGCGCGAAAGTCCATGGAACCGAATTGTTGTTGATTGCAGCCCATGATGCGGGTGTCGATGCGATTGCGGCAGCTGCGGAGGCGCATGGCGTAATGCTCGGCGTCTTTCTGAAGGTGGATGTCGGTCTCGGTCGCGTCGGTATCAAACCGCAGGACCCGGCAGCTGTTCTGCTCGCCCGGCGGATCGAGCAGCATCGTTCTCTGGCCTTTGCCGGATTGCTGTCGCATGCTGGCCATTCCTATGGGAGCCGAAATATCGAGGAACTGTCTGACATAGCGAGAGCGGAAGCGCTTGCGCTTGGCGAACTGGCAGATCGCTTGCGCCGATCAGGGCTTGAGGTGCCGAGACTGTCCGTCGGCGCCACGCCGACATGCCTTGGCGCACCGATTCCGCAAGGCGTGACGGAGATTCGACCCGGCAATTACGCCTTTCTCGACCGCACAGCGCTCCGACTTGGTGTCTCGTCGCCCGATGATACCGCGCTCTCGGTCATCGCAACGGTCGTTGCGCATAACGATCGTCATTTCATCGTGGATGCCGGTTCGAAGACACTGACATCGGATCTCGGCGCCCATGGCTCAGGCGGCAGCGGCTTTGGCATCGCGGTCAGCGCCGGCGAGCGGCACCTCCAATCATGGGAGGTGGAGCGCCTTTCGGAAGAACACGGATTTGTTCGCTTTCTTGACACCCCTCCGGCTTTGGGCAGCCGTGTCCGCATCTTCCCCAACCATGCCTGTGCCGTTATCGCGCAATTCGACAGTGTCAGCCTGCGGCAAGCGGATGGATGGACGCAGGCGCTACGAATCGATGCCCGTGGCCATCAGACCTGAATGGCTTCAGCCGCTGCCTGCACGGACGGCGAGCGCGCGAGCCGGGTTTCATCTTAAGCATTAGGGAGGAAAATCATGGAAAAGGAAGTGGAGTGGGCACGTATGACGGCGCCCGTCTTGCGAGAACTTGCCGGCAAGCCGAACGCACTTGCGGTGTTGCCGATCGGCTCGCTTGAGCAGCACGGACCGCATCTGCCTGTGATTACCGATACGGCAAGCGCATCGGCCGCCGCGATCCGTGCAGCCCACCTGGTCGGGAATGATATTCCAGTCGCCGTCCTGCCTGGTCTTTGGCTCGGAATGAGCGAGCATCACCTGCCGTTCGGCGGCACCATTACGCTTGACTACGATACGATGAGCCGGACTATCCGCTGCATCGTCCGCTCCTTGAAAGCGCTCGGTTTCTCGCGGCTGCTGATCGTGAACGGTCATGGCGGCAACATCGAGCCGCTTGCGGTTGCCGTGCGCGAACTGGCGGTCGAATTTGCCTTGCCGATCGTTGCGACGACGCCCTGGATGCTTGCGCCGGAGAAGGCGAAGACGATCTTCGAGGTCGATGACGGCGCGCACCATGCCTGTGAGGGCGAGGCATCGGTTATGTTGGCGATCATCCCCGATGCGGTCAGGACGGAGATGTTCGGCCAGGCCTTCGGCAACCAGAGGCATCCGGTCGACGTGCCGGCGGACGTATCGCGGTTCTACTCCTTTGCCGAGCGCGCACCGGTCACCGGAACATGGGGTGATCCGCGGAGTGCGACAGCAGAGAAAGGCGAGCGCTTCCTTGATTTGCAAGCGAGCGAACTCGTC
The DNA here is from genome assembly GCF_016429015.1 of Rhizobium sp. ASV20. Taxonomy (GTDB): domain Bacteria; phylum Pseudomonadota; class Alphaproteobacteria; order Rhizobiales; family Rhizobiaceae; genus Rhizobium. Next base: position 5,600 of record NZ_JAELTU010000244.1, read on the forward strand.
AAGCTGATCAGCAACGATGTGCTGTGGACAGCGCCCGATCGGGTGTGGGCGCCCGGGCGAGGTCTCGGCACGACGAGGGGCCGAGCCGACTAACGTCTGCCGCAGAAGACTGTGGAGCGATTTAGCGCGACATGCTCCAAATGTCGTGCAACATTGCCAGCAAAGCACATGAATCGACAGGAAGAGCTGTTGGAGCGCGTTGCCAAAGCGATGGCCCAGTGGATGCGAGACGATGAGCGTTGATCCTTTCATCCTAAGGGCCTGGGCGTCAGGGCGATCGATCGCACGCGGGCTTGCGCCACCCCGATCGGAATATGGGGGGCTGCGCATCGATACCAACAGCGATGCCGAAGTGCGGCGCTGGGTTTTTCCCAAGTTGGGGGCAGGTATCGGCGAACTCGCTCGCTCCATCAATGAGCCGCGCTATTTCCTGAAGCTATGCGGCGAAGCCGACGATCTGCGTTCGGTATTGCCTTCGGTGTGGTCTCTCCATCCTGCTAGCTATTTCATGCGTGCGAGCCGAGCCCACGTGGAACGGCCGCTTGCTGCCGGATACAGGATCGAAATCAGGCGTGTAGGTCCTGTCGTGGAAGTACGTGTATTCTCGGAGGCCGATATGCTCGCGGCAAGCGGCTATGGTGTCGTGACAGAGGATGCCTTCGTCTACGATCGTATTGTCACTGGTGAAGAACACCGTCGCCAAGGTTTGGGCCACGTCGTCATGGCGGCGCTCCAGAGGCAGAAGGTATCTTCGTCCGTGCCAGAACTGCTCGTCGCAACGGAACAGGGGCGTGCTCTTTATGCCAGCTTGGGCTGGCAGGTAATCTCGCCATATTCGACAGCGTCAATCACTGTCCCTGAAGGATAGCCGATAGTGAACGCCGGGAAGTTGCCGGTGGGCGCAGCTATCAGGCCGCGTCCACCTCTTCCACTTGTCCGGCTATCTCATCCGCAGCGACCGTCGAAGGTCGTCTGGTTCAATTCCTTGCCGTTGACGAGAAGGGTAGAGCCGGCGGACTGGGTGATGGAGCCGCTGAGACCACCCATCCAGGACGGGTCCGATTTGCAATCACGCGGCGTGTTGCGAACGGTGATCTCGCCGGTCAAATCCTCTGAAGGGCCCATGAAGTAGAGACCCGCTTTGCTTGCACGATCGATGACCACTTTTTCAAAGGAGATATTTGCCACGGGGCCGCCAAGGTAGCCCCAATCATCGCCATAGACGAACATGCCGTAGGTGCCGGCATTGGTGATCGACACATTCTTCAGATTGATACCTGAAACCGGATTGAAGAAGATGCCGGCGTTTCGGGTGCCGTCAACCTGAAGGCCATTCACGGTGACGTTGGTCGTCTTTGCTTCATTCGGTAGCGTGGTGGAGCTGACGAGCATCAGGCCATTGATGCCGCCCTTCAGCGTCATGTCGGTAATCGAGACATTCGAACTGCCCTGCAGCACGACAAGATCCATGTCCAGTCCCTGCGCGGAGTTGTCGACCGTCACCTTGTTCATCTCGACCTTATCGGCGGCAACCAGCAGTACGCCTTCGCGGCGCGAGCGCGAGATGGCCACGTTGTCCAAGCGAATGTTGCTGGCAAGGTCAGTTATCACCGGCGGCCATCCACGGTCGTCGATCGCGCTTCCTGCGAATACACCGTAGGTGACGCTGTCGATCTGGGTATCGCGAACGGTAAGATTCCTCGTGCCGTGGGCGCTTATCGCGGCATAGGGCGCCTTGTTCGGATCCATGATGGAGAATTCGCAAAGCGTGCTGTTTTCGCAGACGAAGAGATCGTGGATCTTGCTGTTGCGAATGGTTGCGCCGTCGACGCCCGCCAGCCGTATGCCGTCATGGGCGGTGCCGGAAATGTCGACATTGTCGATGAGGAGGTTCGACGTGCCGGTGCTGCCGATGCCTGCGAGGCCACCTGAGAGAGAGATGGAAGAGACGATGCTGTTCGATCCCATTGTCACCACGTTCTGCGTGGCATTGCTGCTCGTCAGTCTTCCACTGATACCCGAATTGAAGAACGTCGCTCTACCGCCGCTTGAGGCACCATGCAGTGCCAGGGCACCACCGCCGCCGAGAAGCAACTGGCCATCCCCGAGCAGCAATGAACCGTTCAATCCAATATCGCCGTCCGCAAGCGCAAGCGCGTTGGGACCCGCTGTCGCGAGCCGCGCGTTGACGGTTGCCGCATCCTTGTCGACCGCCGATATGGCAACGACCTTACCGGCAGTCCGGCCGTTGATGTCAAGAATGGCGTCTTCCAGCTCGCCGGTGGCGCCGACATGGGTCTTGATCGCCAGTGCGCGCCTTACGCCCTGCATCTCGGGATCGAAGGGATCGAGAGGCTTGCTGTTGCCGGTTCCACCGAAGGGAATGCGCAGTCTGGCCAGGATCTCCCCGCCAAGTTTATTCTCGTTATCATATGTCGCGGCGGCTCCAAACGAGACCGTCGAACCCGCCGGAAGACCCGGCAGGTTTGCAACCGCGAGTTCTGCGCGCAGTTTGCCGCCGAACATGTCGCTGATGTTCTTGCCGCCATACCAATAGCTTCCGCCGAAGAACTTCAGTTCCGCGTTGCCGCTTTCGGATACTTGCGGAACCTTGAAACCGATCTCGGCATCGGCGCCTGGACGTGCTTGCTCGCGCCCCTCGCGGAAACGAAGGGTTCCGTTGTCGATCACGCCGCGCCCCGCGCCTTGAACGGCCACATCGCCGCCGAATGGCAAATAGAGGTTGGCTCTGGCTTCCATGATCGGCCCGAAAAGTTCGGTGCCAAGCGAAAGCTGGTGAAAACTGTTGCCGAGGCTGGAGTTCAGGTAGTCGTAGTACCCATTGAAACCCAGGGTGAAGCCGTGGGTCGTCTGGAAGCGATAGCCGACGCCGACTGACCCCTTCTGAACGTCCCCCTCGATAATCGATCCATTGGCATCGACAAAGAATAGCCGGCTTGAATCCAACCGGAACGGCTGCATTATGTTGAATCCGGCTTGCGAATTTTCGCTGTTCCACCGACTTTCGAATTCAACAAATGCCGGTATTTCAGATGCTTGGGCTTGCGCAATACTCAACACCGCCGCAGCCGTTACC
>NZ_JAELTU010000245.1 GCF_016429015.1 Rhizobium sp. ASV20
GGTTGACCCGAAAACGCGAGAAGATCATGGGGCGGTTTAAATCGCCTCGTCAGGCACAACGCTTCCTGTCAGCCCATGACCAAATCAATACGATCTTCCGTCCTCGCCGCTACAATCTCACCGCCATTTCATACCGCCATGCACGGATTGACGCGTTCGGCCTGTGGGCCGGGTACACCGCTGAAATGGCGGCGTAAAAAAACCGCCTCGTGATGGCACGCGACCAGCCTCAAACAACTTGGCAATACCGCTGGACATGCTGGAGCATCGCAAGGCAGATGCGGCACGGCAGGAACGTTTCCTCGCCAACCGTGCAATCGAACGAGGCAACGAGGTGAAGACGTTCAGGCTTTAAAAAAGTGGTGGCCTTTCGTAGGGGAGGCTTCCACGACACGCTCTCGGTATTTTGGCTTTTGTCCACCCACGGCCCAAAGCGGACGTCGGGTGCTCCAAACCTATCCGCTAGATGGAGCCCTTCTCGCCCACAAAATCGCTAAGAGGGACAAAATACCCAGAATGAGTGATCCCCATATTAGGGTTCCTGGCGTCCCATCATAGCTCTGCCCAATAAGTGAACCGAGCAGCGTCGCGCCGAAGGCCTGAACGGCGCCAAATGCCGATGCGGCTGTGCCCGCAACCTGTCCCAAATTTGTCATTGAGAGAGCCCCCAGCGTGGCATCGGCCCAAGTGAACATGGCCATCATCGCGGTGATCAGGACTAAGAAAATCCAGAAGGGCAGAATCCCCAAGGTGAACATCAGCACCAGCACAGCCGCAATCCCGACATAAGCTGACAGGGCAATCAGGCCGATGACCGGAGCACCGAACCGCCGGATGACGACCGAACAGACGAAAGCTGAACCCGACTGGACAATAGCTGTAGCTGCCATCGCGAAGGCAAAGAACCCACCAAGCCCGAACGCCTCTCCGTAAACTGGTTGGGCCGTTGCGATGAAGCCATAGAGAGCGCCGAGCAGGAACATGGCGGCTAAGCCATATCCAATGGCGTTGCGGTCCTGGGCGATAATAGCTAAGCCCGTCCAGATTGACCTAAAGTTGAGCGACCGCCTGTTTTCTGTTGCCAGCGTCTCAGGCAGTCTACACCATGCCCAGACCAGCACAGCCAGTCCAAGAGAGGCCATCGTCAGGAAAATCGCCTGCCAGCCGGCGACCATCAAAATGCCCTGGCCAATCAGAGGCGCGAGGACCGGTAGAATGAGGAAAGCCATTAACGACAGCGACATGGCCTCGGCCATTTCGCTGCCGGAATAGTGGTCCCGCAACATGGCCTGGGAGAGCCGTGTAGTGCCGACACCGATTCCCTGCATGAGACGAAGCGAGAGCATCATCTCCATGCTTTGCATGAATGGGGCAATCAGCGACGCGACCACAAACAAAGTCAGTCCGGCGAGGATCGGCAGCCGACGCCCGTAGGCGTCCGCAACCGGCCCAATCAGGAACGCCGAGACGGACGCGCCCGCTAGGAATATGCCAACGGTCAATTGCGCTAGATTGGGCGCTGTTGACCGCATCGCGCGACCAATATCTGGCAGTGCGGCGAGCATGATGTCGAGAGCAATGGAACTGAGACCCATAAGGGCAGCGACAAGCAGGACGAGTTCGCGTCGTCCCAGACGAGTTGCGCTGGAGATTTCGTGCACCTACCGGCAGCGACATGACCGTCCAGACCAACCCTAGATCGTGCGGTCGCTACACAGCCAAATTGGCACGGAAACAATTTATCCGCAACCAATAGCCAACCTTTAAGGCTAAAGTTCTACCTTGCTGCTTGAGTTGGCCCTTTGACCTATCTGGGGTCGAATGATCACGACATCGAGCCCTGCGGCTATGGCTCCTATCGGCCCAAAGCGGACTTTCCCTATCAAGTAGATCGGTGTAGTCCTGTGGCGAGAAAATCCGCTGGTGCATCCTCATGGCTGGAAAGTTTTTAAGACGCGGCGCTATTGTAGATACAATCAAAAGCGAAGAGCGAATGAACTCGCAGCAAAAGCGAGCTGGGAAAATCCGATATCATGTTGATGTCACATCGTGCGGTTGCCCCGACGAGAACTGCGGAGCGTTTCATGTAATTCGCACCGAACGGCCATTGCCGACAAGCGCGGAAGCCGAAGCCACGCTTCTATTGCACCGGGGCCGCGGCTGAGAAATCGGAAGAGTTCTGGCTGAGAGGACTGCTTTCGGCCCCAAGCGGACGACATATTTCCTCGCATGCAGTTATATGGTGTAACTCGCAGTACGATCTAGCCCGGAGAGAGAATGTCTGACATTCCAGAAAGCATGAAGTCGGAATTAATGACGTGGAACAACGGCAGAGGCATAAGCCTCATGGACTGGACGGCAAACACCGGAAGTTTTTCGCTTGCTGTCGGTTACTCTGAATTGTTCTGGCCACGCTTTATCGAGTTTGAAAACTACGTACTTGTTGAAGGTTTTGGGCGGGAAGGTCTACGCTCGTTCGAACGAGCTCCTGGAGCAACTCGCCACTCTATCGAAAAAGTAATGAACCATTTTCATATCGCCGACATCCACCATGAAGCATGCGCGGATATCACCGCAGATAAGCTTGTTATCTTAGGAAGTCGCTTACGCGAGATTTATGCCGCCAAGCTTGCGTTTGAATTTCCCGGCCGTAAATTTTCAGTCGAGTTTATTCAACCGGACGATCCCGAAGAACTGGAAGATTATCAGTTAACCTTCTCTCAGGTTTGAATGACCGCAATTGGCGCATTCTTGCCATCGATGCTGCAGCGGTCTCCTGAAGATCAGTCACATCCTACGTTCTCCAGCCTCGGAAGCGTGCCTGCGGTCACTAACATCGCGGCAGTCGCCGCGATGTTACTAGCCAATAGAGGTCAAAGCCTGTCCAGGAAGGAGAGTAGCTCTTCTCCGGCCCTGAACCGACCTGGTGAACAATCATGGAAAGGCTCGATCTTCGCGAGCGCGGCCTCCTTGATAGCCAGATGCGCGTGTAGATATGGCTGTGTCGACTTGGTGGATTCGTGCCCGAGCCACAAGGAGATAACCGTCGTTGTTCATTCCGCCAATCCGTTCTTAGTATGTTCTCATTTGCGAGTGAGTCAATAGCCAGCCTGATGAGCTCTAGTTTGAGCGAAATTCTCAGACGCAGCGTCAGGCCAACCAAGAGCGAAACGCCGAGCCGACGCCATGCCGATATTAGCCCCACCGATTGCCTGGCCCGAGCCGCATCGAGCGGCGCCGGTCGGGTGCGAGGGGTATCCCCCAGACGCCTCACCCCTCGAAACACCCCGCCCATGTCCCATGAAAACGGAACGCAAGGAGCGGAGGCAGTCGGTCCCGCTTCCGCTTCCCCTTCGGGCCACTATGTTGAAGCTCCTGCGGCTGCCCTAATTCCGCTCATTGGGCGTCGAGAATTCCCGAAATCCCAGCGTCGGCCGGCGCTATGCTGACTTCTCCGATGCTCTTCATTCTTGCGGGATCGCGCCTTGCTCGTTGCACGTCGCGCCGTCGCGATCGACCGGGAAAGTCTGCGCGCCAGCGCTGTCCGCATTCGTTTTCCAGCCGCAGCGCCGCCGGGCGGCGCGGTCGCGGCCGCGGCAGGCGGAGGAAACCTGCGCTCGAACATAGCGCGGTAGGGTTTTCCGGAGCCTTGTGGAAAACGACCCGCCTGGCCTTTGACTGTATATCCGAAAGATCCGGGCCATCCGCTCGTCGAGCGGAGCGAACTTTATGCCGAAACGACGGGGCCGGCTCCGCCCATCCCGGTGACGATCGCTTTGTCCGGTCGGGGGCTTGGCACCCCCGCATCGAGGCCCGTTCCGGCCCGCCTTATTTGCTGTCGCCCCTGACATCGCCGGCCGCCCTGATCAAGGGGCAGGCGCGGCAAGCCGCTTGTCGCGTCGGAATAAAAACGGCTTTCCGCCGTTGGCCGAACCTTCCGTTTTTCCCCCGCCACGACCCCTTGACCCGAACAACCGCCGCCGAGGGGCGGGCTTTCGCCCTCCCCCCTTTGTCCGGGGGAATGTCAGAGGCCATTCCCCCGGAAAGACCGGGGAGGCTTCGCCCGAGGGGGCTTGCCCTTCGGGGTGGCAACCGCAACCAACGGAGACAGACAATGACCGACTACGCAAACTTCATCCGCTTCGGTGAGGACAACACGCTTACCGGCAACATCGCTTCGATTTCCTACGACCTCGATATCACCGGCAAGGAAAACCGCAGCACGAATCCCGATGCGCCGGTTTACCGCCTCTATGGCAAGTCTCCGAAGGGCCGGCAGGTCGAGATCGGTGCGATCTGGCAGAGGAAGAACCAGAGCGGCGGGGACTATTACAGCCTCTCCATCAACACCGGTCACGGCAGGCTCAATGCCAATCTCGGCCGCTACCCCGGTCAGGACGACGAAGACCTGATGGCTGTTATTCCCTGGGATTGAGAAATGAGCAGGGCCTGGGCGCTGCCGATACGGCGGCGCTCCTCAAAACGCGGACAACAGCAAGATCGCTTCGAGGGAAGAAGGAGATTATCCAATGACAGAAACATTCACGGGCTACCTTGTCGATGCCAAGGCAGGTACCATTCGCAGCGTGGAAATCGACCGCAGCGACGTCCTGAAGTCTATTTACGCTCATATCGGCTGCACCTGCATCGATGCCGTGCGGATGGACGATCAGCATACTGTATATTGCGACGACAACGGCCTAGTCGACGGGCTCGAATGCTTCACGCAGCTGGCGGATTTTCCGTCGCCTCTTGCGGGAAACCTGCTGGTGATGGGCGTGAACGAGGAGGGAGACAGCGTATCCCCGACACATTCCATCGATGTCATCGCCGGCCAGTTCCTGATTTTCCGAGCCGTCTTCGATCCCGCCTTCGAGCATATCGACAGGCCAGGCATCATCGGAACTCGTGTCGCGGGCTTCGACATTCGCATCCAGCAAGATCGTCCAAAAATCATCCGCTCGGAGGCTTGAACATGACCGACCGGCAAAAAGAGGTTGAGGTGTACGATACTCCCTCGAACCTGGGCGGCAGCTTCACCGTCTCCATTGTCGAGGAACTCGATGAAATGACCGTCAAGGTGCGCGTCTGGTATGGACGCGCCGCCATCAACGGCTGGGAGACGTGGCGGGAATGGGATGGCTCCATGTTCACCACGACACGCGACCGCCTCACGAAGAAGCGCATCATGCCGCTTTTTTCAAACCGACCATAGATCGCGGAGCTGGCAGGGAAGGGCCGAACCGGCCCTTCTCACAAGATGGCACTCTGATCAGGAATGCCCTTCCGCTTCGCCGAGCAGTGCAACGGCGTTTGCAGCCATGTGGGAGGTTTCCGTGACAAGATCGCTAGCGCGCAATTGAGTTAAACATTCGCGACCCGGCTATGACTTTCGGATCACCGAGTTCACGCGGCCATCGGAGTGCGACCGTTGCCGCGTGACTTGTGGCGCACAGATATGTCGATCCTATAGTCCAGGCGATCGAGGCAGCGCAGTAGTCTACCTATCGAGAACTTACCCGTCCGACCGGTGACGATTGACGAGACGTCGGGTTGAGGCAAACCGAGCAGTTCTCCAGCTTTGGCCTGGGTAAGACGCCGCCGCTTGATGATGGCCCGGATCTCTCGAGCCAGTTTCGCCTTGAGTATTTCTTCTTCAGGATTGTCAAAACCAAGATCGGCAAACACATTACCGCTGCTTTTCACGGAAGTGATGTCTTCGCTCATGATTTCACTCCTTTTCCATAGTGTTCACGGTGATGAGCCTCAGCAGCTTTCAGACGGGCTTTTATCACCTCGATGTCGTGCTTGGGCGTTTCCGACCCCTTCTTCGACTTCTTCTGAAAGCAGTGAAGGATATAGATCACGCCCGCAAAGCGAACCGTGTAGACCCCACGGTACGTGTCGCCGTCGTAGTCATCGACTACTTCCAGAACGCTTCGTCCGCCGAAGCCCTTCAGCGCCTTGGCGTCCGGATGTTCTTCGCCGTTCTGGGCATCGTTGATGGCAAAGCCCATAACACGGCGAACATCTTCCGGAAAATCGCGCAGATCGTCTAGCGACGATCCCATCCATTCAACCGGCTTGGGTTTTCTCATCTGCTCCACCTTATAGCAGTAGGGACTATAATTCAATTGCAATATCGGCGCAATAGGGCATTCGGCCGCCCGCGCATTTTTCAAATTTTATCGAACTCGTATTCGGTGCTGCTAGTATCATCGTTGGAGGCCTCGCCGCCAGGGCGATGGCGCTTATGATGCCGGGGATTCTCACGAGGATCGCGAGGTCGCGTTGCATCCTGTTTTTCCGGAAGAAACGCCGGAGATCATGCGAATATGCCAAACGTTGAATGCTCCTGTTTAACGTGGCCGATGTGTGGATGTTAGCCAGTGTCTTCGAGAGATCGCCGACCATCAATGACCGGCTGCCGAAGGGGTGACCCGGTATCCGCGGCTTCGCTTCTGTCGGAGAAGATCGAGGAAGGCTGCGACAGCATCTTGCTCTCTGGCAAAATGCTGGGTCTTCATCTGGCCCTGGGCTCCAATCCGGCCCCATCGGCGTGTCAGGCAGATTTCGCCGAACAGGTTGGGCTCGATCGTCATGGCGTAGAAGCGGGCCATGTTGCGGGCTTCGTCCGTGCGTTCGACGTAGAGGTGGTAGGGTTGAATGAGCATGCCAGCATAATCTCTCGGTCGCCAGTTTTCGTCCAACGAGAGATATGAATCGATTGCGTTCGACCGATTCATTTCCGTGAAGTCCCGGTGAACACTATGGGCGGTCCGCCTGCGGCGTTCAGCTCTATCCGCTGGGGCGAACGAAGCCCTGTGGTCTTCGCCCATACGGGTCACGATCTTCCCGCGAACACCGCGAGCCATCAGCGTGGACGAACGCCGATCAATATCCGAGGAAGCCGAGGATGTCGCCGCCGTGGAACTCTCCGTAGCCGTCGGGAAGGCCAATGAGGTCCCCACTGTCCTTGTCGATCAGCGCGCCGCCGGCTTCGCGTACCACCGCCGTGATGCCATGCTTGCGGCATTCATCGATCGCCTCGGCCACTGTCACCTGTGCTTCGCATGCTTCCCAATATCTCACCGTTGGGTCCTCGATCTATCGCACAGCCGGTTAATGCGTGCCGGAAGAGTTTTTGTGAAACCGGTTCTCTCCGACGCAGGCCTTCATGTCCTCGCGCCGGAACCAGACGGCGCGCCCGCATCGAAGGGGTGCGTTGCCCGAGGTGAAGACGATCTGCTCGTCGGCGCGCATGCGTAGAACCTCATGCGGCAGGATCAATGGCCGGCGGCTGAGCTGCTTCGATCGCGATCGTGACGATCCCTTCATTCCGGACGAGCGATTGGTCTGGTCGACCTCGACCGTGGTGTCGCCACATCGTTTGGAGATGTAGTCAGCGGTATCAGGATCGTTGATCGCCGCGAACGAAATCCACGACGCGGATTCGAACCACTTGCTCGTCGCATCACGCCCGCCATAAGCCTCGCGCATCTGGCCGAGCGACTGGAAGATCATCGTCAGCGTGATGCCGTATTTGCGGCCCGCATCGCGGGCGGTTTCGAGGATGCGGAGGTAGCCGAGACGTGCCACCTCGTCGAGGAGGAAGAGGGTGCGATCCGTCACGTTGCCGTTGCGGTTATAGATCGCGTTCAGCAGCGAACCGATCACTACACGCGCCAGTCCTGGATGGGCTTCCAGTACCTTCAGATCGAGCGCTATGAAGATGTCAGTCTCACCTTCTGCGAGATCGTCGGTCGAGGGAATTGCCAAATTGTTTGAGGCTGGTGTTTCAGGTATCGAGGCGCAATGAAATTGCCGAGCCTTTTTCCCCGGTTGAAGGGGTTTCGCTTTCCGCGTGAGATTGTCGCTTATGCGGTGTGGGCCTATCACCGGTTTTCGCTGAGCACGGCGGATGTTGAAGACCTGCTTGCTGAACGCGGCGTGATCGTCAGCCGGGAAACTGTTCGACTATGGATTAATCGCTTTGGCCGGTTCATCCTCAATTTCTGTGATTCAGTGGCAGCATTCTCGCTCTCATCAGTTCTGGGCCGGCGCGACCGTACATTGCTCGCTTCAGCATCTTGAGACGGTTGATCTGGCCTTCGGCTTGACCGTTGCTCCAAGGGAGTTCGATTGCATTTTTTACGGCATCAATATCCCGGCGCAAAACGCTTGCGAAACGCATGATTGCCGTAAGCTCGGTGTCGATGGCATCGTCGATCCATTCATCCAGTGCTTGCGAGCGCCCGCTGCGCAAGATGCCGTTGAAGCGCATGGCCAAGCCACGCATGATAGCGAATCCTCGAGAGCCCTGTTTCAATGCGTTGACCTTTCTGGCCTGACGATCTGTCAGCAGGCCGCGCGGTTTTATGCACAAAGCTGCAGCCACCACGGACGAGATCATATGGCCCGTATCGGGATCGCGGACAGGTTCTGAAACATTTATATTCGGAGGTGGCTCGTCAGGTTCGATGTTTTCGACTGCACGCCACACCTTCAGCAAGCGCTCCAGATTGGATCGGCTGCCCGTGTAGCCGCGGCTCTTAATATCGTAAAACAGATGACGCCCGACCCGGTTTCCATTTTTCCAGCATTCAG
>NZ_JAELTU010000246.1 GCF_016429015.1 Rhizobium sp. ASV20
TATGTCGAAGCCGGCCGGCTCGATGATGTCGACGCCAAGGCCAAGGCAGGCAGCAAGCCGCAGGATCGTGCCGGTATTACCGGGAATATCGGGTTGGTAGAGGGCGATGCGGAGCATGGTCATATGCTGCAACTAGCGAAATCGCCGGGATTTGTCTCCGATTTTCGTCGGTCCGTCGATTTTCGTGATGCGTTCCATCAGCAGAATTGAAGGATTTCGCCCATTTTTCAGGCATATTCCTCTTTTCAAAAAACAAAAGCCGCGCTAAAAGACAAGCGCTCTGCAACTTGCGAACGAAGGAGGCTCATGATGGATATCTTGTTTGTGATGATGCACCTCCAGTCTGAGTTTTTTCGGACCCGCTGAGAGCGCCGTAAGGCGCGAATTCGCAAGCATTTCCCCCTTTCTGAGTCATTGCGCGGCTGGCATGGCCTCGTTGTTTTATCGCCCGACCACCATATGAGTCTGCGACCTTTGGGCGCAACGGGTGGTCACTGGGTCGAGTCTTTGGAGCATTTCAATGTTTGGCTGGTTTGAACGCCGACTAAATCCATTTCCGAGCGAGGTTCCGGATACGCCTCCGCAGGGTCTCTTTGCATTCTGCTGGCACTATTCCAAACCCGCACTGCCGTGGCTGATCGCCATGAGCATCCTCACCACGGCGATCGCAGTCGGCGAGGTGGCGCTGTTCAAGTTCCTCGGCGATATCGTCGAATGGCTGACGAAGGCGGATAAGGCAACGTTCCTGCAGACCGAATGGCAAAAGCTGTTCTGGATGGGAGCGATGGTGCTGGTTGGTTTGCCGCTTGCGGCGATCCTCAACAGCTTCATTATGCATCAGGTGTTGCTAGGCAACTATCCGATGATCGCGCGCTGGCAGATGCATCGCTTCCTGCTGCGCCATAGCATGACCTTTTTCGCCAACGAGTTCGCCGGCCGCGTCGCCACCAAGGTGATGCAGACCTCGCTTGCCGTGCGCGAAACGGTCATGAAGATCCTCGACGTCTTCGTCTATGTGTTCGCCTATTTCCTCTCGATGATCCTCGTCATCGCGGCGGCGGACTGGCGCCTGATGTTTCCGATCCTGCTCTGGCTGGCGGTCTATGTGGCGATCGTCTCCTATTTCGTGCCTGTGCTGCGCAAGATCGCATCGCAGCAGGCCGATGCACGCTCGATGATGACGGGCCGCGTGGTCGACAGCTACACCAACATCGCCACGGTGAAGCTGTTTTCCCATGCGGGCCGCGAGGAGACATATGCGAAGGCCGGCATGGAGGAATTCCTCGATACCGTGCACAAGCAGATGCGCAAGGTGACGCTGTTCCACGCGACCGTCTATTTCAACAACTGCGCGGCGCTGTTTCTCGTCTCGGTCATGTCGATCTGGTTCTGGCTCAATGGTACGATCTCCGTCGGCTCCATCGCTATTGCCATCGGCCTTGCCATGCGCGTCAACGGCATGTCGCAGTGGGTTATGTGGGAAGTGTCGGCGCTCTTCGAAAACATCGGCACCGTCTATGACGGCATGGGGATGATGACGAAGCCGCACGATATCGTTGACAAGCCAGCTGCCTCGCCGATCGTTGCCAAGCAGGGCGCTATCCGGTTCGATCACATTCGCTTCCATTACGGCAAGGCGAAGGGTGTCATGGAAGACCTGTCCCTCGATATCCGGGCGGGCGAAAAGGTTGGTCTGGTCGGCCGCTCCGGTGCCGGCAAGACGACCCTGATGAACCTGTTGCTGCGCTTCTACGATCTGGAGGGCGGCCGGATCACCATCGACGGTCACGACATCGCAGGCGTCACGCAGGATAGCCTTCGTTCGATGATCGGCGTCGTGACGCAGGATACGTCGCTGCTGCATCGCTCGATCCGCGACAACATCGCCTATGGTCGCCCCGATGCGACCGACGAGGAGGTTATCCGGGCGGCCAAGCGTGCAAATGCCTGGGAGTTCATCGAAGGCCTGGTCGACATGCATGGCCGCACGGGGCTCGATGCGCAGGTCGGCGAACGGGGCGTCAAGTTGTCGGGCGGTCAGAGGCAACGTATTGCGATCGCCCGCGTCTTCCTGAAGGATGCGCCGATCCTGGTGCTGGACGAGGCAACCTCGGCGCTCGATTCAGAAGTGGAAGCGGCGATCCAGGAAAACCTCTTTGCTTTGATGCATGGCAAGACGGTGATCGCGATCGCCCACCGGCTGTCGACGTTGACCGAGATGGACCGGCTCATCGTTCTCGACAAGGGCCGGATCATCGAAATGGGCACGCATCAGGAGCTGGCCCATGGTGATGGCATCTACGCCGAGCTCTGGAGCCGCCAGTCCGGTGGCTTCCTCGCCGATCATGAAGAGGCCGAAGCGGCTGCTCAATAACGGACTGAACAACTGGGGCGCGGCAGCGCCCCAGTTTTTGTTTCCCTGAGAGATTGTTTTCTACTGGAAGTCTAGAAGTAACGAAGCCGTCCGGCAGTCGATGCTGCGAGCTAACGGCTTGCAAGAGCAAGCTGTGCCGCGAGCACTCCGAAGGCAGTCGCAAAGCTCCGGCGCATCCAGGACTGAACAATCGGATTCGAGACGATGTGGCGGCGCAGGTAGGCGGCGAACACGCCGTACCCCGTGAAGACTATGAAGGTGAGCGCCATGAAGATCAGGCTGAGCTTCAGCATCAACGTGACCGGATTCGCCTGATCTGCCGTCACGAATTGCGGCAGGAAGGCGAAGAAGAAGATCGACAATTTGGGATTGAGGAGGTTGATGAGAATTGCCGAGCCAATCACCTGTCGCGTGCTTTTGTCGGATGGCGTGCCGTCGATGCGCAAAACACTTCGTTCTCGAAACATCGACCAGGCCATGTAGAGCAGATAGGCGACACCGAGCCATTTGAGGGCTTGAAACGCCAGGGCGCTGGTGTGCAGAAGTGCGGCGAGCCCACTGATTGCAGCAAGCAAATGCGGGATGATGCCGAGAGTGCATCCGAATGCGGCGACCATGCTCGCCCTGGGGCCCCCCGATAAGCCGGCCGCGAGCGTGTAGATGGCCCCGGTGCCGGGGGACGCCACGATGATGAAGGTCGTTATCAAAAACTCCATGCTCATGCGATTGCCCTCACGGCGGAGTGATATTTCGGTGTTGCGAAGCAACCGATTGGCCCGGTTAATGTGGCGCAGGTGCCGGCGCGCGACGGCGGGTGTGAATGTTGCACGGTGGAGCGAAGCGAAATTGCGAGCATGTCTCTCTCGATAATGGTTTGAAGCAGTATCGAAGCGTCGTTTCTTTCGGTCTTGAATGAAATTGCGGTTTGGTCGCTTTCTCAACGCCGCCGTTCAATCACAGAGCGCGATGCAGCATTCTAACGAAAATGTAACCTTTGCGGCGGGTTGCCTTTACTTTCCGGGGCGGCTGAAATTCCCTATATCGCTCATATGTTCATTCGCTCTGTGTTCCGCCTATTCGAAACGTGGATTGATCCCTACTATCGCAGCGGCGATTTACGGCCGCCACGGTCCCTTGGTGCCTTCATCTGGTATTATGTCGGCCAGGCGAAGGGTCCGTTCCTGGCGATGGCGGCGCTTGGCGGCGCGGTGGCGGTGCTGGAGGCGGCGCTATTCTGGTTCGTCGGCCATCTGGTCGACATTCTCGACAAGGTGAAGCCGGGTGAGGGGTGGAGCGGGCTGCTTGCCGGCCATGGTGCGGCTCTGCTCTGCATGGTCTTCGTGGTGCTGGTGGTGCGCTTCGTGATCGTTAGCCTCGGCGCGCTGGTCGAGGAGCAGGTGGTCGTTCCAGGCTTTCTCAATCTCGTGCGCTGGCAGGCCTACCGGCATGTCGCCAGGCAATCGGTTGAATTCTTCCAGAATGATTTCTCCGGCCGCGTCGTCACCAAGGTCTGGTCGGCCGGGCAGGCGACGGGCGATCTTGTCGTGTCGCTGCTGCAGGTCGTTTGGTTCATCATCATCTACGCCGCCTCCACCATCGCGCTCGTCGGCGGGCTCGACTGGCGACTGGCGCTGGTGATTGCTGTGTGGATCTGCATCTTTTCCCTGCTGGCCCGCCACTTCGTTCCGCGCATCCGGCAACATGCGCGCAATGCCGCTGAGGCATCCTCGATGCTGAACGGGCGCATGGTTGACGCCTATGCCAACATCCAGACCTTGAAGCTCTTCGGGCGCGAAGAGCAGAACGACGATTATATCCGCCGGGGTTTCGACCGCTTCCAGGCCGCCGTCATGCCGTTTACGCGGCTGCTGACCGGCGTGCGGTCGTCGCTTGCGCTGCTCTCGGGCGTGATGATCACCACCATTGGTGCGCTTGCCGTGCATCTCTGGCTGGCGGGCGAGATTTCGACCGGCGGCGTTGCCTTCACGCTCAGCATGGTTCTGCGGCTGAATATGCTCTTCGGTCGCATGATGTCGCAATTCAATGCCATCATGCGCAACCTCGGCACGATCCAGAATTCGGCTGAGATGATTTCTGAACCCATCGGGCTGGTCGATCGGGCCGCGGCCAAGGATCTCAAGGTCATCGGCTCGGACATTCGTTTCGAAAACATAACCTTCCACTACGGGCGTGGCGGCGGCATTATCGATGATTTCTCGCTCAATGTGCGCGCAGGCGAGAAGGTCGGTATCGTCGGGCGCTCGGGGGCAGGCAAGACGACGCTCGTCAACCTGCTGCTGCGCTTTTACGATCTCGAGGGCGGCCGCATCCTGATCGATGGGCAGGACATTGCCGGTGTGCGGCAGGAGTCATTGCGAGGCGCCATCGGCATGGTGACCCAGGATACAGCTCTTCTCAACCGATCCATTCGCGACAACATTCTCTTTGGCCGCCCGGACGCCAGTGATGAGCAGATGGTGGAAGCGGCGCGACAGGCGGAGGCGGATGGGTTCATCACAGCCCTTGAAGATCAGAAGGGGCGTACAGCCTATGCGGCCCATGTGGGCGAGCGTGGTGTCAAGCTCTCCGGCGGACAGCGGCAGCGCATCGCGATTGCGCGCGTGATGCTGAAGGATGCGCCCATCCTCGTGCTTGACGAGGCGACGTCAGCACTGGATTCGGAGGCCGAAGCCGTCCTGCAATCCAATCTCGACGGGTTGATGAAAGGCAAAACCGTTCTGGCGATCGCCCACAGGCTTTCCACCATTGCCAAGCTCGATCGACTGATCGTCATCGACAAGGGTGAGATCATCGAAGAGGGAACCCACGAAGAGCTGATTGCTCGTGGCGGTCTCTATTCCGAGCTTTGGGCGCGGCAGTCGGGTGGTTTCATCGCTGCGGACGCGGATTGAGCGCAGCCGTCCCGGTTAATCGTGAAATCCATAGCTATTGATGGCGAGGGACGCTGAACTCCGTCATCAAGCCAAAATGGTTCGAGCCCATTGCGTCCGGGATCTGCTTTACGGATATCAGCCGCAGCGGAGCGCGGGCGAAGACGTGATCGATGGTGATGCCATAGGCGCCTGCCGCGATCGGCCAGGTCGCTGGCTCCGGGAAGGCATGGCGCAGACCGGTCGTGGCGAGGAAGTCACGCATGTCGGGCGCAATCACTGAAGCGTTGAAGTCGCCGGCGAGAAGCAATGGTCCCTTTACATC
The DNA here is from genome assembly GCF_016429015.1 of Rhizobium sp. ASV20. Taxonomy (GTDB): domain Bacteria; phylum Pseudomonadota; class Alphaproteobacteria; order Rhizobiales; family Rhizobiaceae; genus Rhizobium. The sequence goes on from NZ_JAELTU010000246.1 coordinate 5,591, forward strand.
CTCGAGGGCTGCTGCGAGGAGGCCAAGCTCGATTTGGTGAAACTCGTCGAAATAGGGCTTGCTGAGATGAACAGAGGCGAAATTCACGGGCTGGCCATCCATGTCGATGGTGGCCAGAATGAAGCGATTGTCCCAGAGGCTGCCGAGGCTGCGCATCATCTGGGTCTGAAACGGCCTTTTTGACAGGATCAAAGAATCGCAATCCGTAGTCATCACGCCGCAGCCGATGCGATGGGGATAGACCTTGAGGATGCGATCCATATCCGAGAAAATCGGTCCTGCCTCGAAGATTTCCACGACATCCGCATTGGAGCCGACGATGAGGTCGGCAATACGAGTGCCGTTTTCAAAATTGCTGTCCTCGATGTTGAAGGATAGCAGCCTGAAATGCCCGCCACCTGCCTCCGCCGACGCGACAAGAGAGGATGCAGCGTACTCCTGTAGCATGAACACCGAATGGATCAGCAGGACGGCGCCTGCCACGGTCAGAAAGATCGCGTACCAGTGGCGTTTGAAGAAGAATGCGATTAGCGCCAGTATGATCGCCAACGCACTGATGTGGGTCTGCAGGCTTTCAAAAAAGGCCAGTATCCAGAGATCGGCGACATAGCGCGCCGCAAGGATGCCCAGAGCCAATGTGGCGAGAACGCAAAGAACGCAATAAACCGTGTGCCTCATGGGACGTTCTCGTGCTGCTTTTCGATATTTTCACGACGTAAGGTCCGACGACAATCCTCCACAAATTGCCGGGGAAATCCATTCGGTTTTAAGAGGTAAGAATTAAGCCCTGCGGAGTGATAAAATCGCGACTATCGCGACATTTCCTGCGCTGCGGCACAAAAAGTGCTGTCAATTTTGCGATGCGTAGCAAAATCGGGGCGATGTGAATTTTCTGATTTTTCATGAGTTTAGCTTCCCATTCTTAAAATGGGAGCGTGTGCATTGCAGCTCTGCGACGCAATAGCGCAGTTTTGCCGCGACATTGTGCCCTCTAAGCTTGCCAAGGCTGGACATAATTTGCGATCAAGCTTAGAACGCAGCGGGTTACGGAGGAATCTATGGCGGAATTGTGGTCGCATTGATTCGCCGTTAGTGAGAGGGGTACCGCGGTTTCACCGTGGTTTTGCGGGAAGAGGATGTGCAGCGTTGAGCGAGCATAGTACGACAGGTGAATCCACAGGCGAGCCTACGCGCCGCGATTTCCTTTATTTGACGACAGGTATGGCCGGCGCAGTTGGCGCGGTTTCGGTCGCGTGGCCGTTTATCGACCAGATGCGGCCGGACGCATCGACGCTTGCTCTTGCATCCATCGAAGTCGACGTGTCGAGCCTGGAGCCTGGCATGTCACTGACGGTGAAATGGCGCGGCAAGCCCGTTTTCATTCGTAACCGCACGCAAAAGGAAATCGACGACGCCAAGGGTACGCAGCTTTCGGACCTGAAGGATCCGGTCGCTCGCAATGCCAATCTTCCGGCTGATGCGCAGGCAACCGACGTTGCCCGTTCGGCGGGCGAGGGCAAGGAAAACTGGCTCGTCATGATTGGCGTCTGCACCCATCTCGGTTGCATTCCGCTTGGTCAGGCGGGGGAATACGGCGGGTGGTTCTGTCCCTGCCATGGTTCGGTCTATGATACCGCCGGTCGCATACGCCATGGGCCTGCGCCGCAGAACCTCTTCATACCGCAATATGCGTTCATTTCGGATAAGAAGATCAAGGTCGGTTGAGGGGGAGCTGAATCATGAGTGGTCATTCGTCTTACGAGCCATCGACAGGGCTCGAAAAATGGGTAGACGCGCGGCTTCCGCTGCCGCGTATGGTCTATGACAGTTTCATCGCCTATCCGGTCCCGCGCAATCTGAACTATGCCTATACGTTCGGCGCCATGCTGGCCGTCATGCTGGTCCTGCAGATCCTGACCGGCGTCGTGCTTGCCATGCACTATGCGGCGAATACGGCGATCGCCTTCAATTCGGTCGAAAAGATCGTCCGCGACGTCAATCACGGCTGGCTACTGCGCTACATGCATGCCAACGGCGCGTCCTTCTTCTTCGTTGCCGTCTATCTCCACATCGCGCGCGGCCTCTACTACGGCTCCTACAAGGCGCCTCGCGAAATCCTCTGGATTCTCGGTGTGATCATCTATCTCCTGATGATGGCAACAGCCTTCATGGGCTACGTTCTGCCCTGGGGCCAGATGTCTTTCTGGGGCGCGACCGTCATCACCGGTTTCTTCTCCGCCTTCCCATGGGTCGGCGACTGGATCCAGACCTTCCTGCTCGGCGGCTTCGCCGTCGACGATCCGACGCTCAACCGCTTCTTCTCGCTGCATTATCTGCTGCCGTTCATGATCGCAGGTGTCGTCATCCTGCACATCTGGGCGCTGCACGTGACCGGCCAGACGAACCCGACCGGCGTCGAGGTCAAGCTGAAGACCGATACCGTTCCCTTCACGCCCTATGCGACGTTGAAGGATGCGCTTGGCGTTTCCATCTTCCTGCTGGTCTTCGCCTATTTCGTCTTCTACCTGCCGAATTTCCTCGGCCACGCCGATAACTACATCCCGGCCAACCCGCTGAAGACGCCGGCTCACATCGTTCCGGAATGGTACTTCCTGCCATTCTACGCGATGCTGCGCTCGATCACCTTCAACATCGGCCCGATCGACTCCAAGCTCGGCGGCGTGTTGACGATGTTTGGCGCGATCATCGTGCTGTTCTTCCTGCCGTGGCTCGATACGTCGAAGGTTCGCTCGGCCGTCTATCGTCCGTGGTACAAGCTGTTCTTCTGGCTGTTCGTTGCCGATGCCATTTTGCTCGGCTGGCTCGGTTCGCAGCCTGCGGAAGGCATCTACACCACGGCTGCCCAGTTCGCGACGCTGTTCTACTTCCTGTTCTTCCTCGTCATCATGCCGGTGCTCGGCCTGGTCGAGACACCGAAGCGTGTTCCAAACTCCATTACGGAAGCGGTTCTTGAGAAGCAGGGCGGTAAAGTGGCCGCTCCGGTT
>NZ_JAELTU010000247.1 GCF_016429015.1 Rhizobium sp. ASV20
GTTCAGACACAATTCTCATGTTCATCGTGTATATATGTCGAAAGCGGCTGCCGCTGTTGTTGTTTTCGGACACCAAGCTTTGGATTTTAAAGATTGTCAGTCGAAACTGATGCAAGATCGAGAACAATAGATTCTGGCGTCGTTGCCGATCACTGACAGTTCGTCGTGGCAGCAGGGTTTGACGTCTGATCTTGTTTCGGCGCGGTTGTATTCTTCGTCGTCGACATTCCGTTGCAATCACTGGCCTTGCCACCATCATTGGAAGCTCCACCGTTGGTGCCAGTCTGGGAATTGTTAGTTGTTGAAGACCCGTTCGTGCCTGTGTTGCCAGAGCCAGATCCCGAATTCGAGTTCGTCGATGACCCCGCATTCGAGCCCGTGTTTGATCCGGAGCCATTGTTGCTCGTCTGCGCAAAGGCCGAGGATGCGAGACCAATTGAAAGAATCGTTGCTGCGATGAGTTTGGTAAACATTGTCGTCTCCTTAAGAGGTGGATTTGCAGATGCTCGAACAAGGCGCGCGCATCTTTGTTCCAGACCTTTGTTCATTGCTTTACCTTGTGATCGCTATTCCTGCGCTGGGTTTAGTCCGAAATGGCACGTCCCTGGCTGAGAAACCACACTTCGGAGTTTGGCTTTGTGACAGGGCACTTGCCTTTCCTGCGGGAACCAGAACCCAATCAAGGCCGTTTATAGGAATTGTACTGGAGCCGGAGACGTGTGATGAAAAATGCATCGAAAGCCCTTGCCGAGGAATACCTGCGCCTTGGCGGTCGCCGTATCGCAGTGATAGATGACAATCTCGCATCTTCGCGTGATTGGTGTGGCGATCCGCCAGAAGCTGCGCGATTTTGGGCGGAGCATATTGCATCCCTATCTGACCGAGACAGGCGCGATGTCGAGACGTTTCTTCCGTCTATCAATGACGAGAAGGACGAGCCTGCATCCAAGTCCGCAAAATCCTCGGTCGATTGAGCCTTTGATTGACACAAGGCATGTGCATATGAAACCCGAGACCGTCAGTTTTCCACCAAGCGATTGGGTGCCCAATAACCGGCAGTTGCCTGTTTTGATCTACCGAAACGTCTCAAACGCCGAACATGGGCCGGCCGATTTTGAAAAGCTGTTTTTGAAAAACGGCTGGACCGGTATCTGGAAGAACGGCATTTTCAGCTATCAGCATTACCATTGCGGCGCCCATGAGGTGCTGGGTGTGTCGGGCGGTTCGGCTCTCCTGTTGATCGGCGGACCAGAGGGGCAAACGATCGAGGTCTCGGCAGGCGACTGCTTGATCCTTCCCGCCGGGACGGGTCACCAGAATCTCGGCAATTCTTCCGACTTTAAGGTCGTTGGCGCTTATCCGCGCGGCCAAAATGCCGACATTCAGACAATGGCTGCGACCGGCGAGATGTTGATCAAGATTGCTTCGCTTCCCGTGCCAACGAGCGATCCCATCGAGGGAACGTCCGGGGGACTGGTCGAAAGCTGGGTCTCCTCGACCGGTAATAGCAGTCATTAATGCAGGCTGCGACGGGGACGCGGTTCCCGAGCGCATGCGTTGGAACGAGCTTTGACGCTACTTGTAGTTCTTCGGTCGGTTTTTATTGGGGGAAGAGGCGTAGTGCGTGGAAGAGGCTGCCGACGACAAGGCGAGGACCAACGGCATGTGATAAGGCGTCCCAAGCGCCGACGGGTAACCAATGTCGTCGTCTGACAATGACTGCGTTAAGGCCGCGCTGAGGAGGCGCTGGATCGGGCGATCAATAGCCAGAGCGGCATGACCCCAGTGTTTAGACAGGGATCTGAGAAACCTGATGAGGAGGAGACAATGGGTATCGACAAGCATGAGCAGATCCGGCAGCGAGCCTATGAAATCTGGGAGGACGAGGGCAGGCCGGAGGGAGCAGCAACGCGCCATTGGTTGCAGGCGACAGATGAATTGGCGGGAGAGGATGACGATGAAACACTCGAAGATCTCATCGCCGAAGACGACCTGGAGGATGAACGGAAGGCAGCTTTCGATAAGAACGTCGCGCGCAAGTGAAACCGGGGCTGCGCGATCGAAAGCTCTATTGGGCACTTCCATGGATCGTGAGGGCGGGTCAATTCTGCCGTCGACCAAATCGTCAGCATCGCTACGACAATCACCGTCAACCGAAATATGACCTTTCTCATGAGCCGTGTGTGGATCGTGCTGCATTTGGGTCCTCACTAGGTTCATGATGCCCTGAACCTCTCCGTCAGGAGGCAGCCATGCGCACACGCGACGAGCTTGCAATGGCGCTGCGCCATGTTCGCGGCCGCAAAAGGCTCGTCCAGATGCAGGAAGCGCTAGTCGACAAGCTGCGGGCGAGCGGACATCCGAGCGAACAGGCGGTGGAATTGCTGAAGACGTTCAATACCACCCTTGATCTCAGGAAGGATCACCTGCGCGTAATCAAAGGGGAAATTGCACAGGAGGCGCATGTTTTCGCAAATGCCGAGGGCCACCACGGTCCGCGTCAAACGCAATTAGGATCTTGAATGACATGATTGATAGTACCTCTGAACAACCATTTGTCCTTGATCGTCGAGGACGAATATCTCCTCGCCTTCGAACTCGCGCAATGGCTATCCGATCACAACCTGGCAATTCTCGGACCGGCGCCCACCATCGTGCAGGCTCTCTCTAATCGCCGAAACGGAGGAAATCGATTTCGCTGTTCTCGATGTCAGCATCAAGCATGGAATGGCTTTCCCGGTGGCGGAAGAGCGCTCAAGGCGAGGAGTTCCGTTCGTTTTTACAACCGGATTTGAAAAATCGGTGCTCGGTAGTCAGTTCTCGGGCGAAAAATCTACATGAAGCCGCTGGATATCGAACGCACTGTGGCGGAAATCTCCGCCTTGGCGCATGTGCGCCGTGCTGGTCAGCATGCTCAGAATCGCGAGAAACCGAAAGAGGGCCGCAGGCAGTAACTCACTCCATCCGCGACGGTGTCAATGCTGCAGCTCTAACAATCCTGACGCCGGGGTGCGAACAAAGCTTGAGCAATCCGCTCGATCTCGATCGGCTTGTCGCAAAGTGCAAACCCACGGAAATGTCCGGGAATTATCGACGGATCGTACCCGGTGGCAAAGACGTAAGGAATACGCAACTCCTCGAGCCGCTCAGCCACCGGAAATACCATCTCCCCATCCAGGTGAACGTCCAATATTGCCGCATCGATTACCTCGTCCTGGATCAATTCGAGAGCACGGTCCACCCTTGGCGTTGGTCCGATGACGATCGCACCGAGCTTGAGCAACTGGCGCCGTGTTTCGTTCGCAAGAAGATATTCATCTTCCACGATTAAAATCCGACGTCCCGAAAAGGCGTGACTGTAGCTTTGGCTCATCTGTCTCACCTCTCGAATGAATTGGAGCTAAGGAGCGTCCCGACGCCGGGCGGGACGCGCATTATGTCTGGCGGCTCACACCGTGTGCCTTAATCTTCCCGGAAAGGGGCAGTTCGATGGTGCAGATTATTCCCTCCGCGTTGAATTGGAGCCGGCCGCTGCCGCCGAATTGATAGGGCTATACGTTTTCAATCAGTTCGGATTCAAAGCCGCGTCGAGCCGGATTGATCGGCAATCCGGTCATTCCTGTCTCCCGCCAAACAAGCTTCAGAAAGCTCTAGCCCTGTTCATCGGTATGATTGTGGAAAGAGACATGATTTTTTCAGCCGACTTTTGACAGGGCGCCGTATTTGACTGCGTTGCTGGTCAACTCATGGATTGCAAGGCTCATGTTTTCCGCCGCCTGTTCCCAATAGCCATGCATCCGGCCCAGTTATCATGACGACGTTGTCGTGCCTTCCTGGCCGTTGCCGAGCACAACTCTGTCCATGAGGAGATGATGGCGGTTAGCGGAAGCAAGATAAATCGTGCCCGGGAGAACGGGCTCGCCGTTCGTGGCAAGCTTGACAGGCAAATGAAGCGATGCAGACGACGCTAACCGGAGGATCCCGTCACTCGCCGCCGGCACGTGGACCGTCACGACTACGGCCGCCTTAAGATTGCTCGTCAGAGCAAAAAGGATGGTCCTAAGCGGGCCGGTGAATCCTGCCGATCCTCCGATAACAATGATGTCGCGGTTAGTCATCACATCCTCACATCGAGAACAAACCAAGTGAGGTTATAATTGTTCCGATTGAGCGGTGCATCGAGCCTGCGCCCTTGAAGGATCTTGGCATACCGGTCACCATGCATTCTCGCTCCGGGTCATTTATCGCCGGGAACCTGGTGCCTTCAAGCGAGTTTTGTGCACCGTAGCAGCATTGGAGCGGGCGATGAAAACAATAATGGTGGTGGCGATCTTGGCGGCCATGCTGGCTGGCTGCCAATCCGGTGGAGACGGTGGTGGTGGGCTTAAGCCTATCCCTGGAAGCATCACCTATGGTGGTCAACCAAGGCAACGCCTGCAAAAATCGCCGATCGGAAGCCTTGTTCCCCACATATTTACCGATCAATGGGGAGAGCGGGTCCGCGAGACCTATATTCTTCAGCCGGACCGAAGCCTAAAACTGGTAGATCGGGTATATCTTGATAACCCCTTCGACTGAACCGGCCCGGCCGTTGCTGTAAAGGGCATCTGCCGTTCTATCGCTTCTGTCAAACTCGGCATTAGCGTGAGGCGCGATGTCGCAGGCGCCCGACGTGATCGGCGTACTTTAGAAAATAGAACCTGCCGCCTGCACAACGCCCAACTCTCTGGCACCGAATCCGATCGATGTTCGGATGAAGTTGTGGACGGAGAATAGCCCGCGAAACGATCCTCTTTGATCCCTTGAATTCGAGAGCACAAGAATCCAAATCGTTGGCTGCAAGTCAACATGACCGATGACGGTGCGATGAGGTCATTGTGACGTCGTGGTACGAAAAATATTCGCACTTCGTCAGGTCTGACCCTTCACCTCAACCCCACGGGTTATCCGGCGCAGTTGACCGGCAAATAGGTCTCGGCTGCGAAGAGACATGTTCAGGCCATCGCAGATGCTGGGCCTCTTGCCGCCAAAGGGCTGGAACAAACCGCATTCGTCGGGGTTCGAAAGGTGTTCATTCGTTTCTGCCGGGATATATTCCATATGACCGATCAAGATCTCGGGGCGCCAGCCCGTTATGCGTATCGTCCCTTGCACATCATGCTCGCTCCGTTTCCGGTAGCTTGTTTTGTCGGTGCGCTCATAACCGACCTAGCCTATTGGCGGACGGCGGACATGATGTGGGCCGATGCGTCAGCCTGGCTCCTGGCCGTCGGCTTGGCTCTCGCTCTTTTCACCCTGCTCACCGGCGCTCTCGCATTTTTTTGCCGCCGCTTCTCCAGCATTCAGGGCCCGATCCTACCCTACCTGATCGGAAGCCTGGTCATTCTGACAATCTCTTTTGTCAACAACCTTGTTCACAGTCGCGACGCGTGGACCTCCGTCGTCCCCCTGGGCGTTGCGCTATCCTTTGCGACCTTCATTGTCATCCTCTTTACCTGCTGGATGGGATGGACGGTGGTCTATTTTCAGCGCGTAGGAGAAAAGCAATGAGGGGCGCCCAGAAGATCGCCAGGCTACGCATCGCCATGGTCTGCTCCTTGATCCTCGGTCTTTCCGGCTGCGGGCAGGATGATCCGGCGCCAACGGCGCAGATCGGCCCTAACCCGGTGCTTCTGGCACAGTCCCAATATCTCGTTCCACCCATGCATGTCGCCAGGGTCGTCGGCTGGAAGACCGATGAAAAGCCCGAGGTGGCGAAGGGTTTGCAGATCCAGGCATTCGCGACAGGCCTGCAGCACCCTCGTTCGATCTATACATTGCCAAATGGAGACATTCTAGCGGTGGAGTCCGTTGCGCCTCCGAGCGCCTCGATCAAACGGCCGAAGGATCTCATCATGGGCTGGATCGAATCCATGGCGACGTCGGCTGGCAGTAACGGCGGGAGCAACCGGATAAGCCTGCTCAGGGATTTAAATGGTGACGGCGTCGCGGACACAAAGACCGTCTTTCTGGATCACCTCGACTCTCCCTTCGGTGTCGCTCTCATCGGCAGCGACCTCTACATCGCCGAAACAGACAAGATCATGCGTTATCCATACAAGAGCGGAGAAACGCGCATCACGGACCCTGGAACCAAGCTGACAGACCTTCCAGGCGGCCCCATCGATCATCATTGGACAAAGAGCCTTCTCGCCAGCCCGGACGGAACGCTGCTCTATGTCGGCGTCGGATCGAACAGCAACATTACCGAAAACGGGATACAGGCCGAAATGGATCGCGCTTCGATCTGGGAGGTGGAGCGGGCGACTGGCCGCCACCGTATTTTCGCCGATGGCTTGAGAAATCCGAACGGCTTGTCCTGGGAGCCTCAAACACACGCGCTCTGGGCCGTCGTCAACGAACGCGACGAGCTCGGCCCCAACCTGGTTCCCGACTACATAACCTCGGTGAAGGATGGCGGCTTTTACGGCTGGCCTTATAGTTACTTCGGGCAAAATATCGATCCTCGCGTCATGCCACAGCGGCCGGACCTTGTCGCAAAAGCCATCGCACCCGACTATGCCCTTGGGTCGCATGTCGCGCCGCTCGGCATGGCCTTCGAAAGCGGTTCAATGCCGCCGCCCTATCGTGGCGGTGCCTTTGTTGGCGAACATGGCAGCTGGAACCGCTCGACCTTCAACGGCTACAAGGTCGTATTCGTGCCGTTTTCCGGTGGCCGGCCGAGCGGAATGCCATTGGACATCGTTACAGGCTTCCTCAATGACCAGAATGAGGCGCGCGGAAGACCCGTCGGCCTGGCACTCGACAAGTCCGGAGCGTTGTTGATTGCCGATGATGTCGGCAATACGGTCTGGCGCGTTGCGGCTGGAGCGCCCTGACGCAGATCAGGCGTTTTTCCCGGATCTGAAAGAGATCACGACTAAGCCGCGAAACGATTGATCGTCACGAGTATGGCTTGGTCTGCTGGCGTACCGTTGTTGTGGCATCGCTTGAAGAGGAGTAGCCTTATCCGGTCCGCAAACTAGCCTGCAACGGACGGCGAGGGCTTTTCATGCTCTCTCACAATCAGGAGGAAGCGTTGTTATGTCCGCTCCCCAACAGTCAGAGGTTCAGAACAAGCTTTTATCGGTGCTGCCGGCTGCCGATTTCCAGCTGGTCGCGGCTGAACTTGAGCATGTTGTCCTTCCGCGCGGAACACTGCTCGGAGAAGCCGGCGAGGCGATCGATTACGTCTATTTTCTGACGTCGGGTATCGGCACCATCGTGGCAACCACCCCCGAAGGCCGCAGCGCCGAGGCAGGTGTCTTCGGTTTTGATGGCTATGTGCCAACGTCGGCGGTGGCGGGAACGGAATTCAATGCCCACGACGTCATCGTCCAGATCGATGCCGAAGCCTATCGGATGCGATATTCCTCCTTTCGCAGGCTGATGAATGACAACAGAAACCTCAACAAGCTCATGATCCGATCCATCGAGGCATTTGCCGTCCAGTTGGCATATACCGCGATTTCGAACGCACTTCATGAGGTCAGCGAGCGTTTGGCGCGATGGTTGCTGATGTGTCACGACCGCGTTCCGGGCAACGAGCTTGCCCTTACCCATGACTTCATTTCGCTGATGTTGGCCGTGCGTCGTCCAAGTGTGACGACCTCGCTGCACGTGCTCGAAGGAAATGGCTTCATCAAAGCGGAGCGCGGCAACATCACTATTCGCAACAGGCCTGCACTTGAGGAGTTCGCCCACGATGCCTACGGCAAGCCGGAGGAGGAGTATAAGCGCTTAATGAAGGATCTGTTTTGATGGACGAGGCCGGGGAGGCAACATAGGCGCTGCGATTGGGTACAACGCATGAAGCGACGAACATGACACGCTATTTTTTTCATCTTCGCCGCAACGGCGATCTGGTTCGCGACAGTGAGGGTGACGAGTTCGCAAGTGTCGACGATGCGCGCTCGAATGCCGTGAAAGCCGTCCAGGAACTGGTGGCGGCGCGCATCAAGGGCGGACAACCAATCCCGGACGAGCATATCGAGGTTTGCAATGGCGCTGGTGATCTTCAGTTTTCCATTTCATTTCGCGCGGTGGTGCGGGACCACTTGAAATAGCCGCGGTCAGAAGTCGCCGATCAGGCGGCGATATTCTTCTTCCGGCTTCCCATAGAAGCCTCCCGCAAATTCTTCGAGACCCTTTCGGTCCCGGATGGTGATACGGCCACGTTCGGCCCGGACGAGCTTTCTGCCCTCGAGTATATGTAATGCTGTGGTGATGCTCGGCCGGCGGACACTTAACATCGAGGAAATGAACTCGTGCGTCAAAACGATCTCATCCCCGTCGACCCGGTCGTGGCACATCAAAAGCCATCGAGCGAGGCGCTCGTCGACCTGGCAGGAGACGTTACACAAGGCCGTATAGGAAATCTGCGATGCAAATGTTTGAATGAAGCGGGCCAGAAGATTGGAGAACACCGGACATTCGGGTAGCGCTTCATGCAATGCTTCCAGCGGCATGCGCAGAGCATGTCCTTCGACCTGCAGGAAGACCTCGTGAATGCTGATGGTGCCACCC
>NZ_JAELTU010000248.1 GCF_016429015.1 Rhizobium sp. ASV20
GAACATAACCTGACGCAAGATGCGTTCGGGAAGCGCGTTGGTGCGACTAAGGGGATGGTTTCCAAATGGGAGGCGTGCCGTGTCCTGCCGCGCCCATCACTGCTAGTTCGCATGGAAGACACCTCGGGAGGATGCCTGACGGCAAGCTCTATCGTGCGCTCGTTCGTGACTGCATCTCAATTTCAGGAGGCCGCAGAGTGACCGGCCTCTTTCACCGTTTGCGCGGCCAATCCTCCCGGCCTGCTGCACCCCGCGCCGCGGCGCTCTCTTGTCTGTCGCCCGGCGCGGGGAAATCTCGTTTTGCATGTGGGCCTCCGTAGCTTCGTAACGCCCTGAATTTCTCATCTTCGATCATTTCCCACCACGGGAATAACGCCGGGAATTTCCCGGCGCGGGAAAGGCTTTGTCTCATGATTCAAACTGCCTGGTTTCACCGCATCAAAGCAGCACAGCGCGATCTCATCCGGCTTGTCGGCGGTATCGAGCGTGCTGCGGAAATCTCTTCGATCTCGAAAAGCCATATCGGGCGCATGAACAATGCGACGGACCCGGAAATGATGCCGTTGCACGCTGTTTACGCCCTGGAATCGGATTGTGGCGTGCAGGTCGTTACCTCGGCGATGGCAGAGCTTCACGGCAAGCGGCTGGTCGAGCCGGAAGGCCAGCGCGGGGCCGATTACAGCCTGATTGCCGCCTACTCCGACGCGGTGCGCAAGGCCGGCGACATGATTTCAGGCGGAGCCGTTGCAATCGCCGATCTGGTCGTGACGCCTGCGGAAGCGACCAAGATGGACCGGGATGCGGCGGAACTGGAAATCGTCATCGCGGAATATCGCAAGGCGCTCGCCAACGTCAAGGCGCTCGGCGGACAGAAGGTCGGCTTCCATGTGGTCGGAGGCGGACAATGAAGCCTCAAACCGATGCAGCCATTGATGAATTAATGTCCCGCCCCTTGTCCGAACGTGCAAGGGGTTTTCTGCGTGAGGTGCAGTTCTCGGGCGGGCGCGTCGATGTTGCCCATGATCCGGTTCGCCAGCGTCTTGCGCAGGAATGCCGCCGTTGCGGCTATCTCCACATTCGGGAAGATGAGCGCACCGTGAAGCTGACAGGCTTGGGGCAGACGTTTCTTGACCGATTGATGAGGGCGAACTGATGCCCGCTTACTCATCCGTCAAACTTCCCAAGCCCGGCCCGAACGCGCTCGCCCTGATTACGACGGCGGTTAGCGAAGGCGTCGTGAAGGCTACCGAGCCAAGACAGGTGACGGCGGCAAACAATGCCGTTGGCAACGGATATCTCACGCGCGACAAGAAAGATGGCAAGACGTACTATCCGACCGACCGCGCCCGCGACATACTGGCGATGCTGCAAGGGATAGCAGAGCCGGCCGATCTGCCTACTTCTGCGGATATCCCGAATAATTTGCCGGATATCCTGCCTTCTGCGGATGCCTCGGGCCTTGTTGCGACTGTCGAACGGGCGCGGGCGCTGCTGGACGAGGGCGATATCGTCAACGCCCGCATTGTTGCCTCGGTTGCTTATGCAACGGCAAAGTCGGCGGCGCAATTCGCCGAGCAGGTCGGCGCGACTGAAAAGCTGATCGCCAAAGCCCGCCGCATGCAGGCGGACGCGCTGTTGATCGAGACGCGGGCGAAAATCCTCATCGCTGACAAGTGGGATGAGGCGCAAGCTTCCGGGCAGGCGTCGAAGGGTGGTCGCCCGAAAACCGTTTCCGATGGAAACGGTTTTACCTCGGAAGAAACCGGCCTGTCGCGCAAGGAAATCCATTCAGCTCGAAAGCTGGCGGCGGCGGAACATCGCGAGCCGGGCATTGTCGAGCGTGCTATTCAGGCGCGGCTATCCGCCGGGCTGGAGCCGACGCGCGCCAATCTGCGCGCATCCGTGGGCACCTCGACGGCGACGAAGGAAGAGCGCGGTAACAACCTCTATGAGACGCCTGCGGAAGCAATGCATACGCTGCTTGCGCTCGAAACCTTCACCGTCACCGTGCTTGAGCCTTCCTGCGGACGCGGCGCGATTTCCCGAATGCTTGAAAGCGCCGGTTATGGCGTCGTTCTCGCCGATCTGGTCGATTACGGCACGGCGGACCAGCACGGCGAGTTGCAGGCCGTTCAAGACTTCCTGACCTCGCAGCCGCCGGAAAGCGGGTCTTACGACATCGTGACGAACCCGCCCTATGGCGAGTTGGTCAATGCCTTTATTGCCCATGCCTTGCGGGTCTTTCGACCGCGCAAGATGGCGCTCTTGCTCAACCTCAATTTCCTCTGCGGCTTTGAGGATGAGGACCGCAATTTTGTCATGGACGATTGCCCGCCGGCTCGCGTCCACGTCTTCAAGCGGCGTTTACCGATGATGCACCGCGACGGATGGGAGGGCAAAAAGGCCAGCAGCCGCATGAATACGGCGTGGTTCGTGTGGGAAATGCAGGACGACGGCAGCTACGGCGACAGCACTGTCATCCGCCGCGTCGACTGGAAAGACCACATGCCGGCTGAAAGCTCGGTCGTGGTCGAAAGCGAGGCGGCATGACGTTCTCGCATGTCGTTTCTGTTTCAGGGGGTAAGGACTCGACTGCCCTTTATCTGCGCGCCATGGAGCGCGGATTGCCATTTAGAGCTGTCTTTGCTGACACCGGCAATGAGCATGAATGGACATACGACTTTGTGCGCGAGCTGCCTGGGCGAACGGGCGGGCCGGCGATCGAATGGGTGAAGGCGGACTTTTCGGCGAAGCTGGCAAGAAAGCGTGAATATGTGGCTCACGTGTGGGCGCGGGAGGGTGTGGCTTCTTCAAAAGTTGAACGTGCCATCGCGCTGTTGCAACCGACCGGAAACCCATTCTTAGACCTTTGCCTTTGGAAGACCCGATTTCCTTCGTCAAAGACCCGTTTCTGCACTGACGAGCTAAAGCTAGCGCCGATGTTCGAGTGCGTTCAGCGCCCTATTCTTGAACATGGGTTGACGCTGGTTTCTTGGCAGGGGGTTCGCCACGAGGAAAGCTTAGCGCGCTCCGGACTCCCTCGCTTGCAGCGCATCAACGCGGTTCCGTATTCAATGCCCGCGAGCTTGCGGCGGTTGGGAGAGGATTGGCTAGCTTACGCGTACCGTCCCCTCATCAAATGGACCGAAGATGAGGTGTTTGCCTATCATCGCAAACACTCCCTCGCTTGGAACCCGCTTTACGACGCCGGCATGGGCCGGGTCGGGTGCTTTCCTTGCGTCATGTGCACCAAGAGCGAAATGCGTGTGATTGCAACGCGCTTCCCGGATCACGTGGACAGAATTGAGGAATGGGAAGCTCTTGTCTCGGAGGTTAGCAAGAAGGGTCAAATGACCTTCTTCAACATTACCGATGATCCTTTGATTTCGAAAGGTTGGGAGCGGGACGATTACGATTGGTCTCCCGGACGTGTTGGTATTCGCGCCCGCGTAGAATGGTCGAAAACTTCCCGTGGAGGGCTTCAATACGACGGCCTCGCGCTCATGCAGGCCGAATTTAACACCTCCTGCAATCAGTGGGGGGCCTGCGAATGACGACGCCAGCGCAAGCCGCTCGCCAGCGCGAGAGAACACGGGTTTCCCGATTGACCGACATCGCCACCTTTTGCAGGGGCGACGTGTGGTCCATCGATACGGAAGGCGGCGCAACACGGATCGTCGCGCGCCGGACAACCGGCGAAAATGCCGTGCTTTGCACCCTTCATGCCGAAGCTCTGCCCGAAGATATCGAGCTGATCAGCGGCGCGCTTGAAAACGTGGTGCTGTTTTTGGAGCTTCGGCGCCGCGCCATCGTCGCCTTGCGGCAGGGGCAACCCATCACCCGCGAATCTGGCGGTTTGCGCGAGGGTGATTTCGCCGCGAACGCCGCGATGCTCTGCAATGAAAAGCTGTTTCACCGCTTCCTTGAGCGGCGGGACGGTAGCCGGGCGATTCATAACAAGGAACACGCGGACGGCATTTTGAAAAAGCTGCTCCGCATTACCAGCAAAAGACAGCTCAACACCGAAGAGCGCGCGCAGACGGCCTTTCTCGATCTGCGCGCGGACTTCGAAGTGTGGGCGACAGGCAGGGGCAAATGAGCGAGCGCGAATTTCCAGAAGAGTCGATTCCCTACGGGGACAAGTCCGTCAAGGCGATGAAAATCACATGCGCGTGCTGCGATGCCGTCGCCTACTTCCCCTTTCAGACAGGGGCAAGCCGCAAGCCGCCCGGCGCGGCAATTCAGCATTTCCAGAACAAGGGATGGGTGGTCGGCAACGGCCCGCGCAAGGATTTTTGCCCGCTCCACGCCAGCCCGGCCAAACGCAAAGGAACGACAGTCATGGCTAATACTCCCGCACCGACCAGCGCCGAAAAGCCGCGTGAGATGACGCGCGAGGATCGCCGGATTGTTCATGACAAGCTGGACGAGGTCTATGGCAAGGACGCCTATAAGTCGCCCTGGACTGATGCCGCCGTTGCCAAGGATTTGGGCGTGCCGCGCGATTGGGTTGTGCAGACCCGTGAGCATTTCTTTGGGCCGGCGGCATCCAATCCGCTGTTTGACGAGATACTTGCCGGCATGGCGCAAATCGAAGCCGCCTTCAAGGGCTACGCGGTACTCTGCGCCGACGCGGCGAAGGCTGCGGAATTGCAAAAGCTCGCCCATGCCGATCTCTGCAAGCAGATGGATGCCTATCGTGCCCTTGCTCGCAAGGTAGAGCGTGAGGTGGGCCGATGACCGCCTTGCTGCCCATAGTCGAAGAGCTAGCGGACTGCCAAACCGATGCGCAGCGCGCGGATTGGCTCTTGCGCGTGCCGGCGGGCGTGATCTGCCGCGATAGCAGCTCAATCCGCCGTATCCTCATGGAAACCCGCTTCACGACCGGCGTGCATGCCTTCGATGTCGAGTATGCGGCCATCAATGCCACCCGCTTGCCAGACGGCGGACTGCCTCAAACGGTCGCCCTCAGTGTGCAGGCCGTGCGCGCCTTCCTGCGCGACATAGTGCGCAAAGGGGGTGGACAGTGATTGAACCGGATCACGGTGCAACGTCTCGCGCGTGGTCGTGGCGGCACGCGATTGGAAAGTCCGGCCTGCCGCCGACCACGCGGCTTGTGCTGCATACGCTTGGCTTGAAAATGGATGCAACCGGTAGCTCTTGCTATCCGCCGATCTCTGAGCTTGTCGAGCTAACCGGCCTCGACAAGAAAACCGTGTTGAAGCACCTCGATATCGCCGAAGAGAACGGTTGGATCGAGGTGACGCAGCACGGCTTTCGCGGACAGAAGTGGAAGCGCAACGAATACGTCGCGCGTTGGCCGGGCCGCGATCTTGCCGGCAATGTCGCCGCCACTTCCGAAGATGAAGGCGGTGGAGCCTATCCACCACCTTCCGACACCTCCGAATGTGCGCAAGGTGGTGGAACCGTTCCACCACGTTCCGCCGCAAAGGTGGTGGAAATGGTTCCCGAAGCTGGTGGAAATGACGCCATGAAGGTGGTGGAGCAGCTCCACCAAGATAAGATTCTTCCAGCTAACATTCCAGAAAACTCTCCCTCAACCGCTGGCGCGGAAGGGGAGGGCTTGAAAAAGGTTGACCGGAAAAAGATTGAGGTTGCCTTCACCCTTTGGTTTGCAACTTGGAAGAAGGGTGATGTCGACTACGCTCGAAACGCATGGTTCGCCCTCTCGGCAGACGAACGTACCGAGTGCATCGAACGGACTTCCGCCTATCTTCGGTGGGTCAAGCCTTCCGACCAGACGGCGGCTGCCGTCTTCCTCAAGGGCCGGCATTGGCGTGACCTACCGGAACACTTGCTGGCAACGCCCGAGAAGACCCACGGCGTTGCGAAGCCTTGCGGCAAGCTCTGGATGGGAACGCGCCTTGAGGCGTTGTCGAAGGAACCGACAGGAGCGTTGCATCTCACGGTGTTTGATGAGCGGCGCATCGCCAGCGGCGCAATTTCTCGTGAGCAGCTTGTGCGCGAGAAGCGTCGGGAGAACGGTTGGCCGTTGGTTAGCTCCATGCGTGATCTGGCTAGGAGACACGAGCCTTTCACCACGTCGCTTGCCCTGCTTCCGTTCGTTCGTGACTTTCGGCAGGTGCACCGAGACAGCGACTTATTCGCTGCTTGGAAGGCGCTTCACGAGCGCAATGGCTGGCCTTTCATCGAGTATGCGCCCGAATGGGTCTACTTCCCGCCCGTCGAAGATGCGGCGGACGATATGGGCGCGGCTGTAGCTGCCGCGCTCTCCGCTTTCCTTTCTTCCATCAACGAGGGACGCATCCAATGATGCATAACGTGAAGACCTATCCGGCCTGCAAGTCAGTTGATCCTACCCTCTATAGCTCTTCGCAGTTTGATCCGGTGCTTGATCGCGTCGTGTCGCGCAAGCGAATCAAGGCGAACATGCTCGCCATGGCATCCCAATCACACCCGCTGTTCCACGATAAGGCGGCATGGTTTGCGATCCAGACCTCTGAAAATCGTGAGCTGGTTGTGAAAAAGCTGTTGGATGACGAAAAAATCGTCACTGCATTTCCGATGGTGCCGGGACAGAGAACCTACAAACGCGGACGCGTTTCGGAGGCGGAGAAGACGCCGTTGCTCGCTGGTTATCTCTTGGTCAAAGTCGTTCCGTCGCCCGCCGCTTTCGTTGGCTTGCGGCAGGTGAAGGGTGTGGTCGATATCGTTGGCGGGTGTGAAAAGCCGTGGCGTGTATCACAGGAAGATGTCAACCGATTCATCGCTTTGACAGATCAGGAGTTGCGCGCCGCCGCTGATGTTGAGTTCATCCTTGGCGACCGTGTGCTGTTCTGCTTCGGGCCGTTTAAGGGGATTGAGGGAACAATTCAGAAGCTCCACTCTATGCGCCTCAATCGCAACGATAGCCCGATTATGTTGCATGCCGACATCACGGTTTGCGTCCATGGGCAGTGGCATAACCTTAAGCGCACCCCTCTTGCATTGCTCGAAAAGCTGTGACTATGAAGGGGCAGGTTGATCTGACGATCTCGGTTAGCGTTTGACCCGCCCGACAAGAACGGGCCGGAAGTGAGGCAAGAGCCTCCGCGTGGGTAAACCAGTCGGACCCTGCTTGAATGGCCTTGTTGAAGGTATCGATTCAAGCCCGGTGCTACTGCATTGCCAAATCATCATCGTATCGAAGGCGGTCCAAGCGGATCGCCTTTTCTGTTCTCCATAGGTAGGGCTTGTCGATGACCGCGCTAACCATGCAATGGGTTGACCGCAACCTGTCGGAATATGGCCGGCGGGTGGGTGAGCTGAAAGAGCGCTTCCCGAAGGTCTTGCCGCGTATCGTCAATCAGGTCGGCAACCGTGCGAAGACAGTCGTCATTCGCGAGCTGACAAACCAAACCGGCCTGCCGCGTGCGACGATTGTCAGAGCGATCGGAAACCCATCAACGGCGCATCCCGGTAAGCTGTACTATGACATGACCACTCGGGGCGGAAACATTCGGTTGAAATTTCTGCGCCCGAAGGAAACGCCGGCTGGCGTGGTGGCCAGACCCTTTGGCAAGCCGACGCTCTATCCGGGTTCGTTCATGCGAGGTGGTCACTTCCCCGACCGCAAGGACGTTCCGCGGTTCAACGGGCACGTCTACTATCGCTTGAACCGGTCGGGAACAAAGATCACCTTCGCGCGCTCCGGGGTGTTTATCCCGAAAGAGATGACGACAGGTGCCACGTCGGCGGCATTCCATCGGATCGCAGCGCCATTGCTTAAGGAACGGGTCGAAGCCGCCTTGAACAAGCTGGTCCCCTGACCCCTCCGACTCCCTCGACCCGCCCGACCGGGCACCCCCCCACCCCCCATTCAGGGACCGGTTAGACGACCTTCACCATGGACGGGCCTGGGGGACTGCGCGATTTCGCCAGTAGCACTTTCAAAAAGCGGTACACGGATACACGTGCAATACACGTGTTAACGCACGGATGGCACACATGGACGAGGAATGGATTTCGATCACGGAAGCCGCCGCCCGCCTTACGCAAGCCGGCGACAAGATCGACCGATCATCGCTTTCGCGGTATCTCAAGCAGCATGCCGAAGCCCTACCGCTCAAGGCAGATGGCAAATCGAACCTTGTTGATTTTGTCGCGCTCATTGCCCATCGCAGCGAGAATGTTCGGCTCAAGACGCCGGTTGCTTCGTTGCCCAGCATGGGTGCCGCGCCGGCCTCGGCTGCGCACATGATGACTTCCCGCTTCAAGGGCACACAATCGGATGGTGCGGCGCGAAAGTCGCAAGCGGAAGCCGAACTAAAGGAAATGGACCTCGCCGAGCGACGGAGCGAATTGACCATCGTCGCCGAAGTCGACCAAGGCGGACGCGATGCCATCGCCCTCATGCAAAGTGCTTTCGAGCGCGCGATTGAGACGGAAGCGGCAAACCTGTCCCTGAAATACGGATGGGATGAGCGCATGGCTCGCCTTGCACTCAAAGGTTTTGCGCGGGAAGGCTTGAGCGTCTTCAACCGCGAAATCCTGAAACGGCTGGACGGTATGCGGCGTCAGTCGGAGGCCGGCGGCGATAACC
>NZ_JAELTU010000249.1 GCF_016429015.1 Rhizobium sp. ASV20
ATCGCGCGACCCGGCATCGTCGTTGCCTTCATCCTCTCCGTCATCTTCTCCTGGAACAACTTCGTCTTCGGCATCGTGCTCGCCAGCCGCGAGACCCGCACGCTACCGGTCGCGGTCTACAATATGCTCTCCTTCGAGCAGGTAAGCTGGGGGCCGCTTGCGGCAGCTGCGTTGATCGTGACCTTGCCGGTCCTCGTGCTGACGATGTTCGCTCAGCGCCAGATCATCGCAGGCCTGACCGCCGGCGCCGTGAAATGACGCGGCTTTCTCGTTCCAGAACATCCTATTCATGAAGACAAGCGGAAAGCGGCTTTGACCCCTTCTTCCATTTACGATCCGCCAGCGGGCGCTCCAAAGCATGTCCTTTGCGTCGGCGCTGCTGTCCTCGACACGCTGTTTCGCGTTCGCACGCTCCCCTCCGGCGAGGGCAAGGTCCTGCCGTATGAGATGCTGCAGATCGCCGAGGGCATGGCCTCGAGCGCGGCCTATGCCGTTGCTCGGCTTGGCGGGCGAGCAAGCCTTTGGGGGGCAGTCGGCAGCGACGAAACCGGCGAGCGGATCATCCGTGATCTGACTGACGCGGGCATCGTCACGGACGGCATGCTGCGTGTCGAAGGCGCCCGCTCAGCCGTATCGACCATCCTCGTCGACGACCACGGCGAAAGGCTGATCGTTCCCTTCTACGATCCGAAACTGCATCACGGCATCAAAGACTTTGCAAGTGACGATATCGCCGGTTTCGACGCAGTACTCGTCGACGTGCGCTGGCCTTCGCTGGCACTCCAGGTTTTGCGAACGGCGCGTGGCCTCGGCAAACCGGCCATCCTCGATGGCGACGTGGCGCCGGACGGCGTGATCGAACAGCTAGCGCCGGAAGCAACCCATATCGTCTTTTCCGAACCTGCCGCCCAACGGCTCGCCGGCGTTACCGACTTCGTCGACATGACACGCCTCCTGAAGCAAAAATTCAGCCATGCATTTATTTGCGTGACAGCCGGGGCTGCCGGCAGCTTCTGGTTTGATGATCAAAGCGATCTCGTCAGACACAGCCCGACAATTCGCATTAGGGCCATGGACACGTTGGCCGCTGGCGATATCTTTCATGGCGCCTTTGCCCTTGCCGTTGCGGAGGGGAAACCACCAACGGACGCAATCCGGCTATCTTCGATTGCGGCGGCTATGAAATGTGAAGTGTTCGGTGGACGATCGGGCGCCCCGACGCGCGCCGAGGTCATGGCGCGCATCGACATGTCCCAAGCGCCAGACCAGCCATAGACGACCTCACTCAACGCTCGTTCCAAGGGTATGTCATCCATCGTTTAAGGGGATGACAGCTATGCACGCGTGGATTATATCAATTCTCGCGACTCAAGCAGGAGGATCGCCAGATGAGAAATTTCCGTACTCATTGACGCTGACCGGCAGCACCGAATTCAGGCTGCGCCTCGGTCCGCTCTCGTCCATTCCTATCGTCTTGGTGCCCATGGAGGGCATACATGCTTCGTCGCTTCTTTTCCTATTATGCACGCTATAAAAAGCTGTTTTTCCTCGATTTCGGCTGCGCCGTGCTCGCAGGCCTGCTGGAGCTCGGTTTCCCTCTCGCGATCAAGCTCTTCATCGATAAGCTGTTACCGGGCCAAGACTGGGGCCTGATCTTCGGAACGGCTGCGCTTCTGCTCGTCGTCTATGCGCTCAACACCGGCCTCTCGGCCATCGTCAACTATTGGGGCCATGCGCTCGGCATCTCGATCGAGTCCGACATGCGCCGCCAGGCCTTCGACCATATCCAGAAGCTGTCCTTCCGCTATTTCGACAACAACCGGACCGGACATCTGATCACGCATGTCACCAAGGATCTCGAGGAAGTGGGCGAGATCGCTCACCACGGGCCAGAAGACCTGTTCATCGCGATCATGACCTTCATCGGCGCCTTCCTGCTGATGTTCAGCGTCCATTGGAAGCTCGCACTGCTGACGACGACGATCGTGCCGTTTATGACCTGGCTAGTCAGCCGTTACGGCTCGAAGATGACGCTCAACTCACGCAGC
Organism: Rhizobium sp. ASV20; assembly: GCF_016429015.1. Lineage (GTDB taxonomy): Bacteria > Pseudomonadota > Alphaproteobacteria > Rhizobiales > Rhizobiaceae > Rhizobium. Next base: position 2,049 of record NZ_JAELTU010000249.1, read on the forward strand.
CTGTTCGGCAAGGTCGGCAATTTCAACACCCGCATGCAGGAGACCGTCGGCGGCATCCGCGTGGTCAAGGCCTTTGCCAACGAGAAATACGAGAGCCAGCTGTTTGCCAGCGACAATGACGACTACAAGGCGACCAAGCTCGACGGCTACGCCTATATGACGGCAGGCATCGCACTCAGCTATTTCAGCACGCGCCTGGTACAGCTCATCGTCATGATGGCAGGAACATGGTTCGTCATATCGGGAGAGCTGAGCTATGGCGGATTTGTCAGCTTCCTGCTGCTCATCAATGTGTTCTTCCGGCCGATCGACAAGATTACGTCGGTGATTGAAACATACCCCAAGGGCATTGCGGGCTTCAAACGCTTCCTCTCGCTGATCGACACGGAGCCGGATCTTGCCGACCGGCCGAACGCCATCGCGGTCGACCACCTGAAAGGCGATATTGCCTACAAGCACGTCTCGTTCGGCTACTCCGACCAGAGAGCTATCTTTGCCGATCTCTCTTTGACGATCGCTTCCGGTGAAACAGTCGCTTTCGTCGGCGCCTCCGGCACTGGAAAAACGACGATCTGCTCGCTGTTGCCGCGCTTCTACGACGTCACATCGGGCAGCATTACCATCGATGGCATCGATATCAGGGACATGACGCAGACGTCGTTGCGCAATCAGATCGGCATCGTGCAACAGGATGTCTTTTTGTTTGGATCGACCATTCGCGAGAATATCGCCTATGGAAAGCTCGGCGCGACCGACGAGGATATCATGAAGGCGCTGCAGCGCGCTTCCCTTGCCGACTTCGTCCGCTCGCTGCCCGGCGGGCTCGACACGCCAACCGGCGAACGCGGCGTCAAGCTTTCCGGCGGCCAGAAACAGCGGCTTGCGATTGCCCGCATCTTCCTTAAGGACCCACCGATCCTTATTCTCGATGAGGCGACGTCAGCGCTCGACACAGCCACCGAATATGCAATTCAGCAGGCATTGCTGGAACTCGCGAAAGGACGAACAACGCTTGTCGTCGCGCATCGCCTCTCGACGATCCGTAACGCCGATCGCATCATCGTCATGGGGGATCAGGGCATTGTCGAGCAAGGGTCACATGACGAGCTGATCGCACGGCATGGCGCTTACGCCCGGCTTCACAATGCGCAGTTCGGGCTTTACGCCTAACTGGCTGATCTTAACCGGCGATGACAAACCGAGGCTACGTGCCTCGGTTTGTCATTTTCAGGTGTCGAGCAATTACGCAGACAAAATCGCTGCACATTTTCGCATGATGGGCGTTGGTCCTCACTGAAAATCAAACACGCTCAACCCTGCCGCCATTTCGTCCAGACCGAGCGGTCGCGTAACCGGGGGCTCCGCCCTTGCAAGACAGCCCTGGCGTTCGCACAGGCGACAGGCGGGACCGATCGCAACCGGCATCGAACTCAGCATCTTGCCGTAGACCACCTCATCGCGGTGCGCGAGATCGCAGCCGACGAGAAGCGCAGTGCGACGGATCCTTTCACCAAACTCCGCCCGCGGGCCTTCGATCGTCCGTGATATCGTCAGAAAGCCCTGGCCGTCAGGCATTTCCGTGGCCTCGGTCAGTATCTGCCCAGGCTGAGCAAAGGCCATGTGAATGTTGAGCTTGGGACAGCCCCCGCCGAAACGCGCCTGCGGGAAACCCTGCGCTCCCGCCTTTCGAAGGCGATGGCCTGCGCTATCGACCTCCATCAAAAAGAAAGCGATGCCCGTGGCACCTGGACGTTGCAACGTCGTCAACCGTGTCGCCGCCTGCTCGTAGGAAACGCCGAAACGGGCGCCGAGCCCTTCAATGTCGTAATGCAAGCGCTGCGCCGCAGAAAGATACGCGCCATAGGGCATCAGCAGGGCGTGCGACGCATAGCGCGCCAGTTCGAAACGGGCGATCCGCCTGGCTTCCGGCGTTGAGAGACCAAGGCCGTCCACCTCGACAGCGAGCTCGTCTCGCATGACAAGCAGCGAAACCTCGGTGGCGATCTCGCGAAGCTGGTCGAAGGGTGACAAACGCTCCGAAAGGAACAGTCGCATGGAATGCCGGTCGTAGCGCCGGCGCAAACCAGGCATGGCGTGCACCGGTAGCAGGCGCACGGCAATACCATGCTCGTTTTTCAGCCATGCTTTCAAAGCACCAGCGATGTCATCTCCAGGCGCAAGGCGGGCGTAGAAGGCCTCGGCAGCATCCTCGATGCCGGCAAAGAAATTCGCCCTGCCATGCAGTCGATCATGCACTTCATCCAGCGGCAGGCGTGGACCGGCAACCTCGGCGATCCTGCCCTCTCGGGACAGGAGTTCGGCAAGATCCGACAATCTCGCAGCCTGTTCCCGATAGGCCCGATAAAGCCTGATCATACCATTCGCGGCATTCGGCGCGGCTTCCGCAAGTTCGATCAGCTCCTGGTCGCCCGGGATCTCGCCGACCAGTAGTGGATCGGCGAGGACTTCCCGCAACTGCCCCGCATTGCCGCCCTGTTCGCCCTGCAGCTCATCGAGGTCCACCTTGTAGACGGCCGCCAGCTTCAATAGCAGTTGCACGGTCAGCGGTCGCTGATTGCGCTCGATGAGATTGAGATAGGATGGCGAGATGTCCAACGCCTGCGCCATCGTCGTCTGCATGAGGCCAAGACCAGTCCGGATACGTCGAACCCGAGGTCCGGCAAAGATCTTGCGCTCGGCCATTTGTCATTCCTTTTACAACGGCGTGCTTGAGATAAGATTTACAATATTTACAAATTTACACACCATGTCTGTCAACGATAACACATCATAACCCTTTTATCTATCAGGTTTTCTCGGTTTTCCTGGCCTTTGCGAGTGAGTTTTGTAAATATCGTCATGCATTCAGCATGGGCATATCGATCAGTAAAACAGCATTGGGAGACTGGCATGACAGATTTTTACAAACTGGTTCCAAGCGCACCGACAGGCCGTTTCGATGGCGTCGAACGGCCCTACACCGCCGAGGATGTGAAGCGGCTGCGTGGATCTGTCGCCCTTCGCCACTCTCTGGCAGAGATGGGTGCAAACCGCCTGTGGCAGCTGATCCACGAAGAGGATTTCGTCAACGCGCTCGGTGCGCTTTCGGGCAATCAGGCCATGCAGATGGTTCGCGCCGGATTGAAGGCGATCTACCTGTCGGGATGGCAAGTTGCTGCGGACGCCAACACCGCATCGGCCATGTATCCCGATCAGTCCCTTTACCCGGCCAATGCCGGCCCGGAACTGGCGAAGCGCATCAACCGGACACTACAGCGCGCAGACCAGATCGAGACCGCAGAAGGAAAGGGCCTGTCGGTCGACACGTGGTTCGCACCGATCGTTGCCGACGCCGAAGCCGGCTTCGGCGGTCCTCTCAATGCCTTCGAGATCATGAAGGCCTATATCGAGGCAGGCGCTGCAGGCGTCCATTTCGAGGACCAGCTGGCATCGGAGAAGAAATGCGGCCATCTCGGCGGCAAGGTTCTGATCCCGACCGCCGCTCACATACGCAATCTCAATGCGGCCCGTCTGGCAGCCGACGTCATGGGCGTGCCGACATTGGTCGTTGCGCGGACCGACGCAGAAGCCGCCAAGCTCCTGACCTCCGACATCGACGAACGCGATCAGCCTTTTGTCGATTACGATGCCGGAAGAACGGTTGAGGGCTTCTACCAGGTCCGCAACGGCATCGAGCCCTGCATTGCCCGTGCCGTCGCCTACGCGCCGCATTGCGACCTCATCTGGTGCGAGACATCCAAGCCGGACCTTGAGCAGGCGCGGAAGTTCGCGGAAGGTGTGCATCGGGTACACCCGGGCAAGCTGCTTGCCTATAATTGCTCGCCCTCGTTCAATTGGAAGAAGAACCTGGACGATGCGACGATTGCCAAATTCCAGCGCGAGCTAGGCGCGATGGGCTACAAGTTCCAGTTCATCACGCTTGCCGGCTTCCATCAGCTGAACTTTGGCATGTTCGAGCTTGCCCGTGGCTACAAGGCTCGCCAGATGGCCGCCTATTCCGAGCTGCAGCAGGCGGAATTTGCAGCCGAGGCCAACGGCTACACCGCCACCAAACACCAGCGCGAAGTCGGAACCGGCTATTTCGACGCCGTATCGCTGGCGATCACCGGCGGCCAATCATCGACTACAGCCATGCACGGATCAACCGAGCATGCCCAATTCAAACCGGCAGCAGAGTAAAATCGAGGTCATAGGAGGAGAAAGACATGCCATCGATAGCACGCGTTCGCGAGAGAGCCGAGGAGCAATCCCTCACCATGAATTCCGATCAGCAGGCCGTCATCCGCATGCTGGCCAATGAGCTGCACCGCCTCAACCAGGCGGTCATGAATGCGGTCGAAGCGGGCGTCTCCGTCGAGCTCGTTCGCTCCTCCCGCCACCATGGCGGAGACGGCAACTGGGGCGACCTGTTGATCCCGGTCGTCGTCGCCAATGTGGCTCGTCCCGCCTGACGGGCGACGCTCGGGAGCATGCGACGAATATGCATTGATCGCGTTTTCAATGCGACAATCGGATTGCGGCGGCCAAGAAGCTTTGGCCGCCGCAATATCGTTTGATCAGAAGGGATAATGCTGCGACGGATCTTCGATGGTAATCCATCGGAGGTCGGTGAATTCAGCAATCGCCGCCTTACCACCGAAGCGGCCATAGCCGCTGCCCTTGACGCCGCCGAATGGCATCTGCGCCTCGTCGTTCAGGGTCGGACCGTTGATGTGGCAGATGCCGGACTGGATCCGTCCGGCGACAGCAAGCGCCCGCTGCACGTCGCTGCTGAAGACAGCCGAGGAGAGCCCATATTCCGTGTCATTGGCAACGCGCACGGCTTCGTCCTCATCCGCAACGCGGATGATCGGCTTCACCGGCCCAAAGGATTCTTCGGCATAAAGGCGCATATCCGGCGTCACGAAATCGAGCAGCGTCGCCTCGACCACCGTTCCGGTGCGCTTGCCGCCCGCAACCAGCTTGGCGCCCTTCGCCTGCGCATCGGCAATCAGCTCCTCCATCTTCTTGGCGGCATCGAGACTGATCAGCGAACCGAGAACCACATGACCGCGCGGATCGCCGGCCGGAAGCGAAGCGGCGCGCGCCGCAAGCTTGGCGACGAAGGCATCGGCAATCGCCTGATGCACGATGATGCGCTCCGTCGACATGCAGATCTGCCCCTGATGCATGAAGGCCCCGAAGATCGCGGCATTCACGGCACCATCGATATCGGCATCGTCAAGCACGATCAGCGGCGCCTTGCCGCCGAGTTCCAGCAATGCGGGCTTCAGATGCTTGCCGCTCAACTCGGCGATGATCTTGCCAACCTTGGTGGAGCCGGTGAAATTGACCCGGCGAACCGCCGGATACGCGATCAGTGCCTCGACGATCACAGGCGCATCTTCGGGCGCATTGGTGATGACATTGATGACGCCGGCGGGAAGGCCGGCTTCCGTCAGCGCCGTTGCGATCAGCCGCTGCGTGCCGGGGCACTGTTCGGAGGCTTTCAGAATGACCGTATTGCCGCAGGCGATCGGCATGGCAACGGCGCGAGTGGCAAGGATCACGGGCGCGTTCCAGGGCGCGATGGCGAGGCAGACACCGGCCGCCTGACGCACACCCATGGCAAGTGTGCCGGGTTTGTCTGAGGGAATAATTTCGCCGCCGATCTGGGTGGTCATCGCCGCCGCCTCGCGCAGGATATTGGCAGCCAGCATAACGTTGAAGCCGGCCCAGGGTGCCGTAGCACCTGTCTCTTCCATCATCAGGCGCGTGAATTCACCGACCTTCGCATCCATGATATCGGCGGCCTTCGCCAAGATCGTGCGACGCTGACCGGGACCGGTGCTCGACCATGCGGAAAAGGCATTGGAGGCCGCGTCGATCGCGGCAGCTACATCGTCAAGACCAGCGGCCGGGGCGCGGCTTGCCAGCTTCTCCGTAAAGGGGTCGAAGCGGTCGTAGGTGCGCCCGCTGGCCGCCGGCCTGTCGACGCCGTTGATGAGAAGGGAAATATTCATGTCTTGTCTCCTGATGAGGATGTTTTCCAATGCATGTCGCGCAAAAGTGCGTGACGGTTTTGCGACAACGATATGCGTGAACTCAAAGAGCTAAAGCGCGTCGCGAACCTCCGGGTTCGCTCCTCGCGCTTTAGAAGCCGAGCACATCGGCATTGATGGAGGCTTCGAGCCCACCATCGACCGGAAGATTGGCGCCGCTTATCCAGCGCGCGCCATCCGAGCAGAGGAACACGATCGCGGGCGCGATGTCAGCTGACGTTCCAGCCCGCCCGACGCGCGTGATGTCGCTGTCGACGCGCTCGTCACCGAGCACGGCGCGGAACTGCTTGAGAATGGGCGTTTCCACCGGGCCGGGGCTAACGGCATTGACGCGAATGCCGCGATCTCTGAACAGCGGCTGATGGGCGGCCTGCATGGTCCAGAGCAGCAGC
>NZ_JAELTU010000024.1 GCF_016429015.1 Rhizobium sp. ASV20
ATCCATCCTCAATCTCCGCTGCTTGCCACCTATACGAGGCCGATCATCCTCGAATTTGTGGCCGGCGCTATTCTTGGTCAGCTATGGTTGAAAGGACACACTGCCGGCGCGGGCCTCGGCCTTACCCTTGCCATCGCATCGATCTGCGGCTTTGCAGCAATCGAGATTCTTGGATTGGAATTTGACGAGACGACCTGCGGTCCGCTCGCGATAGCGCTGGTGCTGGGAATGGTTTCCATGGAGCGCGGCGGACGCCTGCCCCAGATTACGCCGCTCACCTATCTCGGCAATGCCTCCTATTCGATCTATCTCTGGCATACGCTGGCAATTTCGGTCGTCGTAAAGCTGGTAGCTTCCATGCCAATCCCATCGGATGCCGTCGCCTTCGTCGGTGCGATATCAGGAACATTGCTTGGCATTTGCGCTTATGAAGCAGTGGAGAAACCTCTGCGCAATCGACTGCGAAACTTCAGCTGGCGAAGGGCACGCCCCTCGCCAGCGTGAATGTCGATGGGGCATCACATGCGCCGCCGGCGCAACTGATCGAAATAGACGATCACGATGATCAGCGCGCCGGTGATGATACGCTGCCAGAAGGAGTTCAGATTCAGCAGGTTTGCGCCATTGTTGATGGTGGCCAGAATGAAGGCGCCGATCAGCGGACCATAGACGGAGCCGACCGCACCGAACAGGCTGGTGCCGCCAATAACGGACGAGGCAATTGCCTGCAGCTCCCAGCCGTCGGCCTGAGTGGCGTTACCGATGGCGATGCGCGAAGCAAGCAGAACACCGACAAAGGCAGCGCAGGTTCCCGACAGAATATAGGCAAGGTAAATCATGCCGTTGACGTTGACACCGGAGAGGCGAGCTGCCTCGCGGTTGGAGCCGACGGCGAAAAGATACCGACCCCATCGGCTGAGGTGCAGGAAGATGACGGCCGGGATTGCCACCAGGATCACCATCCAGAAAAGGCTCGGAATGCCAAGGAAATCGGCGACGGCGAAATTGGTGAAATCATCATTGACGATGTTGATGGTCGAGCCGTTGGTAATGAGCAGGCCGATGCCGCGCAGCGAGGTCAATGTCGCCAGCGTGATGATGAACGGCGGCAGACCCATGCGCACGATGCCGAAGCCGTGGAACGCGCCGATCAGCACGCCGAACAGCAAGGTGATGAGGATAGCCGCCCAGACGGGAAACCCCGCCTGCAAAAGCCAGGCGATGATGACGGTACAGAAACCGACGATGGCCCCAACCGACAGGTCGATACCCGCCGTGATGATGACAAAGGTCTGGCCGAGCGCAAGAATGGCCGTCATCGAGCCCTGACGGGCGAGATTGGTAATGTTAAGCGGCGTCCAGAACTTGTCGGTCCAAAATCCGAGCAAGACCCAAAGCGCCAGCAAGAGCAGGATCAGCGTCAGGCTGAAGAGGATGTTCATCTTGCGCCGCGGCGCAACGGTGGGCCCATCTGTCGTATTTGCGGCCATTCTCGTTCTCCCTCTTTAGACTTTTTATCTTTCAGACACCGATCGCCTCGCCAAGGACTTCCTCATGCGTGGCAGCGTGAAAATCATGGCTGGCGACCAGCTGGCCGTGACGGAAGACATGCAGCCGGTCGGCAAGCTCGTAGACCTCCGGCAGGTAGGACGAGATGACGATGATGCCGGCGCCATCGCGCAGCAGCTTGGCGAACAGCCGGTAGATCTCGGCCTTGGTGCCGACATCGACGCCGACCGTCGGCTCATCGAAGATGAACAATTTGGCGCCATGGCTCAACCACTTGCCGATGACCACCTTCTGCTGGTTGCCGCCTGACATGGCGGAGACCAGCACTCGCCGGCTCGGCGTCTTGATGCTGAGATCGTGGATCTGCTTGTCGGCGTTAACAGCCTCGCTCCTGTTGTTGATAATTGGGCCTCGGCTCAACCGACGAAAGACCGGCAGATTGATGTTGAGGCCAATCGGCAGATTGAGGCAGAGCCCCTGGTCGCGGCGGCTTTCAGGCGCGAGAGCAATGCCGAGCTCCATCGCGTCTCGCTCGCTGCGAATGTCGACCTTGCGCCCCTGCCAATGGATCTCCCCAGCCGAAATCGGCTGGCGGCCATAGAGGCCCAGAGCAAATTCACTGCGGCCGGCGCCGATCAGCCCGTAGAGCCCGACAATCTCGCCTGCACGAACGCTGAGCGAGACGTTCTCGAAGCCTGGCCCCGAAAGTCCGCGCGTTTCCAGGATGGTCCCACCGATCGGGATCTCCTCCTTATGATAGATCTGCTCGATCGAACGATTGATCATCAGCTTGATCAGCTCGTCCTCATTGGTTTCGCCGATGGTGCGTGTGCCGACATGCGTGCCATCGCGCAGCACGGAAACGCGATCTGCCAGCTCGAAGACCTCTTCCATGCGATGACTGATATAGACGATCGTCACGCCTTCGCTCTGCAGGCGGCGGATCAGCTTGAACAGTTGCGCCGACTCCTTGCGCGTCAGATAGGCGGTCGGCTCGTCGAAGATCAGAAACTGCGTGCCGCGCATCGCCGCTCTTGCCGTTGCAACCAATTGCTGCTGGCCGATCGTCAGCGAGCTCAGAAGGTCGGCCGCCGGCAATCCGAAACCAAGATCGTCAAGCACGGTTTGCGCCATGGCGACCATCTGCTTCTTCCGCATCAGGCCGAAGCGATTGACCTCGTCACCGAGAAAGAGATTGGCCGCGACCGTCAGATGCGGGCAGAGGACCACTTCCTGATGCACGGCATTGATGCCGCGAGCGATCGCCTCATTGGGCGTCGCAAGTGCCACGGGATGGCCGCACCAGAAGATTTCACCCGCAGTGCGGGTGATAACGCCCGTCAGGAGCTTGATGAGCGTCGATTTCCCGGCACCGTTCTCGCCGACGATCGCATGAATCTCTCCCGCCAAAAACGTGATCGTCGCCGGCTTCAACGCCTCGACATAGCCGTAGCGCTTCTGCAACCCCTTCAATTCCAAGATGGGTGAGCCGGCCGGAACACGGCTTGCCTCCGTCTTGGTGCTATCGTCGTGCCGATGGCTAATCTCTTCAAGGCTCGTCATGAGGTCTCCTCCCTCTCGCATCACCGCGCGGCCGCCATCAGGCGGACGGAGCGTCATGCCGAAAAGTGTAAGCGGCTTTCGGACGACATCACGCTCCACCTTCGTGATTCCAGAGCGGATTCGGATCTCAGGTCGAGTAGACCTAAGATCATCCGGCTCTGGACGAAGAGGCTGCGCCCGACGGATCGGGCGCAGCCTGGGAGCCTTACTTGACCTTCGGGTTCAGCAGAGCGTCGATCTTCGGATCGCTCATATTCGCCTTGGTCACGAGGTTGGCACCGGTGTCGACGTTGGCCTCTACCTTCTCCTTCTTGGAGGCGGCGAGCGCGGTCTTGATGCCATCATAACCCATGCGATACGGATCCTGGACAACGAGGCCGGCAAGGACGCCCGACTTCAGGAAACCGACGGTCTTGTCGTCATTGTCGAAGCCGATGACCTTGATCTTGTCGCCGAGCTTGTTTTCGGCAATCGCCTGGCCCACTCCCTGCGCCATGATCAGGTTGGAGGCGAAAACGCCGACCAACTTCGGATTGGCCGTGATCAGGTCCGTCATCATGTTGAGGCCGGTGGTTGCCTGTCCGTCTGCATACTTATCGGCAACGACCTTGAGTCCTGGATACTTGCTTTTGACCTCTTCCAGGAAACCCTGCCGGCGCTGGTCGAGAGAGCCGACGCCCGGCAGGCTGGTGATGATGGCAATATCACCCTCTTCCTTACCGGTCATGCCTTTGATCGCGGCGGCCAGACCGTCAGCAGCGATACGGCCACCCTGAACGTTGTCGGTGGTCAGAAACGACACGAAGGATTTGGAATCCGCGGCAGAGTCGATGCCGACGACCGGCACGGACTTGGCAGCTTCATCCACGGGCTTGCCGAGCGCCTTGAATTCGGTCGGCGAAATGACGACGGCAGCCGGCTTGCCGGCAACGGCATTCTCGAGAATGCTGATCTGGCCGTTGATGTCGGATTCCGACTGCGCACCAAGCTCCGGCACCTTGACGCCGAGATCCTTGCCTGCCTGACGAGCACCGGCAAGAACGATCTGCCAGTAGAAGGACGTCGTATCCTTGACGATGATCGGAATGGTCACGTCGGCTGCGAAGGACTGCGCAGGCATCGCCACTGCGATGATGGCAGCGCCGGCAAGACCGGCGAAGCTGCGGCGGGACAGAAGTGACTTGGCAATTTTCATCTGCTTCTCCTCTCAACGCGCTCTGCTCTCCTGCACACCGACCGCTGAACGCTTACGGCTCGGTATCGCGGCGCCTTGCGGCGTCACGCATCGCGCGGCGGAAAGGCCACCGACGCCAAAACAGGCTTTCCTCCTCCTCGAAGCCGCCTCTCCCGACGGCTCGGTAGCTCCCAATCTGTTGGAGCGGTTTAGAAACCGCAAAACCGCTCCTTCTGCTGTCTCACGCAATTCCGGACGGAAAACGCTGCGCGCTTTCCTTGGAATTACACTATACGCGGACCGCCTCGTCTCCCAACGGAGGCGCAACCACAGTTAATCCCTCGAATTCCGCATAGAAGCTGTCCTGAAGCCTCGGCTCCACGAGCTGCATATTGCGGACAAGGCTTTCCGGCTTCGCCGTACCGATCAGCACCGAGGCTACGCTTTGATTGCGCAGCGGGAACTGAATCGCCGGTTGGGCAAGCGGTACGCCATGCTTGCGGGCGATCTCCTCCATCGCCCCAACCTTGGCCAAAATCTCCGGCGTTGCCGGCAAATAGTCGAAATGCGCGCCAGGCACCGGACCTGTCGCCAGAATACCGGAATTGAAAACACCACCCACGACCAGCGATGTTCCCTTCTTCTCACAAAGCGGCAACAGCTCGGCAACGGCAGAACGATCCAGCAGAGTATAGCGCCCAGCCATGAGAATGCAGTCGATATCAGCGGCGTGCATGACATCGAGACAAACAGGCACTTCGTTGACGCCAAGGCCATAGGCTTTGATCGCGCCTGATGACTTCAGCTCCTCCAGCGCTTTCAGACCGGAGCCCAGCAGTTGCCCGAGATGATGGTCGTTCAGCGCCTTGCCATGAGTATAGCTGCCGATATCGTGCACGTAGAGAATATCAATGCGATTGAGACCAAGGCGCGCATAGCTGAATTCGACCGAACGCATGATGCCATCATATGAATAGTCATAGGTAGCGTCGAATGGCAGCGGATCGATATAACCGTAGTTCGGTACCTTGTCGGTCGGCACGGGATGCATCAGGCGTCCGACCTTGGTCGACAACACATAGCTGCCTTCCGGCTTGTCGCGGAGAAAATCGCCGACGCGGCGCTCGCCGAGGCCGAAGCCATACCAGGGTGCGACATCGAAATAGCGAATGCCGCTATCCCAGGCAGCCTCCAGGGTCTCCATTGCCTGATCGCGAGGGCAAGCACGATAGAGTCCTCCCAACGCCGCGGCGCCGAAGCTGATCTCCGTAACCTTAAGATCGGTCCTGCCTATTGTCCTAGTCTGCATCACCCTTCCTTCACGATGAGCGGTATTTCAATTCCGGTCGCGAACGGCTCAACGGAACCGCTATCGCTATTTCAAACAGCGTCCATCGCTAGCACGATACGATAATGAAACGGCCTTGGACTGCAATGGCACTCATCTCCTCCTCATTCATCGGCGTTATCGAACGACCCTCAACGATCGTCGCCAATTGATTTTGTTTTTTATCTACAATAAACAATTTGGAGTCAACGAGAAATCACCGCCCGCCGGGGTGGGAGGCGGCAAGGAAGGCCCGGGCACGACTCCTGCAATTGACTGCCATTCGAACATGGTTCAGACAGCGCCGCCAGCAAAGCGCGGCGATGCTACGCGAGGGGGAAATGGCTAGACAAAACACGCTCTTCAAGGAGGCCTACAACCGCTATGCGGCCCGCCTGAAGCCAGATACGGAGCTGCCGAGCGAGCCGGAGATTGCAGCCGAACTCGGCGTCAGCCGCAGCACGGCGCGCGCGATCCTTATGCGCCTCAGCGACGCTGGGATCATTCTCTGGAACAAGCGGCAGAAGACCGTACTGCGCCTGCCAAGGGAGGCTGATTTCTTTCCGAAAGAAGAGACGGATTCCCTGCACGACATCATCGAACGCAGCTTCATGATGCGCATCATGTCCGATGAAGCCCAGCCCGGCATGCAGATCAACGAATTGGAGCTGGCGCGCGAAATCGGCACCGGCACCTCCGTCGTGCGCGAATTCCTCATCCGCTTCAGTCGCTTCGGCCTGATCGAAAAGCGCCCGAATAGCCATTGGATCCTCAAGGGCTTCACCAGCGAATTCGCGCTGGAACTCGCCGATGTGCGCGAGATGTTCGAGCTGCACTCCGCCGCGGAATTCGGCCGCCTACCTCCAAACCATCGCGCCTGGGAGGATTTGAGGGCGATCGAGCGCGAACATCACGCGCTATTGAAGGATTTCGATGCGCATTACCGTGACTTTTCACGCCTCGACGAGAAGTTTCACCTGCTTATCCATCGTGCCTCGAGCAATCGCTTCATTGCCGATTTCTATGATGTCATTGCCATCGTCTTCCACTATCACTTCCAGTGGAACAAGGCCTTCGCTCGTGAGCGCAATGCCCGCGCTGTCACCGAACATCTCGATTATATCGCGGCGCTGCAATCGCGTGACCCGCAACGGATCGACGCCGCCTGCCGCACGCATCTTGCCTCCGCGAGACAGACGCTGTTGCAGTCCATCCCGCAAGGCCCAGGGGATGCGTCCGGCTCAGCCGCTTGATGGACAGAGCCGGCTATCGCCTATTCTGCAGTGAGACTTACGCTTTGGGTTGCAAAGCGCGGAGATGAAACTTCGAGCCTGATGGCACCAGTCTCGCCCGCCGCCTGCAACCAAAAGCCCGTGGTTCCGCCCTGAAATGCCACGGTTTCCGGCCCGACAACCTTGGCCGGTCCATCGACCTTGATGGTGATGGACTCATTCAGGAAGGCCAGCCGCGATCCCGCCTGATCGAGTGCGCGGACGATGATGCGTACCGTATCGCGCTCTTCCGCCCTCAAGATGTCGGCATCCGCCTCCACCTGAAGCGATGTCGGCAGCGGATTGGCGACCATCTGCTGCTCCACCACCGGCTTGCCGCCGATATAGCCGGTGAAATGCACATCCTCCCACTCCATTCCCCATACGCCGAGTTCGTCCGGGGTAAAGGAACGATGATCGAAGACGACGGGCGCATGCGGCAAATGCGGGAACGTCTCGCGGTCCGGGCCCAGCCGCTTGGTAAGTGAACCATAACGCAGCTCCACCTCGTCGCAATTGGTCAGAACGATCAACGGCAAAGCGCCGCCGATATTGCGCTCGCCCCGCGCCCAGATCGTCACCGGCTTCATGACCACCTCTTCGGATGGCTCGCATTGGCTGGCATAGACGTAGGCAGCGAATTTTGGCTCGCGGAACATGTCCATCACGCCGTGGTAGCAGATGCGGTCGCCCGAGCCGAAATCGCTGTGAGTATTGTAATCGAACATGCACCACCCGATGGCGCCCGAAATCGATGGGTCGCCATAAGCGGCATTCAGGACATCCAGATGCCGGCGCACATGTTCGGCCTGGCGCTGCTCCTGGTCGTAGATCTTCGTCGGATACATGTGGCCGCCGAATTCGGTGATCAGATAGGGTACATCCTTGGCAAGACCGGTATTTTCCTGCTGCGGCCTCAGCGGCGTGCGCGGCCTGTTGGCGCCGGGCAGCTCCTCATTGCCGAGGATGAAATCATTCATCGTATAGACGTCCTCGAGCATCTCGCTCTCGGTGATGTAACGGACACCGCCCGTCTGGCGCGTCGGATCAAGCGCGCGAGCCAGACGGTTCGTCTCGGTATAGAATTTGTGGGAGTCCTGGGATTCGTTGATGCGCACACCCCAGATGACGATCGAGGGATGGTTCCAGTCGCGCTCGATCATACGACGCACATTGCGGATCGATTCCTGCTGCCACTCCTCATCGCCGATATGCTGCCAGCCGGGAATTTCTTCAAAGACGAGCAGGCCGATACGGTCGCAATGATCGAGGAACCATTTCGACTGAGGGTAATGCGAAGTGCGCACGATGTTGCATTTCAGCGTATGCCTCATCAACTCGGCATCGCGCTCCTGAGCCGAACGGCCCATCGCATAGCCGACATAGGGAAACGCCTGATGGCGGTTGAGGCCGCGCAGCTTCAGCGCCTTGCCGTTCAGGAGAAAGCCCTCATCGGTGAAGCTTGCCGTGCGGAAACCGAACGTCGCGGCATGACGATCCGTGCCGTGATCGCTCGCAAGCTCCACCTCAGCCGAATAGAGGACGGGATTGTCGAGATCCCAAAGCGAAAGGCCCGAAAGACCCTCGAAGCTGAGCGTCACGCTTTCGCCCGACGTGGCCGCCTCGCCCGAAGCAATGGCCTTGCCATCGACGGACCGCAGGGTCACCTTCACATTGCCGTTGAAGATGAGGTTTTGCGGATTGGAGATGTCGCAGCGGACAGTCGCAGACTTACTGTCGGAAAGAACATCTGCGGTCTCGACCTTGATATTGGCAATAAAGACGGGATCCGTGAGCTTCAACCAGACATCGCGGTAGATGCCGGCATAGGTCAGATAATCGATCCGGCCGCCGAAGGGCGGGATATCCGGATTTTCGCTCCCATCGATCTTGACGGTGAGGAGGTTTTCGCCCTCTCGCAGACGTCCGGTCAGGCGCGCCTCGAACGGCGTGTAGCCATCCTTGTGTGCAACGATCTCCTCGCCGTTCAGGTAGACGACAGCGTCAGCCATCGCGGCATCGAAAACCAGCGAGATCTCGCGACCCTTATAGGCCTCGTCCCGGACGATCCTCTTCTGATAGGTGAAGGCGCGCTGATAGGATTTCTCGTCGAAATAGTTGAACGGCAGTTCGATGGCGGTATGCGGCAACGTGACCGGTTGGCCCTCCTGCAAACGGCCTGCATCAGCCCGGAAAAACCCTTCGCAAAACGTCCAGGATTGGTTGAAGGCAACAACTGAGCGCATATTCAGTCCTATCGATTAAGCCCGTCACATCGGGGGGGGGAAGAACACATATTGCATGGAAAATCAGGTGCGAGGCGCGGCGGGTATGGTGTCGCGGGGCGATATCTATACAGGCTCGCCACGAGCACGCAATGCGACCGGTTGGCGGATTTCAGTTCTGTACCTTTGAATAGCAGCGACGCCTGTTGCCCTGCAGGAGCCTATCGGTTGCGACCGCCCTTTCCTTCTTCGACGGGGCTGCGCACAGCCGCATACATGCCGGTCGTGCGGAATTCCGTGGGATTGATGCCGTAGATGCGGCGAAATACCTTGGAGAAGTAGTTGGCATCATCGAAGCCCGACATGATCGCCACCTCCTTGACCGGAATGAATGCGGCCTTCGTCAGCAGCTTGGCCGCGCGCTGCATGCGTTGCTGCAGCACGAATTCCGCCGGCGGCACACCCTCGCTTTCGGCAAAGACGCGGGAGAAATGTGCGCGGCTGAGGCCGCTTACCCGGGCAAGTTCGTCGACAGGAAGTGGCTTGTCGAGATTGGCCTCGATATGGTCGATGACAATCTGCATGGCAGAGCGATCGGCGGCAAAAGCGTGCGAACCGAAGACGTCGTCATAGAGCGCCATGGCAGCCTCATAGGCGATGGCCGAGGCCGAAGCGGCCGTGCGGGCACCCCTGACGAGCCGCAAACTGCAATCGGCAAGATGATCGATGGTCGCTTGCTGCAGCTTCAAAACCGGACCCGCCGCAGACAAAATCAGACGATGGATGCGCAACGCTTCTTCGCCGTTCATCGATATCCAGAAATACTCCCAGCGCTCGCCTTTCTCCAGCCAGTAGCGATGATTGTGAGGCACGAGCACGAGAAGCGTATCGCCGGCATTCACACGATGGTTCCGACTTTCGTAACGCAGCCGCCCCGTGCCGCTGATGGTATGCTGAAGCACGGTGAAAGGTGTCTGCCCACGGCGGCGCCCATCCCAATCATAGGGCTCGTCCTGCCGGATTTCATAGCCCGCACTGGTCGGCATCGCATGTAGCCGGTGGCGTCCGCGTGGCAGCGAAACCGTCCGCATGACCTGTCCGTTATCGATCAACTCTCGCAGCACAAAATTACCCCCGAAAGCATAATAGTTCTCTGTTCCCTTCGGTGATTATAGGCATAATCCCGCCAGAAAACAGCGCTTGACCGCCGAAAAGGATCGGCGATTGGAGGAAAACCCACGATTTCGGCCCATTTCGCAATCGATGCACTCACGGGACGAAAATGCTGTTATCTCCCCTGCCGCTGGCTGTTTGATCGACTTGAAGGTGAGGATCATGAGTTTCAAAATCGCTATTATCGGCGCTGGCAGCGTCGGCTTCACGAAAAAGCTGTTCACCGACATTCTCTGCGTGCCGGAATTCCGCGACGTTGAATTCGCGCTGACCGACATGAGTGAGCACAATCTGACGATGATCAAGGCGATCCTTGACCGGATCGTCGAGGCAAACAAGCTGCCGACACGCGTGACGGCCACAACGGATCGTCGCAAAGCGCTCACGGGCGCACGCTACATCATCAGCTGCGTTCGCGTCGGCGGCCTGGAAGCTTACGCCGAAGACATTCGCATTCCGCTGAAATACGGTATCGACCAATGCGTTGGCGATACGATCTGCGCCGGCGGCATTCTCTATGGCCAGCGCAACATTCCGGTCATCCTCGATTTCTGCAAGGACATTCGCGAAGTCGCCGAGAGCGGTGCCAAGTTCCTGAACTACGCCAACCCGATGGCGATGAACACCTGGGCCGCGATCGAATACGGCAAGGTCGACACGATCGGCCTTTGCCACGGCGTCCAGCACGGCGCCGAACAGATCGCCGAAGTGCTCGGCGCGAAGGACAAGAGCGAACTCGACTATATCTGCTCGGGCATCAACCATCAGACCTGGTTCGTCGATCTGCGCCTCAACGGCCGCAAGATCGGCAAGGACGAGCTGATCGCCGCCTTCGAAGCACATCCGGTCTTCTCACAACAGGAAAAGCTGCGCATCGATGTGCTGAAGCGTTTCGGCGTCTATTCGACCGAGAGCAACGGCCACCTGTCCGAATACCTGCCCTGGTATCGCAAACGGCCCGACGAGATCAACAAATGGATCGACATGTCGGACTGGATTCATGGCGAAACCGGCGGCTATCTGCGTCACTCCACCGAGACGCGCAACTGGTTCGAAACGGAATTCCAGCAGATCCTCGACAGTGCTTCGCAGCCGATCGACCCGGCACGTCGCTCCAACGAGCACGCCAGCCACATTTTGGAGGCACTGGAAACCAACCGTGTCTA
Source organism: Rhizobium sp. ASV20 (assembly GCF_016429015.1). GTDB lineage: Bacteria > Pseudomonadota > Alphaproteobacteria > Rhizobiales > Rhizobiaceae > Rhizobium. The sequence goes on from NZ_JAELTU010000024.1 coordinate 11,409, forward strand.
TCGCGGTCATTTCAACGTGAAGAACAATGGTGTCATCACCAATCTGCCAAGCGACGCGATCATTGAATCGCCCGGCTTCGTCGATCGGTTCGGCATCAATATGGTGGCTGGCATCACGCTGCCCGAGGCGTGTGCAGCCACCTGCATTTCCTCAATCAACGTCCAACGGATGTCCGTTCATGCCGCCATCAGCGGCGATATCGATCTGCTCAAGCTCGCCGTCCTGCATGACCCGCTGGTCGGCGCCGTCGCCACGCCGGAGGAGGTCTGGCAGATGGTCGATGAAATGGTCGTCGCAGAGGCACGGTGGCTGCCGCAATATGCCCATGCGGTTGCGGACGCCAAGGATCGCCTGTCGCGCAGCCAGGTCAAGACGCGCGATTGGAAGGGTGCAGCCAGCCGCAACGTCCGTTCGATCGAGGAGCTGCGCGCGGAAAAGGCCGCTCTGAAACAGGCGGGATGATGAGCATGCAGGCCGGAAGATAAGGGTTGGGGCGGGGTCTAAAGGGGATATCCCGCCCCAACCGACCATCTTTCGTTTCAAGGGAGGAACGCGAGGCCTCGAACGGAACGCTCGCGAATTTGGGAGAGAGAACAAGATGAGACATTTTCGACCGATCGGTATTCTCGCCGCGTTGACGATTGCCACCTCCGCAATCGCCATCAGCGCTCACGCAGCCGAGCCGACAGTGCCGCCCGCTCCGCCGGTCTTCCCGGCAGAAGGCAAGATCAAATATGTCGAGCGCAGCTCCATCCTGGAGTTCAAGGCTCTGCCGGAATATCACGAGCCTTCCTGGGTCACCGACAACTTCGTCAAGACGGGCAAGCTGCCACCCGTCAAGGATCGCCTCCCGAAGGAACCGCTGGTCTATAAGACCGGCAACATGCCTGACGGCATCGGCGTCTATGGCGACACGCTGCGCCATGTCATCGGCGGACGCCCCGAAGGCTGGAATTACACGGGCGGCCAGAGCCAGGGCTGGGGTGGTATCGATATCGGCCTTTCCGAATGCCTGACGCGTACCGCGCCGCTCTTCCAGGTCGAAGCCAAGGATACCGAACCGCTGCCGAACCTTGCCAAGAGCTGGGACTGGTCGACGGACGGTCACAAGCTGACCATGCACCTGATCGAAGGCGCGAAATGGTCCGACGGTGTGCCCTTCAATGCCGACGACGTGATGTTCTACTGGGATGACGAGGTCAACGATCACAATGTCTCGCCCCTGAACGGCGCGAGCCCGGAGACGTTCGGGGCCGGTACGACGCTGAGGAAGATCGACGACTACACAGTCGAATGGACGTTCAAGGATGCGTTCCCGAGGCAGTATCTCTATGCCATGGCCTACGGCACCTTCTGCCCCGGCCCATCGCATCTCCTGAAGCCGCAGCATCCGAAATATTCGAAGAACACCTACGAGCAGTTCAAGAATGCCTTCCCGCCGGAATTCATGAACATGCCTGTCATGGGCGCCTGGGTGCCGGTCGAATATCGCTCCGACGACATCATCGTCATGCGCCGCAACCCTTATTACTGGAAGGTCGACGAGAAGGGCAATCAGCTGCCTTACCTTAACGAGCTGCACTACAAGCTCTCGACCTGGGCAGACCGCGACGTACAAGCCGTTGCCGGCTCGGGGGACTTTTCCAACCTAGAGCAGCCGGAAAACTTTGTCGCTTCGCTGAAGCGCGCAGCACAGCCGGAGGCTCCGGCCCGTCTCGCCTTCGGCCCTCGTCTCATCGGCTATAATCTGCAGATGAATTTCTCGGCCAACGGCTGGGGCAATCCAGATACGCGCGGCCAGGCCGTCAGGGACCTGAACCGTAACGAGCACTTCCGCAAGGCCGTCACCATGGCGCTCGACCGCAAGGCGCTTGGCGAATCTCTGGTCAAGGGACCGTTCACAGCGATCTATCCGGGCGGCTTGTCTTCCGGCAGCACCTTCTATGATCGCAACTCCACGGTCTATTATCCGTTCGATCTTGCAGCTGCCAAAGCCGAGCTCGCGAAGGTCGGCCTCAAGGACACCGATGGCGACGGCATCGTCAACTTCCCTGCCGGTGTCAATGGCGGCAAGGATGTCGAGATTACCCTTCTGGTCAACAGCGGCTACGCGACAGACAAGAGCCTCGCCGAAGGCGTGATCGCCCAGATGGAAAAGCTCGGCCTGCGTGTCGTTATCAACGCCCTCGACGGCAACCAACGTGACGATGCCAATTACAGCGGCCGTTTCGACTGGATGGTGCGACGCAACAGCACGGAACTTGCCTCTGTCGTGCAGAACACCGAGCAGCTCGCTCCGGTCGGTCCGCGTACGAGCTGGAACCATCGCGCCGGCTCGGACGGCAAGGTTGATCTGATGCCGTTCGAAACGGATATGGTCGATATCGTCAACAAGTTCACGCAATCGCAGAATAGCGACGAGCGCGTGGCCTTGATGAAGAAGTTCCAGAAGGTGTCGACAGAGAACCTCTATAATATCGGCCTGACCGAGTATCCCGGTGCGTTGATCATCAACAAGCGCTTCTCCAACGTTCCTCCGGGTACGCCGATCTTCCTGTTCAACTGGGCAGAAGACTCCGTCCTGCGCGAACGTCTTTGGGTCGCAGCCGACAAGCAGGGCAAATACGAGCTGTTCGCCAATCAGCTTCCGGGTGCGCCGGGCAGCGCCGGTCCGATCAAGTAAGATCGCACGTAACCCCATGGCAGCCGGCATGACGCCGGCTGCCATGGAACCTGAGACATCCAGCGATCAGCTATCGCCGGGTAAAATGAACCGCTGGCGCATATCGTCCGCAAGGAGCGAGAGTGCCGACAGCATCAAAGAGAAGCGAACCGTTCCATGTTACGATTCCTGCTCGTTCGCATAGCCTCAGCGATCCCAGTGCTCTTCATCCTGAGCGTGGTGACGTTCGCCATCATTCAGGCGCCGCCGGGCGACTATGCCGATTACATTCGCTCGCAATTGATGAACCAGGGCGGCGCGTCCTTCGAACAGGCTGATGCGCAGGCGCAGGCCTATCGAAAGGAACATGGCCTCGATAAGCCGATGATCGTCCAATATTTCAACTGGGTCGGCGGCATCGTTACCAGAGGCGATTTCGGCTACAGCATGGTCTACAACAAGCCGGTTGCCGATGTCGTCGGCGAGCGTCTGCCGCGGACACTGGCGCTGGCGCTGGTGTGCCACATATTCGCATCCATCCTCGGCATTGGTTTCGGCATATGGGCGGCGACGCGCCAATATAGCTGGGTCGACAACCTGCTGGCCGGCGTATCCTTTCTCGGCATGACGGTGCCACGCTTCCTGATGGCACTGATCATCGTCTATATCCTCGTCTTTCAGCTCAACGTCTCGGAGATCGGCAGTTTCTTTTCGCCGCAATATGGCGGAGCGCCCTGGTCGTGGGCCAAGTTCGTCGATCTGGTCAAGCATGTCTGGCCGGTCGTCGCGATCGCCACTTTCGGCGGCCTCGCCTACAATATGCGCGTCATGCGCGGCAATCTTCTCGATACGCTGAACGCTCAATATGTCGAAACCGCGCGGGCGAAAGGCCTTTCCGGCGGCGCCGTCGTCATGCGTCATGCCGTGCCGAATGCCCTGCATCCGCTGATCATGTATCAGGGCGTCGTGCTTCCCTACATGCTGACCGGCGAAATCGAGACCGCAATCATCTTCTCGCTGCCGACAGTCGGGCCGGCTATCGTCGGCTCCATGGCGGTCGGAGACGTCTATGTCACGGCAACCTTCATGATGGTGCTTTCGGCAACCCTCATCATCGGCAACATCATCGCCGACTTGCTGCTTGCCCTTCTCGATCCGCGTGTGCGTCAGCAGGGAGGGATCCACTAATGCTTGCCTTCAACAATTCCCCACCTGCTCCGGAAGAAAAGATCAAGCACACGGGCGGTGGCGAAAGCTACATCGCACTGGTCTGGCGGCGCCTGAGGCGGTCCTGGACCGGCATGAGCGGCCTTATCCTCGTCGTCCTGCTGCTCTTGATGGCTGTCTTTGCCGAATTCATCGCGCCGCTTGACCCCAAGGCAACCGACACCGGCTTCGCACCGCCGCAAGTCATCAGCTTCCACGACAAGGACGGCAATATCGTCTTCCAGCCTCGCGTCTACGCACTCGTCGAAACGACCGACCTCGATCCCGTCACGTTCCAGCCGATCGTCGGCCCGGACTACGATCATCCCCGCCTGCTCGGCGTCTTCGTCAAGGGCGATCCCTACTATCTGTTCGGCCTGATCCCCGGCAATCGGCATCTGTTCGGCGCGACCGACGGCGGTCCCGTGCATTTTCTCGGCACCGACAAATTCGGCCGTGACGTGCTGTCGCGCGCCATATACGGCTCCCGCATCTCGCTGATGATCGCTCTTACCGTCGTTGCGATCGTGACGATTGTCGGCACCACGATCGGCATGATCTCTGGCTATTTCGGCGGCGTGCTCGATACCTGGATCCAGCGTTTTGTCGAGGTCGTTCTGGCCTTCCCCCAAGTGCCACTGTATCTGGCTTTGACGTCGCTGATCCCCGTAACCGCGCCGACCAATGTCTTCCTTGCCTTCGTCATCATCGTCATGTCCGCGCTCGGCTGGGCGCAGATGTCACGCGAGGTTCGCGGCAAGACGCTGGCATTGGCAAGGATCGACTATGTGCGAGCAGCGATGGCGATCGGGGCTACCGACCGGCGTATCATCCTGCAGCACATATTCCCCAACGTCATGAGCCACGTCATCGTCGCCGTGACGCTTGCGATCCCGAGCGTGGTTCTGCTTGAATCCTTCCTTGGTTTCCTCGGTTTTGCCGTGAAGCCGCCTCTGATTTCATGGGGCCTGATGTTGCAGGATACGTCGACCTATTCCGTCATCGGTTCCTACCCTTGGATTCTCTCCCCCGTCGCCTTCGTCCTCATCACCGTCTTCGCCTTCAATGCGCTCGGTGACGGACTGCGCGACGCGATCGATCCCTATTGAGAGGAGAACGGATATGGCTCTCGCACTCGTCAATCCCTTTGCTCCCGACATTCGCTTCGACGCCGGTGAACGAGCGGTCGCGCCCGTCATCGATGCCCGCAACATCGCCGTCAAATTCAAGGTGGAGAACGGCGTGGTCGATGCCGTCAAGGATATTTCCTTCCAGCTCTACCGCGGCGAAACCATTGCGATCGTCGGCGAGTCCGGCTCGGGGAAATCAGTCACGGCCCGCACCGTGATGGGGCTTTTGACCAAACGCGCCGTGGTTTCCGACAAATCCGCCGTTCATTATGACGGCAAGAATGTCCTGAAATTTTCCGAGCGCGCCCGCCGGCAGCTGCGCGGCGACCGCATCTCAATGATTTTCCAGGAGCCGATGAGCTCGCTCAATCCGATCTACACCATCGGCAGCCAGATCGTCGAAGCCATCCGGGTTCATCGCAAGGTCAGCCGCCGTGACGCAGAGAAAAGAGCACTCGATCTCTTGAAGCAGGTACAGATCCCCGACCCGGAGGCGCGGCTGAAGCAATATCCGCATCAGCTCTCCGGTGGTCAGCGCCAACGTGTCATGATCGCCATGGCCCTTGCCAACGATCCGGACGTTCTGATTGCCGACGAGCCGACGACCGCGCTCGACGTGACGGTGCAGGCGCAGATCCTGAACCTTATCCGCGACCTGCAGAAACAGCTCGGCATGGCGGTGATCCTGATCACCCATGACCTCACCGTCGTGCGCCAGTTTTCCGACTACGTCTATGTGATGCAGCATGGAGAAATGCGCGAGCACAACACGACGGAAGCCTTGTTCGCTAATCCTCAGCATCCCTATACGAAGCATCTTCTGTCCTCGGAGCCGCGCGGCCGGGCAAAGCCGCTACCGCCGAATTGCGATACCGTTCTCGAAGGCAAATCCGTCAAGGTCGCGTTCATGCTGCGGCACGGAAGTTTCTTCAAGCCCGATATGCGCGAGCTTGTCGCCGTCAACGGCCTCAATCTCGAACTTCGCCGTCATGAAACCCTCGGGCTGGTCGGTGAATCCGGATCCGGCAAGACCACCTTTGGTCAGGCGCTTCTGCGCCTCATCGATGCCGACAGCGGCGAGATCTTCTTCGACGGGCAAGCGATCCACGGCCGATCTCGCGCCGAGATGCGGCCTTTGCGCTCCCGCATGCAGATCGTCTTCCAGGATCCTTTCTCGTCGCTCAATCCGCGCATGACCATAGGACAGATCATTTCCGAAGGGCTGGTGGTCAACAATATCGGTGCGAACAAAGCCGAGCGGCTCGAACGCGTGCAGGATGCACTTGCCAGTGCTGGGATGCCCGCCAATATCCTCTCACGCTTCCCGCATGAGTTTTCCGGCGGCCAGCGTCAGCGCATCGCCATTGCCCGCGCCATCGCGCTCGAGCCGGAATTCATCCTGCTCGACGAGCCCACCTCGGCTCTCGACCTTTCTGTCCAGGCCCAGATCATCGACCTCCTGCGCAAGCTGCAGGACGAACGGGGCCTGAGCTATCTGTTCATCTCGCACGACCTGAAGGTCGTCCGCGCCCTTTGTCATCGCGTCATCGTCATGCAGCATGGCAAGATCATGGAAGAAGGGTCGGTCGACGACGTTCTATCTCATCCCAAGACCGCTTACACCGAACGCCTCGTCAGAGCGGCGTTCGAGGTAGCCTCATAGCATCCAGGAGATTTTGAAATGACAGCCACTCCCAAGATCACCTTCATCGGCGCCGGGTCGACCGTCTTCATGAAGAACATTATCGGCGACGTACTGCAGCGCCCGGCGCTTGCCGGCGCCAGGATCGCGCTGATGGACATCAATCCGCAGCGGCTCGAGGAAAGCGCCATCGTCGCTCGTAAACTGGCCTCGACGCTCGGCGCACCAGCCACCGTCGAGACCTTCACCGATCAGCGCAAGGCGCTGGACGGCGCCAACTTCGTCGTCGTCGCCTTCCAGATCGGCGGATACGAGCCATGCACCGTGACGGATTTCGAAGTTCCGAAGAAGTATGGTCTGCGCCAGACGATCGCCGACACGCTCGGCGTCGGCGGCATCATGCGCGGTCTGCGCACGGTTCCGCATCTGTGGAAGATCTGCGAGGACATCCTTGCCGTCTGCCCGAATGCGATCATGCTGCAATATGTAAACCCGATGGCCATCAACACTTGGGCCATCGGCGAAAAATATCCGACGATCAAACAGGTCGGCCTTTGCCATTCCGTGCAGGGCACGGCCATGGAACTGGCGCATGATCTCGATATTCCCTACGACGAAATCCGCTATCGCTCGGCCGGCATCAACCACATGGCCTTCTACCTCGCATTCGAGCATCGCCAGGCTGATGGTTCCTATCGCAATCTCTATCCCGATCTCGTCCGCGCCTATAAGGAAGGACGCGCGCCGAAGCCTGGCTGGAATCCGCGCTGCCCGAACAAGGTGCGCTACGAAATGCTGACCCGCCTCGGCTACTTCGTCACCGAAAGCTCCGAACACTTCGCCGAATATACGCCCTACTTCATCAAGGAGGGCCGCGACGATCTGATCGAGAAGTTCGGCATTCCGCTCGACGAATATCCAAAGCGCTGCATCGAACAGGTGGCCCGCTGGAAGAACCAGGCCGAGGAATATCGCACCGCCGAGAAGATCGAAGTCAAGCAATCGAAGGAATATGCCTCTTCGATCATCAATTCGGTCTGGACCGGCGAACCCTCCGTCATCTACGGCAACGTCCGCAACAATGGCTGCATCACGTCGTTGCCCAACAATTGCGCCGCCGAGGTTCCGTGCCTTGTCGACGCATCGGGGATCCAGCCGACCTATATCGGCGATCTGCCGCCGCAACTGACGGCTCTCATCCGCACCAACATCAACGTGCAGGAGCTGACCGTGAAGGCCCTGTTGACCGAAAATCGCGAGCACATCTACCACGCTGCGATGATGGATCCGCATACGGCAGCCGAGCTCGATCTTGATCAGATCTGGTCGCTGGTCGATGAGCTGCTGGTCGCCCACGGCGATTGGCTGCCGGAATGGGCACGCGGCAATCGCAAGGTTCAGGCCGCCTGAAGCCACTCTCTCCCGGCTTGCGGCCCAAAGGCCTCGCGGCGTTGCCGCGGGGCCTTACGCGTTTGGTCGAATGAGGGAACGGGAAGACAAAAACGCCACGAATGGTGCATCGATAACCGATGACAAAGCATGATCGACTGCGTTAGAAACACTCGCAGTTTGGAGGAGACGAACAACATGACCAGCTCGGATACATTCACCACCGGAACATTCGTCGGCCGCATCTGGCGCCCGGATGTGGAAGGCCCTGCCCTGGTCACCGTCCGCGACAGCGTGCTTCATGACATCACGTCGAAGCATGCGCCAACTATGCGCGATCTTCTTGAAATGGACGATCCGGTCGCGTTTGTCCGCGCGCAGAACGGCGAAGCGGTCGGCAGCCTCGATACCCTTCTCGCAGCCAAGCCCGACCGCTCGGCCGTCCATCTTCTCGCACCAATCGATCTTCAGGCGATCAAGGCCTGCGGCGTGACCTTTGCGCGCTCGATGCTGGAACGCGTCATCGAGGAGCGCGCGGCCGGCAATCCCGATCTGGCAGAAGCCATCCGCGGCAAGGTGACTGCGCTGATCGGCGACAGCCTGCGCAATCTCAAGGCCGGCTCGCCTGAAGCCGCCAAAGTCAAGGCCGCGCTGATCGAAGAAGGTGTCTGGTCGCAATATCTCGAAGTCGGTATCGGGCCTGACGCCGAAGTCTTCTCCAAATCGCAGGTGATGTCCTCGATGGGACCGGGCGCGGATGTCGGCCTGCATCCGATCTCGAAGTGGAACAATCCCGAGCCGGAAATCGTCCTGGCGGTCGATAGCCAGGGCCGGGTCAGGGGCGCGACGCTCGGCAATGACGTCAACCTGCGCGATGTCGAGGGACGTTCTGCCCTGCTGCTCGGCAAGGCCAAGGACAACAACGCCTCCTGCTCGATCGGTCCCTTCATTCGTCTGTTCGACGAGACTTACGGTCTGGACGACGTCCGCAATGCCGATCTCGACCTGAAGGTTGAAGGCGAGGATGGCTATGTGCTGCACGGCCGCTCGTCAATGAAGGAAATCAGCCGCGATCCGCTCGACCTCGTCTCCCAGACCATCGGGCGCCATCACCAATATCCCGACGGCCTCGTGCTGTTCATGGGAACGCTTTTCGCACCGGTGGAAGATCGCGATACTCCTGGGCAGGGCTTCACCCACAAGGTCGGCGATATCGTTACCATCTCCAATGACAGGCTTGGCGCATTGCGAAACCGCGTCCTGTTGTCGACGGAATGCCTGCCATGGGCTTTCGGCACTTCGCACCTGATGCGCAATCTGGCGCGGCGCGGATTGATTTGAGGCGCGGGCTACAAGGCGCGAGACTGAAGCGATAGCAATTTCGCCGCCAATTGCCCGGCTTCAATGGATACGAGATTGCCACCGGCGAAGAACGGGTCGTGCGACACATCGCGCCCGACCCAGGGCGGCAGCATGAAGGATTGCAGTGCAATGGCCGACTCCAGTTCGAGTTCACCGAGAACCAGGCCGGCAAGATGATCTTCGAAGACATCGATGCAGAATGCGGAGGGAATGACGTCGTATCGCTTCTTCCGCAGCTCCTTACCGGGCAGCGCTGAAAACAGATCATATTCTTGCGATGTCAGGTAAATATTGACGATTGCGAGCGGCCCGCCGCCCTCGCTCGGGTACTTTTTGCAGAGCTTGTATTGCGTGTCTCGATCCTGGCTCGTGATCTTGCGCAGGCGCAGTCTCGTGCCATCGAGATAGAGATCTTCGATCAGCCGAAATCTCTTTTCGGACAGATCGGGAATGTCGCCGAGAAGAAACCGTCGCTCAAATTCAGGCTTCGCATATTTCGGAATTGAGTTCGCCATCTCGCAATCAGGCGCCAGCCCCTCTAAGGCACAAGCGCCCAACCTTTTGATATCAATGCGTGGACATCGGCTGGGGATGGCTCAAGCGGCTGCGAACAGCCGTGAGTTCGGAAGTCGTGTGGTTCAGACGATCAGCAAGAACGCGCATGATCTCGACCGCCATCTCCGGAAAATCGCTGAGGAGCTTCAGGAAATGCTCCTTGCTGATCTTCAACGCCTCCAGCCTCGACGTGGCCTTGACGGTCGCGGTACGGGAGACGTCGCAAAGAATGGCGATTTCGCCGACGATGGAGTTGAGATCGACCTCAGCAACCTTGATCTCACCGGCGGGGCTGTCGACGAGAATATCAGCGGTTCCTGAAAGAACAACATAGGCCGCATCGCCTTGATCGCCCTGATGAAACAGGGTTTGGCCAGCATTGTAGCTGACACGATCCGACGTGAACGCCAAAAGTTTCAATTTCGCGGGCGCGATGCGCGAAAAAATCGGCACCCGCTTCAGCATTTCGACTTCATCTTTCAGAAGCATGAGCTTCAAACCCCAGTGTTCGGCCCCAGACACCACTGTTGAGATAGGATATTACGATAACAGTTCTTTGAACATACCGTTTTTCTCTAAAAGATCGGTGGTCGAGCCGCTTTCGACAAGGTTGCCGTGATCGAAAACCAGCACGCGGTCGAACAATTCGGCAAAACTGGGATTGGACAGGACCCATATGATCGCCGGCGAGTAACTCGCGCTGTCGAGCCCCCCCAGGATCGCCCTCGCGATCTGATCCTGAACACGATGATCAAGCGCCGGCAGCGGGCGATTGCAGATGATATAATCCGCCCGCTTCAAAAGCGCACGGCCGAGATTGAGCTTCTGCCGCTGCACGTTCGTCAGGCGCTTGCCGCCCGAACCGACATCGAAATCCAGGCCGATCGAGAGAACACCATCATGCATGCCGAGACGCCCGAAGACATCGTACATGATCTGATGGACACGTTCGGGCGCATTGGCCTGCTGATGCGCGATGCGTCCGAACAGAACATTGTCCATCAGTGTCGCCGATGCGGTGAAGCGCTCGGGATCGTAACGCTCGATGACGCTTGCGAGATCGGCCGGAATGTTCTCGTAGAATTTCGCACGCGCCTGAACGATCTTCTCCATCAGCATCTGCGTCAGAAGACCGAAGCGGTGGCGAGGCTCGATGTAGGAGAAGCTGAGCCGGATGATCGCCGAGCGTTCATCGGCGGTAGCGGCCTCGTAGCCCTTGCCGTTGAGCTTCTGCAACAGCGCCTCATAGGTCGGAATGTCTTCCGCCGTCATGAAGGTCAGCTGTTGGAAGAAGGGGTGGTCGGGAGGCAAGTCCGTGAAGAGTTCGACGGCGTTCTCGGCGATCTCCAGACCCATATCGTAGAGATCGGAGATCAACCCTGTTTCTGCGAACAATTGCCGGAAATAAGGGTGTGCGGCCAGCTTGCGGTTGGTCATCTGCGGGCGCTTCAACGTGCCGAACAGCAGATTTTCGCCGACCGTAGCCTGCAGATTATACGCATCGAACTGGAAGGGGACAACGAGGTCCTCGAGCTTTTCCTCCTGCAGCCTCGACCGCAATGCCTGCCGCAGCTCGACGATGCGCGAGGTCAGATCCTCGTGTGAAGCGGTATCGACATTCGAGCGCAACGCCATGTCGAAAATATCCTGAGACATGGCCACTGCATCGAGAACAGGGCGGATCACCGAATAAATGTCATCCGGGCCGCTCGCGCCAGCAGCAGCATAGTCGACCCAATCGCCGTTGAGATCGAGTTCCGGATTGGCCGCTCTTCGCGCCTCGCTCATCTGCCATTTGGCCTTGGTCGCCTCTTCCTCGCTATAGACGGGGGGAATAAGCGGCGCATGCTTGAGGCCATAAAGCAGATTGCTGCGCAACGTACCGTGGAAGAAGAAGGTTTCGGAGGAAGCATAAGCGATCCGCCGCCCGGTCAGCGCCTCAGGCAGCTCCAAGATGTCACGTCCGTCAATCGAGACGCGGCCGCTGTCCGGCCAGACCAGCCGGCCGAATGCCTCGGCAAGATATTCGCCACCGGCGCCGCTATCCCCGACGATCGCAACCTTTTCTCCGGGTTGGATCTCGACGGATACGTGATCGAGCACGCGTGCCCCGCTATCGTCGACGACCGTTACATTGGTCGCGACAAGCGAATGGGTGATACGACCGGCCGGCGCTGGCGAAACGATCTGGATTTTCGAATCGATCAGATTATCGACGCTGAACTGCTCGACCACCTGATTGTACTTGACCTGAACGTCCTGGCGCGACTGGTCCCAGTCGATCAGTTCCTTGAGAGGGCCTGGCAAATCCTTGTAGGCGTTGATGACGGCGACGAGCTGACCGATATCCAGCCGGCCCTGCAGGGCAAGGAAGCCGCCGACCAGATAGAACAGGAAGGGCGTCACCTGTGCGAGGAAGTTGTTGATGAACTTCACCATGAACTTCCATTGGTAAAGATCATAGCGGATCGAGAAGATCAGGCCGAGCCGCTGCGCGATATCGGCACGCTCCAGATTGGTCGTGTCGTTCGCATGGATGGTGCCGATACCCTCGACGATCTCGCCGACGCGGCCGGAAAGTTCGCGCGCTGTCAGCTGCCGCTGGCGGCCGAGTTCCAGAAGACGCTTGCGCATGCGCGGGATGACGATCGCCTGCACGGCGACGATGGCCGCGGCTATCATGCCCAGCCAGAAATTCTGCATGATGATGAAGATGAGAGCAGTAACGGCCTGACCACCCAGGAGCGCGGGCTGCACGAAGGCGTCGCCGGTGAAGCCGCCCATGGGCTCCACCTCGTCCTTGATCATGGTGGCGATCTCTGCAGGCTTTACCCGTTTGAAATGCGCAGGAGGGAAACGCAGCACCCGGTCGATCAGTTCGAAACGGATGCGGCGCAGCATGCGCTCGCCAAGCCGTCCCTTGTAGGTGTTGATATAGAGCTTGAAGAGGCCATTGAGCACGACAAGCGCCAGGAACACGAGGCTCAAAGCCACCAGCATCCACATGCGGGTGAGCTGGATCCCATGAAACACCTCGATATGGCCGATCAACGGCAAGTCGAAGGCAATATGCATGAAGGTCTGCGTGTCGCCCGGATGCTCGAAACCCTTGCCCTGGATAGGCCCATTGACGATCTGCTTCGGCAGGTCGAACGACAGGAAGTAGGGGATCATCGAGGCCGCAACGACCAGCAGTATCCAAATCTGCTCCAGCCGGGTGTTCGACCAAATGTAACGCGCTAGGCTTTTTTCCATCGCTTATTGCAGGCTTTCAGATTCAATCGCCCAGCGCCGGCGAGATGCCGGCACCAATGTTGCAGAAATGCAGGATGAGCTTGTTGCGGATGCGTGGCCCCATTGTGAAAAGGGACGCCGCCCGGTCTTTCGTCCACGCTCCCCCCGATTCATCGATTTTTCGAGTTATATCACAAGATTGCAGGAATCCAGGAGCATAAAACGACAGCTTATATCGATCGTTGGTTCATCACGCCTGTCACCTAGCCCGACGAATGATGGCCGAAGTTCTTGCCGCCCCGCCGAAGTCGATATCAGCGCTGCCCGGCTTGGGCCGCGACAAGGACGTTTCGACTGCTTTGACCAACAGATCCGTGGTTAGTCCGGCCTCGGGCAGCGCCAACGCAAGGCCAAGCTTCTCGAGCCGCTCGGCCCTCACGGATTGCTCGGTCTCGCCGCCGGCGGTAAACGGCACCAGAATGGCGCGGCAACCCGTGACAAGGAGATCGCCAACCGTGTTATAGCCGGCCTGGGAAATCGAAAGCTCCGCGCCCCGCAGGAGTGAAGGGAAATCCTTGCGGAAGCGCACGATTTCGACATTGCCGGGCGCATCCCTGGTCAAATCCACAAAGTCCTGTTCGGGCAGGTTCGGGCCGGTTACGAGCAGCCAGCGACGCTCGGTCGCCACCCGGCTCGCCGCCTCAAGCGAGGCGCGGATAAGATCGCGCCCGACAGCGCCGCCGCCGGCGGAAACGACGATATCGAAGGTCTCGACAGGTTCTGGAGGCAGCACCGGCGCGACGAGCCCGGTGTAGACGATCTTGTCGGCGATAGAGCTCGTCAAAGGAAACGTCTCTTCCAGCCGAATGAAATGAGGATCGCCGTGGACCAGGACACCATCGAAGTGATCGCGAAGCAGCGCAACCGTCTCTTCATCGCGTCCCGGCTTCTTCTGCTGTTGCAGAATGTCGCGCACCGACGTGTAAAGACGGGGTTTCGGATCGGCCCTGGTGATAGCATCGAGCAAGGGCAGCAGTTCAAAGCGCATCTGCCGCCGCCCAAAGGGAAATGCTTCTATAATGACAACATCCGGTTCCGCCTGCCGAAACGCGTCGAGAAGTAGCTCGCGGCGGTGCGTCAGGAACGCTTCATCGACTGCATTGCCAGACTGATCGGCAAGTCCGGAAAACCCCGAGCTGCTGGCGACCACAGCCGGCAATGTGACGGAGATCACGTCGTTGCCCGGAAAGCCATTCACCGGAATACCGCCAGTAACGACGGTGACCTGGCAACCATCCGCAGCCATGGCACTGGCAATGCGACTGGCTCTCGCCAGATGGCCGATACCGAGAAGATGCTGAACATAAAAGAATATGCGCAAGGGACGGATACCTGCCGATGTCATGCGGATTTCCGCCATTGATCTTCCTTTTGCCACTGCTCCTCGAACAGTCGCGTCAATTGCCGAATGCTGGCGTGATGATCGAAATGCTCGCGCACCCGCCTCTCGGCCGCATCCCCGAATCTGTGGCGAAGTGCCGGGTCTCGGATCGCCTTTTCCAGAGCCGCCGCAAGTGCCTGGGGATCTTCCGAGGGAACAACAAGACCATTCTCACCATCTTCCAGCAGCTCGGGAACGCCCGAAATATTGGTGGAAATGCAGAGAAGACGCTGGCTGGATGCCTCGACGAGCACATTCGGCAGTCCGTCCCTATCGCCATCCGCGGCAACGCGGCAGGCAAGCGCGAAAATATCCGCCTGACGGTAATGCGCGAGCACATCCTCCTGCGCTAACGCCCCCTTCCAGGTGATGCGATCAGTGATGCCGAGCGTTTCGGCGAGCGCCTTCAACTTGGCCAGTCCGTCGCCGCCGCCGATATGGGTGAAACGCCAATGCAGATCGTCGGGCAGTAGCGCCAGCGCCTTCAGCAAAACGTCATAGCCTTTCTTTTCCACGGCACGGCCGACGCTGAGGATGAAGGCGGGGTCGGACGCATCCATGCCGTCGCGATTGGAGTGGCCGCCCGTAAAGGAGCCGAAGCGATCGAGATCGAGGCCGTGATAGCTCAGATACACGTTGTCACGCATCTCGGTCAGATCGCGCATATGCTCGAAGCCGCTGCGTGTGCAGGTGACAGTCCAGCGGGCCCGGCCAAGCTTTTCCGAAAGCTCCCAGTCCGGTGAGGTCCAGATATCCTTGGCATGGGCCGAACAGGTCCATGGAACACCGGTCATGATGCTGGCATAGGCCGTCACAGATGCCGGCGTATGGATAAAATGGGCATGCAGCCATTCCCCCCCATCCGGCCATTCATGCGCGAGCACCAGAGCCTGACCGAAGCGGCGCCCGCGGTTCGGTGTAAGATCCCGCTTCAGGTCGGCCCAGAATTGCTTCAACAGCGGACGGAATCCCGGCTTGCGGATGCCGGCAAAGAAGGCGCGCAAGACCCTCAGCGGTTCGTCGTGCAGATATTCCGGCAAATAGACCACGCGCGCCTTGATCTCGTCATGGATCGGATGGCGCTTCTTGTCCGTCGGCCGTCGCATCGAAATCAGCGTCAGATCGAATCCGGCCCGCTCGAGACCGAGCAGTTCTTGCGCAATAAAGGTTTCAGACAGACGGGGATAGCCCTTGAGGACTACCAGTATTTTCTTTCGCATCAAAAGGTCCCGATGATCCGAAGCATGTCCGCTTTCGACGGAGCCGCGGCAACACTCTATCTCGTTGTCTTCACGCAATCACGAACGCAAACAAAACGTCGCGCTCTTGCCGGAATTGCATTACTCGGCAACGATCGACAACGGTGGGTAGCGCTCGCGATCATCGAACCACTCGCCGACCGTCCGTGAAATATGCACCAGCCCTTCAAGGCGCATGCTGCTGCTGCTCGCCGAAGGCGGTGCGCGGTTCGGCAGGCGCTTCAACGCGGCGGCGAGCTGCATGGGATCCGCCGATTCCTCCGGCAGCAGCATATCGACCAGACCGAGTTCGCTTGCCCGCTGTGCTCTGATCAGCTGTTCTTCGCGTGGCCGCGTGCGTGGAATGATCAGTGCCGGCTTATCAAAGGACAGGATCTCGCAATAGGTGTTGTAGCCGCCCATGGCGACAACAGCCTTCGCACCGGCGATCAGCTCTTCCATCTTGTTGTCGAATTCGATGACCTCCAGACAGTCGATCTTGCCTGCCCGTTCCAGAAGCTGGCTGCGCTCCTTGGCCGGCATATAGGGGCCAAGAACGATCAGCGTTTTCTGCGTCAGGGAGCTGTCATGTTCGAAAGCGCCGATGACATCACTGACCAGATCGGCGCCATCGCCGCCGCCACCCGTCGTCACCAGGATGTAGTCGTCGTCGGGCACATGTTCGGATTTCGTGCCGAGTCTGGAAACGCTGCGCTGCAGGAAACCGACAAATTCCATCTTCCGCCGCACGCCTGCCGGCACGTCCAGACCTACGAGCGGATCGTGGAAATCCGGTGGACCATAGACCCAGACGCGATCGTAGAACTGGTCGATCTTCTGCAGGACGTTGTTCTTCTTCCACTCCGCCTCAAGCAAATGCGGTGCATCCATGACATCGCGCATGCCAAGAACGAGCGTCGTGCCGCGCGCCTTGAGATAGGTCAGCGTCTCCTCGACCTCGCCCTTGAGCCCCAGGGGCTCCTTGTCGACGATGAATACGTCAGGCTGAAAGGTTTCGGCCGTGTGCCGAATGATCGATTGCCGCATTTTCAACGTCTCTTGCAGAGCGACATGGCTGGCCATCGACGTATATTCGCCATCGCGCAGCTTGATGACGCTCGGCACCTTTACGAAATCGACGCGCGCCCGATAATCGAAAGCACCGGCAATCGTCGCACCGGAAATGATCAACACATTCAGGCCACGATAATCCTCCACGAGAGCATGTGCGATCGTGCGGCATCGCCTCAAATGGCCGAGACCGAACGTATCGTGGCTGTACATGAGGATTCGAGCATCTTCTAAGCGCCGCTTCATGGGCAAAACCTCTGGGGGATGAAAGTCATGTACGCGGTCTGTCGGCAAACGACATCCGCGTCCGCTCCTCGAATTGCAATCCTGTCTTCGCCATTCACCCTGCTATTTGTAGGGATCGGCGGCATCGCGCAAGCCGTCTCCTAAAAAGTTGAACGCCAGAATGACCAAAATTACCGGGATCATCGGAAAAAGCAGCCATGGATAGAAGGCGATGACGCTGACGTTCCGCGCTTCGGTGAGCAGAATGCCCCAGCTGGTAATAGGCGGCCGCAAGCCCAGCCCCAGGAAACTCAGCGCGGTTTCGCCGAGAATCATGCTCGGAATGGAGATTGTGGCCGCAGCGATCAAGTGAGACATGAAGCCCGGCACGAGATGACGGCCGATGATACGCCGGGTGGGGGCGCCCATCAGCTGCGCGGCAAGCACAAAGTCCTCTTCTCGCAGAGACAGAAGCTTGGAGCGAACCGCGCGCGCAAGACCCGTCCAATCGAGAATGCCGAGGATGATGGTGATGCCGAAATAAACGATAATAGGGCTCCAGGTCACCGGCATGATCGCCGCCAACGCCATCCATAGGGGCAGGCTTGGCAGCGATTGAAGCACCTCGATGATCCGCTGGACGAGCAGGTCGAACAAGCCGCCGTGATAGCCGGCAAGGCCGCCGATGACGATCCCGAGGATAAAGCTGATGGAAATGCCGATCAGCCCGATCGTCAGGGATATGCGTGCGCCGTAGATGATGCGCGACAGCACGTCGCGGCCGAGCCGGTCGGTTCCAAGCAGATACATCTGGCCGCCGACGGCCGGGCAGACAAGGTGGAAGTTTGAATCCACCAGTCCCCAGAACCGATAGGCGTCGCCACGGCAGAAGAAGCGAATCGGCTGCACGTCCGACGTATTGTCGGAATAGGTCCTGCGCAGCGTGTCGATGTCGAGCGTCATCTTTCGGCCATAGACGAACGGCCCGACGAAATTGCCGTTGTCAAACAGATGGATCGCCTGCGGCGGCGAATAGATCGAATCGACGTTGCGGGTATGCAGCCCGTAGGGCGCCAGAAACTCGGCAATCAAAATCATCCCGTATAGCAACGCGAGGAAGATGCCGGAGACGAGCGCGAGCTTGTGCTTCTTGAATTTCCACCACATCAGCTTCTTTTGAGAGGCCATGTAGTAGCGAGCCTGGCCGGCCGACATGGTTTCGAACTGATCCGGATTGAAATCCGCGTCGGAGACGTAGTGCTCCAGAGGCGCGCCGGGGCTTGGCAGGGATGCGCTCACTTTGTACTCCTGCCTTGCAAGCGGATGCGGGGATCGAGAAAGCCGAGCGCGATATCGGAAATCAGCACGCCGATCACATTAAGGAAGGCGAGAAACATCAGGAAGGAGCCGGCAAGATACATGTCCTGGCTCTGCAAGGCCCTGATCAGCATCGGGCCGGTCGTTTCCAGAGACAGCACGATGGCGGTGATTTCGGCGCCGGAAATGATTGCAGGCAGGATCGATCCGATATCGGCGACGAAGAAGTTCAGCGCCATGCGCAACGGATACTTCAGCAGCGCCCGGAGTGGGTGCAGGCCCTTTGCGCGCGCGGTAACCACATATTGTTTCTGCATCTCGTCGAGCAGATTGGCGCGCAGCCGGCGGATCATCCCAGCCGTGCCCGCCGTGCCGACGATGATGACCGGAATCCACAGATGATCGAGGATTGAGCGCGCCTTCTCCCAGCTCATCGGTTGCGACAGATACTTCTGATCCATCAGATGACCGACCGATACGCCGAACCAGGTCTTTGCGAAATACATCAGGATCAGCGCTAGCATGAAATTGGGGATGGCTATTCCCAATAATCCGAGAAAGGTAAGGCCGTAGTCGCCCCAGCTATATTGATGGGTGGCCGAATAGATGCCGATCGGGAAGGCGATCAGCCATGTCAACAGGATCGTCGTCACCGAAACCAGAACCGTGAACCACAGACGGTCGCCAACCACGTCCGAGACCGGAAGCTGATATTCGAAGGAATAGCCGAAATCCCCGTGCAGCATGCCGCCGGCCCAGCGAAGGTACTGAATCGGCAAAGGCTGATCGAGCCCGTACTCGTGACGAAGATTCTCCATGTCCTGAAGGTTTGTGGTGTCGCCTTGCGCGCGCAATTCGGCAAGCTGGCTTTCGAAGAAGTCGCCGGGCGGGAGCTGGATGATGGTGAAGACCAGCATGGAGATGATGATCAAGGTCGGGATCATCACCGTTATGCGCCAGAGGATATACCTAAGCATTGCCGCGTTCCTCCTTCATCCAGAAGGTATCCGGCATGTGGATGCCGAGAAGACTGGTCGCGAAGCCAAACAGAGCCTCTTTCGGCACATTTTGCATTTTTGCAGAATGGACGATCGGCAGGAAGGTTGCGTTGATAAGGCCGATTGAGAAGACCTGGTCGGTGTAAATTGCGAGCATCTTGTGCCAGATTTCGGCGCGCTCGAAGGAGGACGCCGCGTCCTCCCATTGGTTCAGCAACTTGACCAACTCGGAAGCCTCGGGAAGATCGGGCGCAACGCCCTTCGTCTGGGCCGAGAGATAATACATGCCCCACAGCGGCCACTGCATCTGGTCGTTGGTGGTCGGTGCGAGCTCCGCCGGGTTCATGTCGGCGGTCGGCACGCCGTTGTCGAGGCCGTACCACAGCGACATCAGAATACGGCCGCCCATGGCGCGGCTGCGGAAAATGTCGCGCTGGGAAACGCGCGGAAAAAGCGCGATGCCCACCTTACGCCAGTGATCGGTGACCAGCTCCAGAACATCCGTGTCGAGCGTGCTTTCGCCCGGTGTTTCGACGGTGATCTCCATCCGCCGGCCGTCGGGCAGGAGGCGGATACCGTCCTCGTCGCGCTTGGAAAGACCCGCGGCATCGAGAAGCGCATTGGCCTGACCCGGATCGTGTGCAATCCAGGCCGATGCATATTCCGGCTTATAGAGCGGGCTGTCCGGCAGCACGGTATCGGCGCTCTCGGTCCCCAGGCCATAGAAGACCGCCATGTTGATCTCGTGCCGGTCGATCGCCAGCGACAGGGCGCGCCGCACCCGCGCGTCGCGTAGGACATCCCGCCAAACCGGATCGGTACTGTTCAGATTGGGATACAAGGCAACGCGCGACCCACGCACGGCCTTCCAGAGATTGACCTTGGTCGAATATCTCTCCTCCCCCTCTTTCAGCAGCGTATAGTCGTTGAAGTCCAATCCGGTTGCCTGAAGATCGCTCTCCCCGACACTGGTCTTGAACGCGATGATCTGCGGAGAGCTGATGTTGAGAAGCATCCGGTCGATATACGGCAGTTGCCGGCCATTTTCGTCGACACGGTGGAAGTAGGGATTGCGCTCGAAAACGAACTGCTCCGCGGGCGGCGTCGTCGTGTTCCGCCAGGGATCGAGAACCGGCAGATTGGGATTTTCCGGCCTATAGGATCGTGCCATCTTGATGTGCAGATCCTGCCATTTCTTCACACGCTTTTCCTGCATCAGCGACGAAAGACGAATCTTGTCCTGATATTTCTTGTGGAACTGCTTCAGATAATGGCCGGGACCGGCAATAACGAGCGGTTGCGCAGCAGCCAAGAGCGGTAGAAAATCGGGATTAGGGGCATCCCAGGAATATCGTACCGTCAACTCGTCGAGCATCTCGAAACGGGGCAGGCTGCCATGCGGACGCAGTTCGAGCGCACCGCCGCCTGGTGTCAATTCCTTGTTGAGAATGACGTCTTCCCACCAGTAGCGGAAGTCGTTGGCCGTGAAGGGGTGCCCGTCGGACCATTTGTGTCCGTCGCGCAGCTTGAAGGTAAACACGGTGTCATCGACGGCGGAGAAGGATTCCAGAATATCCGGCTGCAGCGTCAGCGTACTGTCATAGCCGACGAGACGGGCATAGCCGTAGATCGTCATGAAGCGGATATCGTTCTGGCTGCCAATGATCATGCGCACCGAGCCGCCATAATGGCCGGGTGTGCGACCCATGCGGGCAACGCTAATGATGCGCGGGAATTTCGGCAGGCGCTTGGCCAGATGCGGCATCTGGCCGGCCCTCAGCCAATCGGCGTAATAGTCCGGCTCGTTGTCGACATCCGCCGCGACGGCGACCGGAGGCAGGACCGTGGAGGCCAACAGGCCGAGGAAGGTACGCCGACGTATCATTTGCGCAGCTCCTGGGCATCGACGCCTCGGCGGGCGCGAACGAAATGACCGCCGCCCAAGTCGGCATAGGCGAGCTCAGCGTCCCCGCTCTCCGAGAATTTTGGTCCCCACTTCTGCCGAGCTGCCGGCCCTTCGCTGTTCACGACCGAGAAATCCAGCGGCCGATCGAGATCGGGGAACGGCACGGCAGCCAGCAGGGAGCGGGTATAGGGATGCACGGGATCGCGCAGAATGATTTCGCGCGGGGCGATTTCAACGATACGGCCGCGCGCCATGACGGCAATCCGGTCGGCCATATAGTCGACCACGGCCAGATTGTGAGAGATGAACAGATAGGTCAGCCCGAGTTCCTTCTGCAGATCCTTGAGAAGGTTGAGGATCTGCGCCTGCACCGAGACATCGAGCGCCGAGACCGGCTCGTCGAGGATCAGCAGCTTCGGCCCGAGAGCCAGGGCGCGCGCAATGCCGATACGCTGGCGCTGCCCACCGGAGAAGCTATGGGGATAGCGGCTGAGATAGTGCTTATCGAGCCCGATCGCCTGCATGAGCGCCTTGACCTTCTCCTTGCGTTCGGCGCTGTCGCCATGCCCGTGGATCTCCAGGGGCTCGCTCAGGATATTGCGGACAGTCATGCGCGGAGAAAGCGACGAAACGGGATCCTGGAAAACCATCTGGATTTTCGTGCGAAGATCCATCAGTTCCTTGCCGCTCGCGGCAAGCACATCGACCTTGCCGCTGCCGTCGTCAAAGCTGACCGAACCGCTGTCAGCGCTGACCGCCCGCATCAGGATCTTGCTGACTGTCGTCTTGCCACAACCGCTCTCGCCCACCAGCCCCAGACATTCGCCGCGGCGAATGTCGAAGCTGACTTCGTCGACGGCGCGGAATTTCGTCCCGTCCTTGCGGCCGAATAGTCCCCCGGCCTTCGAGGCATAGGTCTTGGTCAGATTACGCACGCTGAGCAGGATTTCCGGTGCCGTATCGACCGGCGCCTCCGCACCGCTGCCGATCAGCTTTTTCTTGCCGGAGAAGGTGCCGAGATTGACGGGAACATCGCGCAACGACTTCAGGCGCTCCCCCGGCTTCATGTCGAAATGCGGAACCGCCGCCATGAGCGCCTTCAGATAGCGGTGCTGCGGCTTGCGAAAGATCGTGTCGACAGGGCCTGCTTCCATGATTTCGCCGTGATAGATAACGACGACCTCATCGGCCATATTGGCAACGACGCCGAGATCATGGGTGATCAGAAGCATCGCCATGTTGAAGCTCTGCTGCAAGTTGCGCAGCAAGCCAAGAATCTGGGCCTGGATGGTAACATCGAGCGCAGTCGTCGGCTCGTCGGCAATCAGAAGCGCAGGGTTGCATATGAGCGCCATGGCGATCATCGCACGCTGACGCATTCCGCCTGAAAGCTCGAAGGGATACATGTCGAAGGTGTGGTAGGGATCCTGAAAGCCGACGAGGTTCAGCATCTCCACCGTCTTCTCGCGCTGCTCGGCCCTTCCGATACCGGGACTATGGATACGGAGCGCTTCGCTGATCTGATTGCCGACCGTGTGCAGCGGCGACAACGAGGTCATCGGTTCCTGAAAGATCTTGGCCATGCGCGCACCGCGCAACCGGCGCATGGCAATGCCGTCACGCGGCAGCTGAAGAACGTCCGTCGTCTGGCCATTGAGCGGATCGGTGAACAGAATACGCCCCGTTGCCCTTGCAGCAGCGGGAAGAATACCCATGATCGACTGACTGATAATGGACTTCCCAGAGCCGGATTCGCCGACCAGTGCCGTAACCTTGCCGGGAAGCACTCTCAGGTTGGCATTCTTGACGACGTTCAGCTTATCCCCATAGAGCGAGAACGAAACGTCGAGGTTCTCGATACGCAGCAGATCAGTCCCTGACGCCATACATATTACTTCCCACTCACACGAGCTTTGTGACCTTATACGGCACACTAACGTAGGCCATAACAGGTGTCTAGCTGGTCAAAGTAGTGGGAGCACTGTTAAAAAACTGTCGTCTTTCCAGTGATATATCGGTTTATGCTGACTCAGGCGCAGCAACAGTCAGGGGGCGAACTTTTCGACTTGAAGACGCCCCTCGAACTTCTTGGCATCCCTGTGCAACAGAATGACCTGCTCGGCCTCCGATAGCCCATCGGTTTGGGTGTCATTGAAAATCTCTGCCACACGTCGGGATGCTGCTGCGGTCTTCGGAGAGACGACGGTAAAGCGTTGGCGCACGCCCCGCAATTTTTCCTCCCCGAGCGTTCCCCATTCACAGTCGGTGTAGCCGGAGAATGCCTGGCTCGCGACGACCTCAGTCGCGTATTTCTTCGTCAAAGATTGCAGACGCTCCACCTCGTTGACGGCAGCCCCGAAGGCTGAGAAGGTCAGGCGGTCCTTCAACCCGACATTACCGAACATGACGTTGCCGACATGCAGGCCGATCCCGTAACGCACTTCGCTCAAGCTGCGCGAACGACGATCCTCGTTCAATGCGGTGACCCGCCGCTGGGCCTCGAAGACGGCGGAAAGCGCCGCCTCGCAGGCGACCTTCGACGGATCCTTGTGCCGGCCGCAGGGATAAACAGCCAGAAATCCATCGCCAAGGAAGCTCAATATTTCGCCGCCGTTGCGATTGAACGGCGCGGCGATCGCATCGAAGAATTCGTTCAAGGTGTCGATGTAGGCCTGCCGCCCTTCCTTTTCGGCGTAGACGGTTGATTGCCGCATATCGCCCATGACGAGCGCCGCCCGGATCGTTTCTCCGTCGCCGCGACGGATCTGGCCGTTCAGCACGCGTTTGCCGGCATCGCCACCAAGATAGGTGGTCAGCATGTTGTTGGCGAGCCTGCCGAGAACCGCCATTTTGGCCGCCATGGCCAGATGGTTCTGTATACGCATCAACGCGCCGATCATCTCCTCGCTGAAGCCACCGACACTATCGGTCGACCAGGATCCCATCATCCCCTGCACGGAACCGGCCCCGAAGGTCTGCACGAAGGCGAGGTAGTCGGTGACCTTCTCCTTGCGCAGATCGTCGAAGATCGGAAACTCCACTGCGCCATCCAGGTCGATACGGCGGCGCAGATGCTGAAGATTATTGGACAGCAGATAGTAATAGGGGCTCTGCATGAAGCGTTCCGGCCTTTCGTTGACATGCCGGTAGCCTTCGATCGTCAATCCGCCTGCCCTTCGCCACGTAAAGCCGAGCGCATCATAGAGCGGGTGAAGCATCGAGAAGGTCAGGTGAACCCGATTGAGCGGCATGCCCGTGGCAGCCATGCGCTCGCAAAACCCGCGAACGATGGTTTCCAGGTTTTCGCCGGTCAATGCCGCCTGCGTCAGCCACTCCGCAACCTTGTCGAGAAGAATATCGGAAACAGTCGAATGAGCAGTCATTATCCCCAAAGCCTATCTTTGCAATTATGGATACACCGCTCCGGCAATGCAGCAACTGCCAAATCCCCGGATTACCCTCAACGGCGCGCCCGGCCTCTCGGCCCGGTCGAGTAAAACAGTCATGCGAGGCAGCATCGCTTTTCCCATCGATGGTGCCCGCCAACGCCAAAAAACGGCAGCACCTGTCGACTGCCCCATCCAATCAAAATACAGCAAAAGACAGCCGGCGAAATCGCCGACTCTCGTTTTGTTCTCTTTCAGATAAGGCGCACATACCGCTGAAACAATGGGCAAAAAACGAGTCGGGTCGATAAATTTCGTTTGGCAGCAAATAGCCGGCGAAACGTCTTGTCTCTCCAAGCCCGGCGCGATCACGCCTCGGCGGCAAGCTCTGACGGCGTCTTGCCCCGCATCGCCATGGCAGCCATAGCGTATCCGCCGCTTGCGCCATCGATGAAATGCATGTGGTCACGCATCAGCGGCGTCGGCACGAAACATGTCATCAGCGCGCTTTCCTGCCGATGCAGACCATAGCGACAGACGCCGTCCGCCTCGGCTTGGCGCAGGCGCGCCTCGATACGCGACAGACGTGCGGTATCTACGTCGATGGTCATCTTCAGGCCGTCGTCAAACTTGCGAAAATCAGAGTTCGCGGCAAGGTCGCTCCGATAAATCTTGGCATCGAAGCCCGGCATGCGGAGTCCGAGCTTGTCGAGGATGCAGACAAGGGCAATCTGCCCGGCGATGGCCAGCTTTTGCTGCCATCGGCGAGCCGGCGACGCCAAGGCGCGTGCCTCCATGTCGGTGCCTTCGAAGATCAGTGCCGGCGTCGGTCCTTCGACGGGAACCGGATGACCGTCGCGGCTCTCCTCACGGGAAATGGCGATGATGTCGGCGACGAGCGACTGGAACTTCTCGCTGTTTCCAATAT
The DNA here is from genome assembly GCF_016429015.1 of Rhizobium sp. ASV20. Classification (GTDB taxonomy): domain Bacteria; phylum Pseudomonadota; class Alphaproteobacteria; order Rhizobiales; family Rhizobiaceae; genus Rhizobium. The sequence continues at coordinate 37,100 of NZ_JAELTU010000024.1, forward strand.
CGCACGGAACGGCAATAATCGAAACGATCTCGCCATTATGCGCCTTGATCGGGTTCCAGCGGCAGGACAGGCCCGTCAAGTCGGGTCGAGCTTGCGGGGCAGCTGCCTCGACGAGGAAATGCCCGGCCTTCATCTGCTTCTCGGCCCAGCTTGTGCCTCCACCGAAAAACATGGCGTAGGAGACATGATCGCTCGGGCTGAAACGAGCGACCATGACGTCAAGCCCTTCGCTGCGAATGGCCGACATCGGAACCAGAGCCGTTCGCAACTCGAGCTGCAATTCTTCCGTAACCCAGGTCCGAACCGTGGCAAGCGCCTGCCGCACCCTTGCCTCGCCCGATGGCGGGATGGCCACCAGCGCACCGTCGCCGCCGAAAACGAAAGGATAGTCGCCCTTGTCCAATGCGTTGAGGACGGCCGAAATCACGCTGGCGCCGGCCATATTGACGGATTTGTAGCGACCCGCCGCTATTGCCTTTGTCGAACTGACGATATCCGCAACGGCAATCAGCCAATCATCGGGAAGTGGCCGATAATTGGCACTGTCGGTTACACCCTCGAAACGGGTGAAAGCCGTCAGTTCATGAAAGAAATCGTCGTTGGATGGCTCGACCACAACAGCCCCCTTTCATCAACACCGCAATATTTATCCCTACAGCAAACATCGCGAAAAGCCAGCGGGCGGTCGACCGGCAAGACCTGCCGTGCTACTTCGGGCGACGGAGAGGCATCAAAACGCCAAGGATTAAGACATATACGATGAGCCGCCTGGATAGTTTCATTCGCCGCCTGAGCGCACAGCGCGATATTCTCAATACCGTTGCCGACGAGGTCCGATTGCTGGAGGGGCCTGTGCTCGAACTCGGCCTTGGCAATGGGCGCACCTTCGATCATCTGCGTGAACTTTTCCCGGATCGCCGCATCATCGCCTTCGATCGGGCAGCCAACGCCTACGGGCCATCCATGCCTTCAGCCGACAATCTCATTCTCGGTGAAATCAAGGATACGGCTAGAAGCTTCATCGGCGCAGAAGCTTCGCTTGCCCATGCCGATATCGGCACCGGCTACGAAGACAGGGATGCGGTAACGCTCACCTGGCTGCCGCAGATCATGGCCGGCACGCTAAGATCGGGCGGCATTGCGATCAGCGGCCTTCCACTCGACCATGTCGATCTCCAGCCCTTGCCGCTGCCGGATAGCGTCAAGGAAGGCCGTTATTTCATCTATCGGCGCAGATAAAGCGTTTCGAAGGAAAGTGCGCAGGCGTCAGCGCAGGAATAGGACGTCAAACTGCTCGCCTTCCGTCGGCAGATCGGCCACCTTCATCGATTGCTCGCGATCCTCGAAGAAAGCAAGGCATTCGCCGTAGTGGCTGGCGAGTTCGGCGACGAAGGCCTTGGCCTGTTCCTTGCCGTAAAATGCTGGCGTGAACTCCATGTAGAGCGGCACCTGGCGCGCCATCAACGCCTGCATCGAACGACAGGCGACAGGCTCATAGCCTTCGATGTCCATCCAGATCAGGCTGATATCGGTCGGGTCGACAGCTGCTTGCGCGAGAATATCGGCAACCGGCCGAACGGGAACCGAAATCTTCTCGTCGCTTGCGCTCTGGCGCAAGGCGCTGCTTTTGCCGTGGTTCTTGTGATTGAGGTAAAAATCGAGCTGCCCTTCCCGGTCTCCGGCGGCACAATTGACCGCAGTCACCATGGTCTCAAAGCCGTTATCGGCTATGTTGGCCGACAGCAGCCGGAAATTACGTGGATCCGGCTCAACGCTGACAATGCGGCCATAGATGCCGCTCAGAGCAAAATAGCAGGTCTGCGTGCCGATATTGCCGCCGAGCTCGAGAAGAGCGGAGCCTTTGCGCAAAAGGCCACGTTCGCGAAGCACACTCAGCAATCGATCGACATGATCGCGCTCGAAATGCCCCTTGCGAAAGACCTTGCGACCGATGTAGTCGGCCGGCGAAAAGCTCATGACATGATCGCCGCAATCGACCGTCATGCTTTTCACACGTGGACCGAGCGCGCTGACGAGAATATCGCGGCCGAGACGCGTGTCGAACAATCGTGTTGCGATCGCATCCCGCTGTCTACGGAACGCGCGTTTCCAGTATTTCTTGGTGAGGATCTTGCGGTCGAACATGGGCGCCATCCCTACACCAGCGCTTCCGCGTTGCAAACGGCGAACATCGCGCCGCCGGCCGCTCCGCCGATTTAGCTCCGTTCGCGGCATCAGACAAAGCGGCTGCTCGCCTCCTTCGAAATGATGTAAACCCGCAAGGGCTCACCGCGACCTCGTACGGCAATCTCGCGGCTTTCGACGCCATCGACATCGATTTCGGAAAGCCGCGCCACTGGTTCGGAAAAAACGAGCGCGGTGTTGTATTCCTTGGCGACGCTTTCGAGGCGGCTGGCAACATTGACGGTATCGCCGATCGCAGTGACGTTCTTGACGCTGCCATATCCCATGGAACCGACCACCGCCAAACCGGTATGGAGACCGATCGCGATCTCAAGCGGCGCGCTAAGCTCGTCTGCCAGTTCCGCGCTGAGTTTGTCGATCTCCCGAACGATCGCCGCAGCTGCTTTCAGTGCCTGTCGGTTTGCTTCCTTGGGCGTGGTGCGAAGACCGAACAAGGCCATGGCGCCATCGCCGATGAACTTGTCCATTCGCCCGCCATTTTCCTCCACTATTCGCCCGACGAGGGCAAAATAGCGGTTGAGCAGGAAAACGATGTCGAACGGCAGACGCGATTCCGTCAATGCGGTAAAATGGCGAAGATCGCAAAAGAACACGACGATTTCGCGTTCGCGGCCCGGGCTGGCCGCCTGCGTGTAGACCGGCATCGTCGCTTCGGCCATCGGCGTCAGCAGCGGCACGACGCTGACGTTTCCAGTGGGCCGCAACTGGCAAGCCAGCCGAACATCCGGTGTGGCACCGATGCGGTTGAGCGTCTTCTGCTCCAGTGCTTCCGGCGGCGGCAGGTTTTCCGCACCGTCGATGATCTGCACGCGGCAGGTTGAACATTGTCCTTTGCCGCCGCAGACCGAATAGTGCGGAATGCCGCCGAGGCGGCTTGCCTCCAGCACGCTGAAGCCACGCGGCGCATGCACGACTTCACCGCCGGCATAACGGATGGCGACCTGATGCTGCCGCTCGCGCAATCGGCGACGCGCGCGGAAAGCGAAGAGACCGGCGATCGACAGGCTGAAGGCGCCATAAAATCCTGTGCGGTACGGCCAGAGCGTGTCGGCCATCTGGCTGCCCGGCACCGAACCCGTCTCACCGAAACTTCGTATGTCGCTGTAGTAGCCACCGGGATAGCCGCGTTCGTCCTCCTGGGCTGCCTCATGCGTGACCACTTTGCCCATCGCTGCAAACCCAAGCAGGGCAAGAATCGGAAGGACGATGGCGAAAGACAGCAAGACCGGGGCGATCGCGGTGTACCAGGGGCGAAAGCGCAGCCAGAAATGCACGCCGATGCAACCGTGAATCCAGACGATGACCAGCAGGATGGATTGGCGCACACCGCTCGTTGGCGATGTCAGCCACAGTGTATGGACTATGGCCTTGTAGGTATCATGATAGCCATAGACCACATGCACGACGCGCGTGGCGACGATGTGGTCGATCAACAGGAGCGGCACCAGAAGGCCGGTGACGATCTGGAACGCCTCACCTGGCGGCATGACCAGTGTTCGACGTATGTAGAGAAGCCGCAGCACCAGCAAAATATGGACGATCAGCGCACCATAGAGCAACACCGTGCCGATGGGGTTGCGCCAGACGGCCATGAACCAGTGCTGCGCACGTTCGGCCATGCTGAGGGATATGAGCCCGAGGGAATGATTGGCCAGATGCATTATCACGAAGGAAAAAACGACCAAGCCGGAGCCAAGGCGGAATTTCCGCACGAGACGATCGGAAATGATTGGCTTTCTTGCCTCGATAGTCATCAAACCCAATGTATATTGTCCGTTCACAACAGAAGCGAAAACGGTTATCGCCTATTCATCTAGCCGCAACGCCGCATGCTGTCGAGGATGCGGCTTTTTGAAGCAGGGATCTTATTGTCACGCAACCAGTCGGAATTCGGGCAATCCTCTCACAATTCGGGCTTCTACCATCACTTAATCGTCAACCCTATGCCGGCACAATGAACATCGCTTTCTACGCTCCGCTGAAACCGCCCAGCCACCCCGTACCCTCGGGCGACAGGTTGATGGCACGGCAGATCATGGAAGCACTTCGCATGGCCGGGCATCGGGTCGAGGTCGCCTCCGAACTGCGGAGCTTTACATCAACCCCCGACGCGGAGCTTCGCGAGACGATCGCCCGGCAAGCCAGGGATGAAGCGGCGCGTCTGCTTGGCGCATGGCAAAAAGAGCCACCGCCCGATCTATGGTTCACCTATCATCCATATTACAAGACACCCGATCTCATCGGTGCGCCGATCGCCCAGCAGCTCGGCATTCCCTACGTCACGGCCGAAGCCTCCTATTCCCGACGCCAGGATGACAATGGCTGGGCCGATAATCAGCGCCTGATCGCCGATGCCGTCCGGTCAGCGGCGGTCAATCTCTGCTTTACCGAACGGGACCGCATCGGTCTCGCCGAGGCAATACCGGATGGCCGCTACGAGCGCTTCCCACCCTTTATCGATGCCGCCCAGTTCGAACCTACGGCCGCCGTCCCGGACCCGACGCGGCTGATCACTGTCGCCATGCTGCGAAAAGGCGACAAATTCGACAGCTATGTCATGCTCGCCAAGGCGCTCGATCTTATCCGCGACCGGAATTGGACCCTCACCATCATCGGCGATGGGCCAATGCGGGCCGAGGTGCGATCGCTGTTTTCGATCTTTGGTGACGAGCGCGTTACCTGGCGCGGCGAGTGCTCGACGTCGGAGATCGCAGCGGAGCTTGCAACGGCCGGCCTCTACGTCTGGCCCGGCTGCAACGAGGCCTATGGGCTTGCCTATCTGGAGGCACAGGCAGCAGGCTTGCCCGTCGTCGCGCAAGCCACGGCGGGCGTACCGGAAGTGGTAATGGCCGGCAAGACCGGACTATTGACACCGGAAGGCGATATCGGCGCCTACGCCGCTGCCATCGCCGACCTTCTCGACGATCGGAACAAGCGGCAGATCATGGCGGACGCAGCCCGCGACTTTGTTCACCGGGAACATTCCTTGACGGCCGCGTCAAAGCTGCTTGAAATCATTCTTCGAAAGCATCTGGGAGATACCTATTATGAGCGATAGAGCCGAATGGCAGCCCTTGCGCGACGAACTGCGCCGCTGGACCGAAGCTGGGCGAAAGGTGAAGCTCTGGTTCCGTGACGATGACGCCATCGAACCGACGCCTGCCCTCGATCGGCTGCTCTCGCTTTCCGATCGTTTCGAGGTGCCGATGGCGTTGGCGATCATTCCTGGCCCGACCGCCGAACCGCTGGCCGAACGATTGGCGCGAGAAAAGCGGATCACGGCCACGGTCCACGGCTGGACGCATCAGAATTATGCGCCTGACACCACCAAGAAGCAGGAGCTCGGCCTGCATCGGCCCAAGGAGATCGTGCTTGACGAGCTGCATCGCGGCTTCGACAAGTTGAAGGCGCTTTATCCACATCAGTTCGTGCCGTTGCTGGTGCCGCCGTGGAACCGCATCGACGATGCGTTACTGCCGCATCTCGCTCCCTTCGGATATCGCGCCGTCTCCGTCTTCGGACTGGCAAAGCAGGCGCCAATCGGCCTGATCAACACCCATATCGATATCATGCGATGGCATGGCGTGCGAGGTGGCCTGCCGCACGCCGAAATCATCGGGCGTCTGGTCGAAGAGTTGCAGAACCGCTTCGACGGCAATGAGGAGCCGATCGGCGTGATGACGCATCATCTCGTGCATGACGATCTAGCGTGGAATTTCCTCGAGACTTTGTTCGAAGAGACTGTCGGCCATGCCGCCATCAAATGGCGGCCGGTCGGCGACTTCGTGCACCAAAGCGCAATGTGATCTTTTCGGTTGTCGCTGCGCGCTTACAGCTGCAGCGACTGACCGTCAAAGGCAAAGAATGCTTCGGGGAAGCTCTTCTGCGCCTCGCGCTGCATGTCATCCAGTTCGCGATCCGTGCGACCGGGCGCATGATGAAACAGGGCGAGCCGCTTGGCGCCTGCCTTTTTGGCAAGTTTGATGCCCTGGTTCCATGTGGAGTGACCGAAGCCCAGATATTTCGGCATCTCCGGCTCGATGTAGGTCGCGTCATATATCGCAAGGTCGGCATCCGCCATCAGTGCGAGCGCGGCGTCATCAAGCTGGCCGTCGTTATGCTCGGTATCATAGACCATTGCGATCACCCTGCCCGACCATTCGATGCGATAGCCGATACACCCGCCTGGATGATTGAGGCGTGTCGTATGCATGACGATGCCCGGATGCGGTTTCAACGTATCGCCCGCGGCAAAATCGCGAAAATTCATGGTGGCACGACAGATGTCAGGTTCGACCGGGAACCATGGCGGCCGCATGAACTGGCCGATCAGCTGCCGTGTCGTCGTCTTGCCGGCGAGATGGCCGGACCAGAGATCGACGCTGACGCGCGGATCATAGATGGCATTGAAAAATGGCAGGCCGATAATGTGGTCGTAATGCGAATGCGTGAAGAAGAGATCGATGTTGCGGACCCCTTCCTTTGCAAGGGATGCGGCCGCTTCGCGCAAACCGGTACCGGCGTCGAATATGATATGCCTACCGGCGTGTCTTAACTCGATGCACGACGTATTGCCGCCGTACCGCTCAAATTCCGGTCCTGATACGGGGATGCTCCCCCGAACGCCCCAGAATTTAAGCTCGAAACTATCGTTGTTCATAGAAGTTTTTACACCATTCCCCTTTCGGTCAAAAAAAGCACACTTTTGCTATTATGCGAAGCCAGCATTTTTCAAAAGTCGTGCGAAGGTGAAAACGGGATCTCATCGTTCGGTCGACGCGGGCCATTAAGCAGGCACCCGCAAGCACGCCGCACATGTCTAATATAGGGATGAAATGACAAAATAGATAAGGCCCATCGAATCTCTCATTCGATCCGCCTTTGCAGGCGCACAGTCAAAGCCGAAGCTGATAGGATAGGCTTACAATGTAGCGGCCGAGCGAGCAGCCTGCTCGTAATAACCAGATAGCGTCCTGAGATGCGAGGCGATATCGGAAAGCCCATCCTGCGACAGGCCGGAAACCTTGGTTGCCTCTACCAGCAACCGCTCGCGGATTTCGGTGTAGCGCTGCAGTGCATCAAGGCCCTTGTCAGTGACGCGGATCGTCTTTTCCTTGCCGGCCTTACCGCTCTTGACGAGCCCGGCCGCCTCAAGCTTCTTGATGGCGTAGTTGGCGACATGAGTGTCTTCGATATCGAGAACGAGGCAGAGATCAGCAAGCGTCTTTGGCCGGTCGCGGTGCCGCACCGAATGAATGATGAGTATTTCGACCGGAGAAAGGCCCGGCACGCCGGCAGCCGCCATGCAGCGGACGAGCCAGCGGTTGAACGCATGGGAAAAGAGGATCGATCCATATTCGAGCTCGGACAAGGCCGGCGAGCTGCCATCCGCCAGATGGGCCGACGAGACGATCAAATCGCGTGGTCTACTCATTTCCTCGGACGTCACCTGAAAACTCCTTCGAACGGATCAAGGCACCTGCAGACTATTTGAGCCGAGCAACCAATTGGCGCTCGGCCCTTGCATTACGTTCCTAGTTGTCCCGCTTTCCGTAGCCGCCACCGGTCGGGGTCACCACGGTGAAGGCTTCGCCCGCCTCAAGCACGGTATGGGCCGAGCCGATCAACTCATCGATCTTGCCATCATTACGACGGACGTAGTTGCGGCCGGTCTGACCCGCTTCACCACCCTTGATACCGAAGGGCGCCACGCGCCGATGGCCGGACAGGATGGCGAATTCGAGCTTTTCGCGCGTGCGGATCGTGCGCTGCGTACCGTTGCCGGAATTCCACTTGCCGCGTCCGCCCGAATTCGGCCGAATGTGAAAATCCTCCAGAACAACGGGGAAACGCGTCTCGAGAATTTCGGGGTCGGTCAGGCGCGAATTGGTCATATGCGTGTGGACGGCATCGGCCCCATTGAAGCCTGGGCCTGCCGGCGCGCCGGAGCAGATCGTCTCGTAGTACTGATAGGCGTCGTTGCCGAAGGTCAGATTGTTCATCGTCCCTTGCGCTGCGGCGAGCGCCTCGACCGCGCCGAACAGGCAGTTGGTCACGGCCTGGCTGACTTCGACGTTGCCGGCGACGACGGCGGCCGGGTATTTCGGTGTCAGCATCGTGCCCTCGGGGATGATGATGCGGATAGGCCTCAGGCAACCGGCATTCATCGGAATATCGGCCTCAACGAGCACGCGGAAGACGTAGAGCACGGCAGCGCGTGTGACGGGCTGCGGCGCGTTGAAATTATCTGGGCGCTGTTCAGAAGTGCCGGTGAAATCCACCGTCGCCTCGCGCTTGTCCTTGTCGATCGAGATCTTGACGACGATCTTGCAGCCCTGATCCATCTCATAGCTGAATTCGCCATCCGACAGACGGTCGAGGACGCGGCGAACACTTTCCGCTGCGTTGTCCTGAACGTGGCCCATATAGGCGTCGACGACATCTTCGCCGAAAAGCCCGATCATCTTCTTCAGCTCGGCAACGCCCTTTTCATTGGCGGCGACCTGGGCCTTGAGATCATTGATGTTCTGCGCAAGCGTGCGCACCGGGTAGCGCGCACCAGTCAGGAGCTTGGTAAGCTCCTGTTCACAGAAACGGCCGCGATCGAGCAGCTTGAAATTGTCGATATAGACGCCTTCTTCCTCGATATGGGTGGCAAGCGGCGACATCGATCCCGGCGAAATGCCGCCGATATCGGCATGATGGCCGCGGCTGGCGACCCAGAAGCGAATGCTCTTGCCGGCATCGTCGAAGACCGGGGTGCAGACGGTAAGGTCGGGCAGATGCGTGCCGCCATTGTAAGGCGCATTGATCAGGAAAACATCGCCCGGATGGATGACGGCGTTTTCGCGGATGGCGGTTGCCACGGACGCGTCCATCGAGCCAAGATGAACCGGCATATGCGGCGCATTGGCGACCAGATTGCCTTCGGCGTCGAAGACCGCGCAGGAGAAATCCAGCCGTTCCTTGATGTTGACCGAATAGGCGGTGTTCTGCAGAGTCATGCCCATCTGCTCGGCGATCGACATGAAGAGATTGTTGAAGATCTCCAGCATGACGGGATCGGCCTTGGTGCCGATGGCGTTGCGTTCGGGGAGCGCCTTGATGCGCTTGAGGACGATATGATCCTTGAGCGTCAACTGCGCCTGCCAGCCGTCCTCGATGACGATCGTCTGGTTCGGCTCGATGATGATGGCCGGACCGGTCACGGTCTGGCCGGGCTTGATCGCCTGACGCAGGACAACGGCCGCACCGTGGCTTTCGCCGTTCGAATAGAATGCAGTGCGTCTTGCGGCCTCAGCCTCGCCCTCTGCAGACGCGCCGAGCTGGACCGCGATGTCGGCAGCCGCACCGCCGATGGTTTCGATCTCGACAGCTTCGACGACAAGCGGCTTGTCCTCGGCAACAAAGCCGAAGCGACGCTTGTGCAGTGTCTCGAACTGGCTGCGCAGACGCGCGGGACTGTCGATCTCGGGGAACGTCGTCTCGACCGCGAGCAGCGTATCAGTGCCGGCATAGCGGACATGGGCGCGCTGGACCGTCTTGATCTCAGCTGTTGCGACGCCCTGCGCTTCCAGCTCGGGCACGCATTCGCCCCGCAATTCGCTGCCGAGTGCTGCGATCGCTGCCGGTGCGGCATCATCAAGGGGAATGCCGAGCGCCTTCTGGCGTGTTGCCCTGATATCGGCAAGGCCCATGCCGTAAGCCGAGAGAAGGCCGGACATCGGATGCAGAAGAATGCTCTTCATGCCGAGCGCATCAGCCACCAGGCAGGCATGCTGCCCGCCGGCACCGCCGAAGCAGTTCAGCGCATAGCGCGTCACGTCATAGCCGCGTTGAACGGAGATCTTCTTGATCGCCTCGACCATGTTGGCAACGGCGATGCGGATGAAGCCGTCGGCGACGTCTTCCGGGCTGCGGCCATCGCCGATTTCGGCTGCAAGCGCCGCGAACTTGGCGCGCACCGTCTCGACATCGAGCGGCTGATCCTGGTTGGGACCGAAGATGGAGGGGAAGAATTCCGGCAAGAGCTTGCCGGCCATGACGTTGGCATCGGTAACGGCAAGCGGTCCGCCATTGCGGTAGCAGGCGGGCCCCGGAAAGGCGCCGGCCGAATCCGGGCCGACACGGAAGCGATCGCCATCGAAATGCAGGATCGAGCCGCCGCCCGCGGCCACGGTGTGGATCAGCATCATCGGCGCGCGCACACGAACGCCGGCCACTTCCGTCTCGAAGGCACGCTCATATTCGCCATCGAAATGCGCCACGTCCGTGGAGGTGCCGCCCATGTCGAAGCCGATGACATTGGCAAAGCCTGCCTGTTCGCCGGTTTTGGCAAGACCGACGACGCCGCCCGCCGGGCCGGAGAGGATGGCGTCCTTGCCCTGGAACATGTCGGCAGCGGTCAAGCCGCCTGATGACATCATGAACATGACGCGCGCACCGGTGCGCTCGACATCGAGTTCATCGCAAACCTGGCGGATATAACGGCCAAGCACCGGGGAGAGATAGGCGTCGATGACAGCCGTATCGCCGCGTCCGACCAGCTTGATCAGCGGCGAGACCTCATGGCTGACGGAGACCTGCTCGAAGCCGATCGATCTCGCGATTTTAGCGACCGCAGCCTCGTGGGCCGGAAACTTGTAGGCATGCATGAAGACGATGGCGACAGAGCGATAGCCCTTGGCGAGAAGCTCGCGCAGCGCCGCCTCGGCGGCTTTCTCGTCCAGCGCGAGCTCGACGGTGCCGTCGGCAAGCACGCGCTCCCCGAGCTCGACGACATCTTCATAGAGCGCTTCCGGCTTGACGATCTCGGTCGCGAAGATCTTCTTGCGCTCCTGATAACCGATACGCAGAGCGTCACGGAAACCCTTCGTCGTCACCAGCGCAAGGCGTTCGCCCTTGCGCTCGAGCAGCGCATTGGTGGCGACGGTCGTGCCCATGCGGACCTCGCCGATCGCCCCTTCGGGAACCGGCTCGCCCTTGGCGAGACCAAGATGGAGACGGATGCCATGAACGGCCGCATCACGATAGGCCTCCGGATTCTCCGAGAGGACCTTGCGCGCGTGGAGGGCACCAGACGGATCACGCCCGACAACGTCGGTGAAAGTACCGCCGCGATCGATCCAGAAATCCCAACGACCCAAAGTGTTCTCCGACAAATCCGCCTCCAGCAGAACGACGCAACAATGATAATATATCGATAAATCGTCAACGTTTTGTCGTCAATATGAATTCCTGACGACAAATGTCGTCGACAGGTTTTGTCAGTATAATCCTCTGTCCGAGTGCGTCCTAACTCTCCGAGCGGTCCGCTGCCTCACGATCGCGCTCATATCGCCTCGCGAGCGGAAACGCCGGCAGCCAAGCTTCGCGTCGAACTGTCCAGAGTTCGTAAGTCGGCGTCAGCTGATCCGGAGCATCGAGTGACCCGAGATTGATTTCGATTTCATCCGCGCTTCGCGAAAAGACAGACGAGCCGCAATCAGGACAGAAGAACCGGCCGGCATAGTTCCTCGCCTCGCCGTCGATCGTCACCGCATCCTCGGGAAAGATCGCGGACGCATGAAACAGCGCGCCATGGAACTTCCGGCAGTCGAGACAATGGCAGATGCCGACCCGGTAGGGACGCCCCGACGCAACAAATCTCACTTTGCCGCACAGGCAGCCGCCGGTGAACCGATCCATGTCGCACCCCTTTTTGACATCAAACAGGCGGAATGTTTACGACAAGCCGAACAGCCACCGCAATTGCGGTTGCAAATGCTGCTACGCCATAGCTGACCATCCTGCGATTACATTGCCGGAAACGGCGCGCGCTAGTGCAATCCACCGACGCCGAGCAGCCGTTCCACGACCTGATGATCCGCGGCAAGCGCCTCCGGCGTGCCCTTCCAGGCAAGCCGCCCACGCTCCAGAATGATGACGTCGCTGGCGAAGTCGAGAGCGCTTTGAATGCGCTGTTCCACGAGAAGGATGGTCATGTCGCCGGTTTCGGCGAGCTTTGCGAAGGCTGCCATCAACTCCTCGCAAATGACGGGGGCAAGCCCTTCCAGGGGTTCGTCGAGAAGCAGCACCGAGGGACGACCGAGGATCGTGCGGGCAGTTGACAACATCTGCTGCTCGCCGCCGGAAAGCTGGCCGCCGAGGTTCCGGCGGCGCTCATTCAGTCGCGGGAACATGTCATAGGCTTCCTGCAGGGCGCTCTTCGGTCGACCTTTCAGCCCAACGGAAAGATTTTCCTCGACCGTCAGGGTCGGAAAGACGTCGCGTGTCTGCGGCACATAGCCAAGGCCCTGGTGGGCGCGTCTGGCACTTGGCAGACCGGCAATATCGGCCGAACCCAGTCGGATACGGCCATCATAGCGCCGGGTCTGACCGGCAAGGGTCGCAAGAAGCGTGCTCTTGCCCATGCCGTTGCGCCCGAGCACGGCAAGCCGGCCACCGGCCGGCACCGAGAAGGAGACGCCTTCCAGCACCCGCGTCGGGCCGTAGCCGGCCGACAGATTTTCGACTTCAAGCGGCGTGGCCGACATTGGCGTAGCTCCCAAGATAGGCTTCGCGCACACGCGCATCCTGTGTCACATCCTTCGGCGAACCATCGAAGATGATCGTTCCGGCCGCTAGCACGACGACACGCTTGGCGAAGCGGAAGACTAGATCCATGTCGTGCTCGATCATCAACACGGCGAGATCGGCGGGCAAATCCGCGAGCGCCTTCTCGATCCGGCCGGTATCGCTTTGCGGCACGCCGGCGGCCGGTTCATCGAGCAGCAGCACTTTCGGCTTCAAGGCCATGGCGACGGCAATTTCGAGCAGCCGCTGCTGGCCATAGGCAATCTCGCTGACCCTGCGATGCGCCAAACCGGCAAGACCGAGCGTACCGAGCAGCTCCTCCGTTTCCTCCATGACGTCACCCATGGTGAGAAAATTGCCAAACATGCGGCCGAAGCGGCCCGTTCGCTGCAGCACCGCCATGCCGACATGCTCGGCAGGGGTCATGTCCTGAAACAGTCGCGTCACCTGAAATGAACGAACCAGGCCGCGCCGGACCCGGCCGATGGCGTCGACCTTGTTGACGTTTTGCCCGGCAATGCGAACCTCGCCGGAATCCGCCGGCAGATTGCCCGTGACCAGATTGACGAAACTGGTCTTGCCGGCACCGTTCGGCCCGATCAGGGCGACACGGTCACCGGGCGCCATCGACAGGCTGACGCCATTGGTGACAGTCAGCCCACCGAAAGCTTTCCTGAGATTGTCGACCTCGAAAATCGCGCTCATGCCCGTGCCTCCCTGCGGCGAGCCACATAGGCGACGGCGGTGCCGTAAATCCCCTTTGGCGCGAAGAGGACCACGAGGATCAGCAGCGCGCCGACGATGGTCAACCAGTGGAAGGGATTGGCGGCGGAAACATAATCCTCGAACAACATGAAGATCAGCGTGCCAACGAGAGCACCGAACAGGGAGCCCGTACCACCGAGCACGAGCATGACAAGGGCCTCGGCCGATTGTGTGAAGGACAAGCTGTCAAGGCCGACCACCTGTGTCGAGATCGCGTTCAAGGCGCCGCCGATGCCGGCCACTGCACCGGAGATGACATACATCTTGATCAGTGCCACTTTCGGCGACGCTCCCATTGCGCGAATGCGCAGAGGATCCTGCCGGATACCACGGCACAGCATGCCGAAGGGCGAGCGCACGAGAATGCGCAAGAGCACAAGGACGATCAGCAGCAGAGCGACAGCATAGATGTAGGCCGTATGTCCGTAGAGATCGAACTCGAAGCTGCCGAACAATGGATCCGGAGCGATGCCGGACAGGCCATCGCTGCCGCCCGTCCAGCTCGACGCCTTGTTGGCGAACTCGTGAAAGAGATAGATCAGCGCGATCGAAAGCACGAGTTGCGGCAGGCCATGCGCTCTCAGGATGACGACGGAACAGACCAGTCCCGCGACCGCACCGCCCAGTATGCCGGCAAGCGTCATCAAGAGCGGATCGTTGATGCCGTAATGCGCCGATGCGATGCCGGCTGCATAGGCGCCCGCTCCGAACAGGGCGGCGTGGCCCAGCGTCGCCACGCCGCAATAGCCGGTGACGAGATCGAGCGACAGGACCAGCAGGGCGATTGCAATCAGACGCGTCAAAAGAGCGAGGTTATCAGGAAACAGGATGTAGCCGGCAGCGGCCAGCACTGCGATCACGGCAACCGCAATCAAATCCCGTCCAAGAGTGCGATGTCTGGTCACGGCGGGGATGGCCTCTCTTTCCAGGGTCGTCAGCGCCATCTTACTTCATCCTCCCGGCAAAGCCGCGCGGGAAGACGCAGACGATGGCGATGACGGCCAGATAGAAGAAAAACTCGCCATATTCGGGCATGAGGTAACGGCCAGTCGTATCGATGCAGCCGAGGATGAGGCAAGCAAGCAGCGCGCCGGAAATCGAGCCCGCACCACCAACCGAGACGACGACGAGGAACGTCACCATGTAGCGCAAGGCGTAATAGGGCTCGACCGGCAGCAGTTCGGCACCGACAACGCCGCCAAAAGCCGCAAGCCCGACGGCGATGGCAAAGCTGACGGCGTAGACGATTTCGGTACGCACACCGAGAGCCGCCGCCATCGAGGCATTGTCGACGGAGGCGCGCAGCTTCACGCCGAACGACGTCTTCTCGATCGTGAACCAGAGCGCCAGAGCGACGATCAGGCCGCAGACGATCGCGAAGATCCGGTGCGTGCCGATGGTACGGAAACCGAGATCGACCGAACCTTGCAGGTCGCCCGGCAGGGGTATGGTCTTCAGCGTCGGACCGAACACATAATTGGCAATGCCGATAATGCAGAAGGTAATGCCGATCGTCATCAGCACCTGGGTCAATTCAGGCGCCCCGTAAATGCGCCGGTAAAGCAGACGCTCGATCGGGATAGAGATTATGACGGTGCCGACGACGGCCAGGAGCACGGCGGCACCATAGCCCAGGCCAAGATCGCGCGCCGCATAGGAAGCGATATAGCCGCCGATCATGGCGAAGGCGCCATGGGCCAGATTGACGACGCGCATCAGCCCCATGGTGACGGAGAGCCCGATAGAGATGACGAACAGCACCATGCCGTAAGCGAGGGCATCGACTGCTATGCTGAGCACGGTTTGCATTGATATCGCTGGTCCGGTTGGTGTTGCGCGGCCGCTTTCATCATGCGCCTGAACAGATGCTTCCGTTCAGGCGCATCAGGTCGAAAAGCGCCCTACTTCGCAGCAGCAAGGCCTGGATCGCCCTGCTTTTCGAAGGTCTGGATTTCCTTGTTATAATACTTGCCATCGCTGCCCTTGGCGACTTCGCGCAGATAGATGTTCTGCGTGATGTGCCGGCTTTCCGCATCGATGGTGACCGGACCACGCGGGCTGACCCAGGACAGGCCCTTCACCGCATCAACAGCCTTCTGCGCATCCTGCTTGCCGCCGGTGGCCTCAATCATCTTGTAGATGACATGCATCCCGTCAAAGGCGCCGACGGCCGGGAAGGTCAGTTCGGCAGGATTGCCGATCGCCTTGTCGGCGGCGGCGATGAAAGCCTTGTTTTCGGCTGAGTCATGCGAAATCGCATAGTGGAAGGTCGTTTGCATGCCGAGTGCGGCGTCGCCGAGTGCGGGCAGGTCGGATTCCTGCGTCAGGTCGCCCGGAGCAAAAAGCTTGATGCCGCCAGCCTTCAGGCCATTTTCGTTGTAGGCCTTGACGAAGCCGAGCGTCGTCGGGCCGGAGGGCAGGAAGGCGAAGACGCCTTGCGCGCCGGAATCCTTGATGCGTTGCATGATCGGGCTGAAGTCGTTGGTCGACAGCGGCATGCGGATCGCCTGAACCACTTCACCGCCCTGCTTCTCGAAACCAGCCTTGAAGGCATTTTCGGCATCGACGCCAGGACCGTAGTCGCTGACGACGGAGATGACCTTCTTTACACCGGCATCATAGGCAACCTCGGCGATCGGCGTCGAGGTCTGCCAGGTGGTGAACGACGTGCGTACGACCAGCGGGCTCTTGGTGACGATAGCCGACGTGGCCGCGTTGAAGATCACCATCGGCACATTGGCCTGCTTCAGGATCGGCGTCACGGCCATCGCATCAGGAGTGAAGTAGAAGCCGGCGAGATATTGCACTTTCTCCTTGACGACAAGCTCCTGCGCAAGCGCCTTAGACTGAGCCGGGTCGGCCTGCGGCACGTCACGGTAGATTACCTCCACCTCGTCATTGCCGACCTTCTTGCCGTTGAGCGCCATATAGGCATCGATACCAGCCTTGAAATTCTTGCCCTGCAGCGCGAACGGACCGGAGAACGGGCCGATGACGCCAACCTTGATCGTATCGGCATAGGCAGCGCCGCCAAGAGCAACAGCCGCGATAGCGGCCAATATAAACCGTTTCATTTTTCTCCTCCCGGCAGTCGCTTCGCGGACCGCCCTTGATCGTTCGAAACTTGATCGCCACCAATTTCCCATAAGAAATGGTGATGTAAAATGAAATAAAGGCCACCATCCATGTTAATTTGGTTATGGATGACTACGAAAATCCTATTCAGTTATCGTTCCCAGGCGCTTGATCATACCGATCAGTTGCAGCGCCTGACGCAGCGCCGCTGCCGTTGCCACCACCATAGGCGGCAATAACAACCATTCCAACGTCCAGGCAGCCCCGGAGCGTTCCTGTTCGTGTACGAGCGCTTGATGAACGCCCGAAAGCTGCACGGCATTGAAGCGGGCAAGGGTGACAAGCGTTTCGGCGGCAACCGGATTCTGCTTGTGCGGCATGGCGGAGGAACCTCCGCCACCCGAAAGCTCGATCTCGTCGCCGGCCTGCGCCAGAAGTGCGACATCCTGGCCTATCTTGCCGAGGCTGCCCGAAATCATGGAGAGCAATCCCGCCAGTTCGGCAATGCGCCCCCTTTGGCTTTGCCATTGTGGCTCATCCGTCAGGCCGAGAGCCTGTGCCAGCGAGCCCCTGATTTCGGCCGCTTGCGGCCCAAGTTTTTCAAGCGTGCCGGCGGCACCGCCGAATTGCAGCGGAAAGCTCTCCTGCGTCAGCCGGTCTCGATATTGATCGAGCGGATGGCGCCATGCACGCAGCCGATCGGACACGGTGATGGCGATCGCCGCCTGCATCCGGGTACGCCCCATGAGCCTGTTCGATCCGAAACGCTCGTCCAGTTTGGAAAGCGCGGATGATATGGCAAAGAGACGGCCGCTGAGGACAAACACCACCGCTTTCAGCCGCAGCGTCAGGCTGGTGTCGATGACATCCTGGCTGGTCGCGCCGAAGTGGACATGGCCACTCGCATCGCTGCCAACCGCTTTGCGCAATTGCCTGACAAGATCGGGCACGACGACGCCATCCGACGCGGTTGCAACCTTCAGACTATTCAGATCGGGCTCGAAGCTCTTGCAGGCTTCGGCGATCTGCTCGGCTGCAGCAGGCGGGATCAGTCCATATTGTGCCTCGACCTTGGCAAGTGCCGCCTCGAAGACAAGCATGGAACGAATATCGGCCTTGGCCGAGAAATAGTCCGCGATCTCCTCGTCACCGAGGAGGCCGGACAGGAATGGATGATCGAAAGGAGATACGCTCATGGCCTATATATCGAGGAAAACCGTTTCCTTGTCGCCCTGCAAATGGACGTCGAAGGTGTAAGAGGAGCCTTCCTTGATGCCAATCAGCGTTGCGACACGATCTCTATGTTCGATGCGAGCGAGCAACGGGTCTTCGGCATTTGCGGCAGCCTCCTCCGGGAAATACATGCGCGTATGCAGGCCGACATTGATGCCCCGCGCCACGATCCAGAAGGTGATGTGCGGTGCCATTTTGCGGCCATCCTTGAAGGGAACGCGGCCTGGCTTGATCGTCTCAAAGCGGAAAACGCCGTCGGCCGAACTGGTCGGGCAGCGCCCCCAGCCGGTAAAATTCGGATCGGCAGTGCCGCGCAACTCCGAGGGGCTGTTGTAAAGCCCGGCGCTGTCTGCCTGCCAGATTTCGAGGACGGCATCCTTAACCGGCGCTCCCGCGCCATCAAGAACCCTTCCCGTCACCGTGATGCGCTCGCCGAGCGTCTTGTCGTTGACCATGGCGGCGCCGAGATCGGTTTCGTAGACGCCGCCGATCTCGCTGTAGTTCGGCGTGAGGCCGATATGAACGTAAGGCCCTGCCGTTTGGGACGGCGTTTCCTTGAGATAGCCGAGTTCCTGTACCATCAATTGCCCTCCAGCCGGTTCTCGAACAAGGTCGAGCGGCGACCGCGCAGAACGATATCGAATTTATAGGCGCGGGCATCCATCGGGATCGTGTTGCCCCAGTCGAGCGGCGCAATCAACTGCTCGATCGCCTGCCTGTCGGGGATCGTGCCGACGATCGGACATTTCCAGATCATCGGATCGCCCTCGAAATACATCTGCGTGATCAGCCGCTGCGCAAAACCGTGGCCAAAGACGGAGAAATGAATATGCGCCGGGCGCCAGTCGTTAACGCCGTTCGGCCAGGGATAGGCGCCGGGGCGGATGGTGCGGAAGGCATAGCGGCCCTCCTCATCGGTAATGGCACGGCCGCAACCGCCGAAATTCGGATCGATGGCGGCGAGATAGGTTTCCTTTTTGTGGCGGTAACGCCCACCGGCATTGGCCTGCCAGAATTCGAGCAAGACACCCGGCACCGGCCTGCCGCGCTCATCGAGCACGCGGCCGTGGACGACGATCCGCTCGCCGATGGCGCTTTCACCCGCTTTGGCAAAATTATGGATCAGGTCGTTGTCGAGCTCATTCAGGATCGAATGGCCGAAGACAGGCCCGGTGATCTCGGAGACGGTGCCGTCGAGCGAAAGTAATGCCCGCTGCGGCGAGCGCAGTACCGAAGTTTTGTATCCCGGCGAGAAAGCCGGCGGATGCCAGGCGCGGTCTCTCGCAAAAAAGGCGCCCGTTTCGGGCTTGCTGTTGCTTCTATCGGACATGTCTGCCTCGCTTCATGCCGCCTGTTCGGCGTCCATCTGTTCGAAAACCTGCTTAGCGATCTTGATCGCGTGGTTCGCCGCCGGCACGCCGGCATAGATCGCGACATGCAGAAGCGCTTCGCAAATATCGTCGCGCGTGGCGCCAGTGTTGCGCGTCGCACGGACATGCATGGCCACCTCGTCATCCTGACCGAGCGCCGCCAGAAGCGCGATCGTCACGATGGAGCGCTCCCGCCAGCTGAGCGTCGGGCGCGACCAGACATGTCCCCAGGCAGCCTCGGTAATCAGCTCCTGGAAAGGCCGGTCGAAATCCGTCACGCCCTGTTGAGCGCGATCGACATGGCTGTCGCCCAACACGGCGCGACGCGTCGCCATGCCCTGCAAATAGCGCTCGGATGGCGTGGTGGGGTCATTCATGGGGCTTGTTCTCCACGCAGGACGACGTCGATGAAGGCACGGATGGCTTCGGTCAACGCCTCGGGTTGTTCGACGCAAGGGATATGCCCCGCGTCCTTGATCACTTCATAGCGCGCATTCGGGATGAGCTTTGCGGTCGAGAGGACCAGTTCCGGCGGCGTGGAACCATCCTGATCGCCGACGATGCAGATGGTGGGCACCGCTATTTTGGCAGCCGCCTCGGTCAGATCGGCATCGCGAAGCGCGGCGCATGTCGCGGCGTAACCTGCTGCGGGCTGGCGGGCCAGCATGTTGCAATAGCCGGAAAAGGCGGTGTTTTCCGGGCGACGAAAAGCGGGCGTGAACCAGCGCTCCATCACCGCATCGACGATCGATTCGATACCGTCAGCTTCAACCTTGGCAATGCGGGCATTCCAGCTTTCTGCCGTGCCGATCTTGTGGGCGGTGTCGCAGAGGATCAGCGCCCGCACCAGATCCGGGCGACGCTGATAGAGCGACTGGGCGACCAGTCCACCGACCGAAAGCCCGCAAATGATGGCATTCTTGACCGAAAGGAAATCGAGCAGGCCGGCAAGGTCGGTCGCATGATCCTCGATGGAATAGGGCATCGGGCCGAGATCGGAGAGACCGTGGCCGCGCTTGTCATAGAGCACGATGGCGAAATCGCCGGCGAGGCGCACGATCACGTCGCGCCAGATCCGGAAATCGGTACCGAGCGAATTGGCAAACACAAGCACCGGCTTGTCGGCGGGGCCACCAATGATCTGATAGTGGATCGTGACGTCGTTGATGCGGGCAAACTGCACTGGAAATCTCCTCGGGCGCGAGATTGGATCTATAATCTGGTTAGGTAAAATGATATTTCTTTGCTCTACGATAACTCAACGGTTATGAATAGGCATGCTCGACGCACGCATTAAGTTCCGCCATCTGCAGACCTTTGTCGAGGTTGCGCGCCAGAAAAGCGTCATCAAGGCCGCGGGACTGCTGAATATCAGCCAGCCAGCGGTGACGAAGACGATCCGTGAGCTGGAGGAGGCGCTCGGCGTCGCCGTCTTCGAGCGCGACGGGCGCGGTATCCGCATTACCCGCTACGGCGAAGTCTTCCTGCGCCATGCGGGAGCAGCGCTGACAGCTCTTCGCCAAGGCATGGATTCGGTATCCCAGGAACGCTCGGGCGAGGCGCCACCGATCCGTGTCGGCGCACTGCCGACGGTTTCAACGCGGATCATGCCTCGAGCGATGGACCTGTTTCTCAAGGAAGAAACCTGGAGCCGCATCAAGATCGTGACCGGCGAAAATGCCGTGCTGCTGGAGCAGTTGCGCGTTGGCGATCTCGACCTCGTCGTCGGGCGGCTTGCCAGCCCCGAGAACATGGCGGGTTTCTCCTTCGAACACCTCTATTCCGAGCAAGTGGTCTTCGCAGTTCGAGCCGGCCACCCGTTGCTGTCCGACAGGCAATCGCTGTTTTCCGATCTCAACCGCTACACGATCCTGATGCCGACGCGCGGTTCGATCATCCGCCCGTTTGTCGAGAGCTTTCTGATCGCCAATGGTGCCGGCGGAGTGCCAAACCAGATCGAAACGGTTTCGGACTCCTTCGGCCGCGCTTTCGTGCGATCGAGCGACGCCATCTGGATCATCTCGGCCGGCGTCGTTGCCGGCGATGTCGAAGACGGACTGCTGGCACTGCTACCGATCGACACCAGCGAAACAAAAGGGCCGGTGGGATTGACCATGCGCACCGACGCCATTCCCACATTGCCGCTGTCGATCCTGATGCAGACCATCCGCGAGGCGGCAAGCGAAGTCGCCAGGAAGCTCTAACGCTCGCTCAGAACGGCAAACCGACATAATTCTCGGCAAGCGCGGTCGATGCGGCGCGCGAATGGGTGAGATAGTCGAGCTCGGCTTCCTGAATCTTCTGGTCGAAATCGCTGGTGTCGGGAAAGCGATGCAGCATGGTCGTCATCCACCATGAGAAGCGGACTGCTTTCCAGACCCTGGCGAGCGCCCGCTCGGAATAGGCATCTAGTGCGGCATTCGAGCGATCCTGATAATGCTCGGCAAGACCCGAAAACAGATAATGCACGTCGCTCGCCGCCAGATTGAGACCCTTGGCGCCCGTCGGCGGCACGATGTGGGCGGCGTCGCCGACGAGGAAAAGGCGGCCGAAGCGCATGGGTTCTGCCACGAAGGAGCGCAGCGGCGCGATCGATTTCTCGAAGGATGGGGCGGTGATCAGAGCATCGGCATGGTGGGCCGGCAGGCGGCGGCGCAACTCGTCCCAGAACCGGTCGTCGCTCCAGTCCTCCACCTTCTCGTCGAGCGGACATTGGATGTAGTAACGGCTGCGCGTCATCGAGCGCATGGAGCATAGCGCAAAGCCGCGCGGATGATTGGCATAGATCAGCTCGTGATTGACCGGCGCCACTTCCGCCAGCACACCAAGCCAGCCGAAGGGATAGACCTTCTCGAAGCTGCGAACCGCCCTTTCCGGAACCGATTTGCGGCTGACGCCGTGAAAGCCGTCGCAGCCGGCGATAAAATCGCAATCGATGCGGTGGGAAACGCCAGCCTTCTCGTAGGTCAGATAAGGCGTGTCGCCGTCGAAATCGTGCGGCTGAACATTGGCCGCGCTGTAAATGGTCGAAGCACCGCTTTCTTCGCGGCGAGCCATCAGGTCGCGGGTCATCTCCGTCTGGCCGTAGATGACGACCCGCTTGCCACCAGTGAGCCCATGAAGATCGATACGATGATCACGACCGTCGAAGGCAAGCGAGAAGCCGTCATGCGGCAAGCCCTCCGCATGCAGACGCGTGCTGGATTTCGCCGCATCCAGCAATTGCACGGTGCCTTCTTCCAGGACCCCGGCGCGCACGCGTCCAAGAATATAGTCCTTGCCGACGCGATCGAGAATGACATTGTCGATGCCGGCCTCCGTCAGCAGCTGGCCGAGCAGCAGCCCGGACGGGCCTGACCCGATAATGGCGACTTGAGTGCGCATCTCATCCTCCCATGCGTGTTATTTCCCCTAAAGTCTGTTCGGCGCGAAGCGGATCCGCAATGGACATTTCGGTCATGAAATTGCACAAAACGAGCATGGTGAAAGAGGAAAGCCATGACCAGGAACGTGCCGACCTATGAGCTCTACGGCGAAAATACCGGCCAAAAGCCGGATTTTTGGCTCCATTGCGAAACGATTCCGTCCCGCAGCAGCCTGCATCACTGGGAGATCCGTCCGCACCGGCACGAGAGCTTCTTTCAGATCTTGTACATAGATGCCGGATCTGGTGACGCGGTCTTCGACGGCGTTCCACATGCGATCGTGCCGCCTGCCGTCATTACCGTGCCGCCGCGTCTCAACCACGGCTTCCGGTTCTCGCGCGACATAGACGGCTTCGTCATCACGGTGCTGATCTCACATTTAAAGGCCTCTCCGGGTGATCGCAGTCGCCTTGGCACATGGCTTGCCGGGCCGCATCTGACCTTGCTGGATACCAGCGATGACGATGCTATGCACGTCGCCAGCACACTGAGGCGCCTGGGGGATGAATTCGCCAGCCAGCGCAACGGCCGTACCGATCTGCTCGAAGCCTATCTGACAACAGCACTGTTGCTGACGGCGCGGATTGTCAGGAAAAGCGATGAAAATGCCAATCCGGATGACGAAACCGAACGCCGGATGGAAATGCTGCAAGGCCTCATCCAGCGTCACTTCCGTTCGCACAAGCCGGCCGCCTTCTATGCCGAGAGCCTGGGCATCTCGCCCGCTCATCTCAGTCGCATCGTGCGTAGCCGGACGGGGCACGGCGCGCACGAGCTGATCACGCGCAAACTGCTGGATGAAGCCAAGCGCGAACTGGTCTTCACCTTCGCGACAGTGCAGGAGATCAGCTATCGCCTCGGCTTCGCCGACCCCGCCTATTTCTCTCGCTTCTTCGTCAAACAGACCGGCCAAACACCCCGCGCCTGGCGCATCGGCGAACGGGAACGGCTCGGGATGTAGAAAAGTTAATCGGCCATGCCCATCCTCATTCGGAGGTGGGCAGCCGCGAGGGCAAGGATACCCTCGGAAAATATAATAGCTACGGTAGCACCAGCCGCAGCGCCTTTTGCGTCTCTTTCAGCAGCGGCAGAAATCGCTCCGCCATCTCGGCAGCAGCGACATAGGCGGCCGGCGCGCCGATATTGATCGCAGCGACGGTCTGACCGCGGTCATTTTCGACAGGCACGGCGATCGAGCAGAGGCCGATTTCCAGCTCCTGATCGATGACGGCATATCCCTGTTCCCTCACCCGGCGGAACTCAGCCATCAATTCCTCAGGATCCGTCTTGGTGTTCGGCGTGTTGGCCTTGAGGTCGGTCCTTTCAAGCACCGCGCGCGCCTCGCTTTCCGGCAAGGCGGATAGCAGGACACGGCCCATCGAGGCGCAGAAGGCCGGGAGACGGCTGCCCGGCGTGAGGTTGATCGACATCACCCGGCGCTGGGAGGCGCGGGCGACGTAGACGACTTCCGTTCCGTCGAGCACCGAAGCTGAGGCGTTCTGCCCGGCGCGTTCTGCGAGCTGATCGAGATGCGGTTGGATGATGATCGGCAGTGGTGTCGCCGCCAGATAGGCATGGCCGAGCCGCAGGATTTTCGGCGTCAGGGTGAAGAATTTTCCGTCATAGACGGCATAGCCAAGCTCGGACAGCGTCAGCAGCGAACGGCGCACGGTGGCGCGGTCGAGCCCTGTCAGTTTCGATGCCTCTGCAATCGTCAGGCGCTGCCGCGTCTCGCCGAAGGCTTCGATGACTTTCAGACCCTTGGCAAATCCACTGACGAAATCCGTTTCGCGCATCGCAACCTTCCCAAAATCTCAAGCAGTTTGTGCGATATATGAACAAATGTCAAATATCGCACAAATTCATTGACGGCCTCAAGCCGAAGGCGCTTATTGGCGCCCACAAGAACGGCATTTGTTGAGGAGATCCTATGGCGAAGATCCTATCGCTTTCGCAGGCGGTGGCGGAGAATGTGCGGGACGGCGACACCGTCGCGATGGAAGGGTTCACCCATCTCATTCCTTACGCCGCAGGCCACGAAATCATCCGTCAGGGCAGAAAAGATCTGTTCCTCATCCGCATGACGCCGGACATTCTCTATGACCAGTTGATCGGCGTCGGTGCAGCACGAGGCATGAAATTTTCGTGGGGTGGTAATCCCGGCGTCGGCTCGCTCCATCGCTTCCGCGACGCGGTCGAGAACCAGTGGCCTCGACCGCTGGAAATCGAAGAGCATTCGCACGCCGCCATGGCCAATGCCTATGAAGCCGGTGCCGCAAACCTGCCATTTGCCATGCTGCGCGGCTATATCGGCGCCGACCTTCCCAAGGTCAACCCGAACATCAAGAGCGTCACTTGCCCTTTCACCGGCGAAGTGCTCGCCGCCGTTCCCGCCATCCGGCCAGACGTTTCCATCATCCATGCACTGCGTGCCGACCGAAAGGGCAATGTGCTGCTCGAAGGCATCGTGGGCGTTCAGAAGGAAGCCGTGCTTGCCGCCAAGCACTCGATCGTTACGGTCGAGGAAATCGTCGACGAGCTGAAGCCGTCCTCGCCCAATTCCGTCGTCTTGCCGACATGGGCGGTCACGGCGGTCGCGGCCGTGCCGGGCGGAGCCTTCCCCTCCTATGCACAGGGCTACTACAAGCGCTCCAACGCCTTCTATATCGCCTGGGACGAAATCGCCCGCGATCGCGATAGCTTCCAGGCCTGGATCGAAGAGCATGTGATGAAGGCCAGTCCGGAGGACTTTGCCAGACATGCCGGCAAAACGCCGGTCAAGTCGGCGTAAGGAGGTCAAGATGAGCGATTTTACGCCTACCGAAATGATGACGATTGCAGCCGCCCGCGCACTGACGAATGACGATGTCTGCTTCGTCGGCATCGGCGCGCCCTCTGCTGCCTGCAACGTCGCGCGGCTGACCCATGCGCCTGACATCACCCTGATCTACGAAAGCGGCACGGTCGGCACCAAGCCGGAGGTTCTGCCGCTCTCGATCGGCGACGGCGAGCTTTGCGACACCGCACTTTTCACCGTTTCCGTGCCGGAGATGTTCCGTTACTGGCTGCAGGGCGGCCGTATCACCACCGGCTTCCTCGGTGGTGCGCAGATCGACAAGTTCGCCAATCTGAACACGACCGTCGTCGGCCCTTACGATCACCCCAAGGTTCGCCTGCCCGGCGGCGGTGGCGCACCGGAAATTGCCAGCAATTGCGGCCAGATCTTCATCACCATGGCACTATCCAAGCGCGGCTTCATCGAGAAGCTGCCCTTCATCACCTCGATGGGCCATGGCGAGGGCGGCAATCATCGCGAGCGCCTGGGCATGAAGACGAAAGGCCCGACTCGCGTTATTACCGATCTCTGCATTCTCGAGCCTGATCCGGTGACCAAGGAATTGACTGTCGTGTCGATCCACAAAGGTGTAACCCGGGAGCAGATCACCGAGAATTGCGGCTGGACGCTCAAGTTTGCCGATGAGGTGATCGAGACGCCCGTACCGACCGAAACCGAACTATCTGTCCTGCGCGATATCAACGCGCGCACCAAGAAAGCCCATGAGGCAGCCTGATGACCGAAGCCTTTATCTGTGACTATATCCGCACCCCGATCGGCCGCTTTGGCGGATCTCTCTCCTCCGTTCGCGCCGATGATCTCGGTGCGGTGCCACTGAAGGCGCTCATTGCGCGCAACGGCTCGGTCGACTGGGACGCCATCGACGACGTGATCTACGGCTGCGCCAATCAGGCAGGCGAGGACAATCGCAATGTCGCGCGCATGGCAATCCTGCTTGCCGGTCTGCCGATCTCCGTGCCGGGCACGACGATCAACCGGCTTTGCGGCTCGGGCATGGACGCCATCATCGCAGCTGCCCGCGCTATCCGCGCCGGAGAGGCCGACATCATGATTGCCGGCGGCGTCGAAAGCATGTCGCGGGCACCCTTCGTACTCCCCAAGGCTGAAAGCGCTTTTTCGCGCAACGCCGAAATCTACGACACCACCATCGGCTGGCGCTTCATCAACCCAGTCATGAAGAAGCAATACGGCGTCGACTCGATGCCCGAGACGGGCGAGAACGTCGCGGAAGACTATAAGGTCAGCCGCGAAGATCAGGACGCCTTTGCCGTTCGCTCACAGGCCAAAGCTGCTGCAGCTCAGGAAAACGGTCGGCTTGCCAAGGAAATCACCTCAGTCACGATCCCGCAGCGCAAGGGTGATCCGGTCGTTGTCGGCAAGGACGAGCATCCGCGTGCAACGACGATGGAAGTGCTGGCCAAGCTCGGCACCCCCTTCAAGAAGGAAGGCGGCACCGTGACGGCCGGCAACGCCTCCGGTGTCAATGATGGCGCGGCCGCACTCATAATCGCCTCCGAAGCTGCCGCCAGGAAATACGGTTTGACGCCGATCGCGCGCATCCTCGGCGGCGCTGCTGCCGGTGTCGCCCCGCGTATCATGGGCATCGGCCCGGTTCCGGCATCACGCAAATTGATGGCCCGGCTCGACATGCGCCAGGAACAGTTCGACGTCATCGAACTCAATGAGGCCTTCGCCTCGCAGGGGCTTGCCGTGCTGCGTGAACTCGGCATTGCCGACGACGACGCCCGCGTCAATCGTAACGGCGGCGCGATCGCGCTCGGTCATCCCCTCGGCATGTCCGGCGCCCGCATCACCGGCACAGCAGCTCTGGAACTGAAGGAAACCGGCGGGCGATACTCGCTCTCGACCATGTGCATCGGCGTCGGCCAGGGCATTGCCATCGCCCTGGAGCGGGTGTGACCGTTTCTATCGACTTTGGTCCGTCGCCCATACCGCGGCGGACCAGCGATATCATCACATTCTGCACGGCAAACCAAATAAGGCGGCAATTACCGATGTGATCGGGAACGGCAAAGGCTTTGGCGCGTTTTCCTGCTACTCAGTGGGATCGATCCATGCCGTCACGCCTGCATTTCATAAAGTCATTTTCCTCGAACGCTCTTATCATTGTTATTGCCGTCATCCTGTCGCTGTCGATTGCTCAAGGCGTCTTCGCAGCGGAGGGACAAAAGATCAGCCATCCCTCGGAAGGGCTGTTCCTCGTCCAGATTGTCTTGCTTGTCGTATCGGGCAGGTTGCTCGGCGAATTGATGGTGCGCATCGGCCAGCCGTCGATCATGGGCCAGATCATCGCCGGCATCATTCTCGGCCCCTCTCTTTTCGGCCTGATCTTCCCGCACGCGCAAGCAAGCCTCTTTCCATCGAACGAAGCCCAGAAAAGCATGTCCGACGCGGTCGGTCAGCTCGGTATCCTCTTTCTTCTGCTGCTCGCCGGCATGGAAACAGATCTGGGACTGGCGAAGCGGCTGCGCAAATCCGCGGCCGGCGTGTCGCTGACCGGCATTGTCATTCCCTTTGCCGCTGGCTTCGCCTTGGGGGAGCTTATTCCCGAATCCTTGCTTCCCGATCCCCAGAAGCGGTTGGTCACTTCCCTGTTCCTGGGCACCGCGCTTTCCATCTCTTCTGTGAAGATCGTCGCCTCGGTCGTGCGCGAGATGGACTTCATGCGCCGAAACATCGGCCAGTTGATCGTCGCTTCCGCCATCATCGATGATACGGTGGGCTGGGTGATTATCGCTATCACCTTCGGGCTTGCCGAAAAAGGCACGGTCGATCTTACCACGCTGGCGACCAGCGTGATCGGCACGCTCGCCTTCATGGCCGTCAGTTTCACCATCGGCCGTCGAATCGTCTTCGAAATCATCCGCTGGACCAACGACAATTTCCGCAGCGATCTGCCGGTGCTGAGTGCGATTATCGCGATCATGGGCGGGATGGCGATCATCACAAACCTCATCGGCGTCCACACGGTACTCGGTGCATTCGTCGCAGGCATTCTGGTCGGCGAATCTCCGATTCTGACGCGCCAGATCGACGTGCAGCTCCGAGGATTGACAACGGCGCTGTTTATGCCCGTGTTCTTCGGTTTGACCGGCCTGCAAACCGACCTGACAGTGCTTGCGGATCCCTCGATCCTGTTGCTGACCGCGGCTGTCGTTATCATCGCAAGCATTGGCAAATTCGGCGGCGCCTTTGCCGCGGCCAAGTTCGGCGGCTATTCCGGATCGGAGGCTCTGGCGCTGGGTTGCGGCATGAACGCCAGAGGATCGACGGAAGTGATCGTCGCGACCATCGGGCTATCCGTCGGCGTTCTCGACGAGAAGCTCTTCTCCGTCATTGTCGCGATGGCGGTCATTACGACGATGGCCATGCCGCCGACGCTTCGCTGGGCGTTAGCGCGCCTGCCGTTGCGAGATGAAGAGCGCGACAGGCTCGAGCGAGAGCAGTTCGAAAAGGAAAGCTTCCTCGCAAACTTCGAACGCATCCTGCTGACGGTCGACGGTTCGCAAAGCAGCCGACTTGCCACCTGGATCGCGGCATTCTTCGCTGTGGCGCGCAAGATGCCAGTCACCGTTCTGGACGCACAGAAATTCGACGAGACGCAGAAGGATCCTCAGACGGCGACGGAAACGGCGACGTCGCAGGCACGAGCCTTCGCCGAGGATTTACGGCAATGCGCGAATGAACTGCTTGCCGCTGCCCCACCCGAGCATGACCTGGCGAGTGAAAGCGATATCCACGTCACCACTCGGGAGAAGGACGACAGCCTCGAAAAAGTGCTCGCCGACGTATCCGGCACTGGGCACGATCTTCAATTCGCTGGCATCGAGCCCTCCATGAGTGAGGAAGGCCGCTTCAGCACATCCCTCCAAATCATGACCGCCGCTTTTCAGGGAACAACCGCTATCGTCACGGCCCGAGGTTCCCTTCCGGACCATCCCAGGCAATTGCGGATTTTGTTACCTGTCAGCGGCACGGA
>NZ_JAELTU010000250.1 GCF_016429015.1 Rhizobium sp. ASV20
AGGAACAGTGGCGCCCGCTTTTGGCACTGATTTTATTTATGGCCGGCGCCTTGGTGTCGATGCTGCCCTGGCTTTGGGGCAGAGCGTTGCTCGGCGCATGGTGTCTGGTGCTGATGCCGACGCTGTATATTTTGATGGCTGGCGGCGCTTTCGGTCTGCCACCCGTGCCGACGAGCCAGTGGGGAGGCCTGCCGCTCTCGTTCCTGCTCTCCTTCGTCGGACTTGCCTGCGCCCTGCCGCTCGGCATTCTGCTGGCTCTCTCCCGCATATCCGAGTTGCCCGTCATCAGAATTCTTGCGGTCGGCTTCATCGAAATCGTGCGTGGCGTTCCGCTGATCAGCATTCTCTTCATGGCGACGGTGATGCTGCCGCTGTTCATGCCCGAGGGTGTCACGATCGACAAGCTGCTCCGAGCGCAGGTTGCCATCATCATCTTTGCCGCCGCCTATATCGCCGAGATCGTGCGCGGGGGGCTTCAGGATGTTCCAAGAGGCCAGAGCGAAGCCGGATCGGCCCTTGGCCTTCACTATTGGCTTGTCATGTACAAGATCGTGCTGCCGCAAGCCATGAAGAAGGTCATCCCTCCGCTGGTCAGCCTCTTCATCGGCTTTTTCCAGGACACCACGCTCGTGACCATCGTCGGTCTTCTCGACTTTCTCGATACCGTCCGGTCGGCGATGCGAGACCCGGCATGGCAGGGCATCGCTGTACTGGAAGGCTATCTCTTCGCAGCAGCCGTCTACTTTGCCTTCAGCGCGTTGATGGGCAGCTATAGCCGGTTTCTGGAACGCTATTTCAAGACGACACACGACTAAAGACAGCCGCAGGCTCAAAGCAGTGGCGAGCTATTGTCCAGCGTGCGTCCCAGGCCAGATGTTTGCGGAGCCCTTCAGCAGAATGGGCTCCGCCTTCCTAGAGCGCGGAAACGCTCCAAAGACACGCTTGGCATCGCAAAAGCAGGTCTACCGAACGATCATTTCAGCGCGGGCAAGCGCGCTCGCAAAGCCATTGAGGGAGACCGGGAAGGTGACAATCTGCCCGGTATCGGCGGCAATGGCGTGGATCTGCATCGTCTTGCCTGTTTTCAGCAATGAAAGACGCAGCGCATCGATTTCGAGATCAACGAAGCAGCCGGCCGGCAGCGCCGTGCGGAAGGGGATGGCAGGCGCTCGGCTGCCTTCGTCCACCTGCAGGACAACACCCTTCTGAAACAAAAGTCCAAACGGCAGCACCAAGGTTCCCGTCACCTTCCCGGCATCCGGACGCAGTTCGATCAGCAACAGCCGCTGGCGTGTGTCGTTGTGGATCTGCTCCTGCACGATCACGCAGGATTTCTGCGTCGACGTCTCGTTTGCCTGGATCGCACCGAGAACGAGCCAGTCTCCATGAACCTCGCGCAATGCGTCGGCTCCGCCCGGTAGACGGGTCGTTCTGTCGGGGGTCATTTGATCAGTCATTGTCATTCTTTCGTTAAGCCTGACGCTATGGCGATGCAGAACAGGCAGTGGATAAATTGCAGAAATGCGGGAACCGCGTTTGAGAGACCGCATGGCAATGGGCGAAGGCATCCGGATGCTCACGGCAACTCGATCTCTTTGTTGGAATTGCCTTTTTCGCCTGCCAGCGAGGCCGCTCGCTGCGTACATGATCTTGATATTTCTCTAGGCGCCTTCCGCATTCCCTCAGCCGTCTATTTCGATATCAACGCCGACAGATCGGCCAGCGCCGCCACGCCGGACCGATCGTCTCCCCCCAATTGGCCCGTCGCCGCGTTTCTTCGGTCAAAGGCTCAACAGTCGCTCAATCGGCCTCAAGACCGATCGATGTCGACGCTATGAAGATTCCTGTGCTCTGTCGCCGTCCATTTTTGACACATTGAGATTTCCACTCTTGGAGGGATGGAACGTGTGTTTGCGCTTGGCAGAAGGCTGGTGAAAGCTGACCCTTGCGTTGCAGGCTTTGGCCCTGGGCCGTCATTCTCGCAAGATTGGCCCCTGGTCGCATTGATAAATCGACCGGTCCATCTATAACCGCAGCATGCTTTGAACGGGGAGGTTCGCTGTATGAGTGTTGTTTATTCTCCCATGTCTCTTCGCGATGCTCGTCTCATCGTCGCAGAACATGGTCCTGACGCCCTGCGTGACATCGTTTTGGCGCGCGCCTTGGATAATCATGACAACGCCGTCATTCAAACGAACGCCAAAGCCCCTTCCACTGCCGTGGGCGGGCCTCTTCACGGCATCGCCTTCGGGGTGAAGGACAACATCGACGTGGCGGGCTACATGACCACCGGCGCATGCCCAGGTCTCGCCGAAAATCTCGCAAATGCCGATGCGCCGGCGGTTGCCGCCCTTCGATCGGCCGGCGGCTATGTTCCGGTCAAGCTGAACATGCACGAGCTTGCATTCGGCATCACGTCGAACAACCCTGCATTCGGCGCCGTCCGCAACCCATTCGACCCGAACCGCAGCGCGGGCGGCTCCTCCGGCGGCAGCGGCGCCGCGGTCGCCCGCGGTGTCGTTCCCTTTGCCCTTGGCTCCGATACCGGAGGCTCATCCCGCATTCCGGCGGCCTTCTGCTCTATCGTCGGCTTTCGGCCATCGACGGGACGGTACCAGGAAGGAGGCGCCCTCATGCTGTCGCCGACCCGCGACACGGTCGGTCCGATGACGGCAAACTGTACCGATCTGGCCGAAATCGACGGAATCATAACAGGCGAGCAAACCCTTCCGGAACTGCCGGAGCGACCCCTGCGCTTCGGTGTTCTCTGGGACAAACGCGGCTTGTCCCACAGCGTCGACGAGGCTATCGCCGGCGCGCTCGGCAAGCTCGCCCGCTCGGGAAAAGTCGACCTCGTTCCGATTTCCGCTGCTGAATTCGAGGATATCGATGCACGCATCGGCGGACCTGTCGTGTTCAACGAGGCGTTCGAATTCTGGACGGCCTTTTGCGCGAACCGGCTCGGCAAGACGCTGGCGGAATTCACCTCCACTATTGCCAGCCCCGATGTCCGCATGATTTTCGAGCGGCTTCCGTCGTTTGCAGCCGAAAGCAGGGAAGCCTTCGTGCATGCGCTTGAGGGCGGATTGGCCTCGCTGCGCGATACATATGAGCAACTCCTCCACGACCAGCGGCTCGATGCGATCATCATGCCGACGGTTCCCGTACAGCCGCCCCTGATCGGCGAGGATGCGCGCATGCAAACGGATGCCGGTTTGGTTTCGACATTCCATACGGTGACAAGCCATGCGGTGCTGGCGACCCTGACGGGAGCGCCTTCTATTTCTCTTCCCGCAGGATTGGATCGGGACGGCCTTCCCGTCGCTCTGATGATCGAAGGCAGCCGCCACGGCGACCGGGCATTGCTCGCAATCGCCTGCAAGATCGAAGCCCTGCTGGCAGAGTAGGCTTTGGGTCTGTAACCTTTCCAGGAAACGTAGATTGGCGGAAGTTCCGCCCTTGAAGCGGCAGCCACGAGCTCTGGCCGCTTTCGTACCCTCGTTGGCATCATTCAAACCCTCTGTCCGTTTGAACGGCAAGGCCTCTTCCACGAATATCAAGCCGGTTCCGACGGATCGGCAAAACCTGGTTTCAGTAACCCGAGCGGTCCTTTCGGCCACAACCCACTCGACTGGAGCTACAAATGTCCCCTACTTCAGAAGTTATCGCAGGCATCAAGATCCCCGACAGTCCGATGGCGAAAGCCGCGACCGAGCTAGTCCGGGATACAGAGACGGACCTGCTCTATCATCACTCGCGTCGCGTCTTTCTGTTCGGAGCGCTGACCGGCGAGCGCAAGCGTCTGAAATACGATCCGGAATTGCTCTATGTCGGAGCGATGTTCCACGACATGGGTTTGATCGATTCCTACGCCAGTGAGACCGAGCGCTTCGAAGTCGACGGTGCGAATGCCGCGCGGACCTTCCTCGAATCCTACGATGTCTCGGAGCGAGATGTCGACGATGTCTGGGATTCCATTGCCCTCCACACGACACCGGGCATTCCTCAGCATAAGAGGCCAACAGTTGCCCTTGTTACGGCAGGCGTCGAGATGGATGTCCTTGGCCTTTCCTATGACGACTTCACGAGCGAACAGCGTCATGAAATCTGCAATTGCCATCCGCGCGGCCTCAAGTTCAAGCACGGTATCCTGTCGGCCTTCTGCTACGGCACGATCAAGAAGCCGGAGACGACGTTCGGCAACGTCAAGGCAGATGTCCTCGCCCGCATGGATTCCACCTACAAGCGGGTCGACTTCGCAGAACTGATCATGGGGTCGAAATGGGATAGCTGAGGACCGCTCATCGTCGATGGCGATCGAAGGGAATGTCCCTTCGGTCGCCGCTTTTATCACAGGCTTCTAAAGCTTGCTCTATACTGGCCCGGTGTTACTCCAAGCCTCTTTGCAAAGACCTGCCGCATCCGATGCGGGGTTCCGAAACCACATTGAAAAGCAATCTCCTTCAAGGCAAGCGGGCTTCCTTCCAGCAGATTCCTTGCAGCGTCCACCCTTGCCTGCTCCACAAACTCCCCGGGCGTCGTCTTCGCCTCATGCAGGAAGAAACGCGCGAAGTTGCGTCGGCTCATGCCTGCATGTTCTGCCAGATCGCCGACCGACAGCTTCCCGTTCAAGTTCGCCATGACGAATCTGTAGATGACGGCAAGCGGGGAACCATCGTCCGAAGGTGCCGTTATGTAAGGGCTGAACTGCGATTGGCCGCCTTGCCGCTGGGCCACCACGACAAGCCGCTTGGCAACAGCCAGCGCAACGGCGCTGCCGTGATCTTCGTTGACGATGGCCAATGCCAGATCGATGCCGGCCGTAACACCCGCTGACGTCAACAGGGCCCCATCTCGAATATGGATCCGATCGCGATCGACCGCGGCGAGAGGAAATTGCTGCGCCAGGGCGTCCGCATTTTGCCAGTGCGTAGTCACGCTCTTTCCATCCAAAAGGCCGGCATGGCCAAGGATGAACGCACCTGTGCAGATGGAGCCGTAGCAGGTGGCAAGAGCAGCCAGTCGCTTTACGCAGGACAAGACAACCAAATCGGGGGCCTCGCTCGGAAGCGACGGGCCGCCGGCCACGAGAACCAGATCGAATTTCCGGTTCGCATCCTCGTAGCGCTCATGAGCTGCCATA
The DNA here is from genome assembly GCF_016429015.1 of Rhizobium sp. ASV20. Lineage (GTDB taxonomy): Bacteria > Pseudomonadota > Alphaproteobacteria > Rhizobiales > Rhizobiaceae > Rhizobium. The sequence goes on from NZ_JAELTU010000250.1 coordinate 5,144, forward strand.
GGCATGCCGTTGGACGCATGAAAAAACTCGCCGGGGCCGATCAACGTCACGTCATAACGGTTCTCGACGGAGACGAACGCATTCGCCTCCTCGAACACGTCCATCGGACCTGAGACATCCAGTGCCTGGACTTTGGGGAAAACCAGCATTGCAACCGAAGGCATCTGCACTCCATGCGCCCGCCGCCGCAGAAGGGAGTTGGGTAGGGGCGGCGCGGGTAAGCGTGGATACTAGGAAACTGCCGCTGCCCGGTCAAAAACTTCCGATGACCTCAAGCAAGCCGTCACGGGCGAAAACAGCGAACGAACTGCTGCGACAACCTCCAAGGGTCGCCCAACGGCATCGTCGCACCCTATGAGGATATGGCGCGACTGCCCGCCTCCAAAGGCGCTGCAGCAGATGGGCGCAACACAAGCTCCGTCGGCAGAACAATCCGTTCGGCCGGCGCATCCGGCTGCTCGACGCGAAATAACATCCGCCGCGCCGCCACTCTGCCGACCTCGCCGGGATGGGTGGCGACGGAAGCCATGCGCGGGCGAAGAACCTCGATCGCCTGCACATCGTCGAAGCCGATCAATGCATGGTCATGCCCCGGTCGCAGCCCGCGATCGTGAAACGCCGCAGCCAGATGAAAAGCCACCACATCGTTGAAACATATGGTCGCTGTCGGAGCCGGTGCAGCGCTCAACAGCTCGGCAACCCGGCTCTCCATATCTTCGAAGGTCTCCGAGATCTTGACGATGCGAGGAGCCCCAAGGCCGAACGTCTCTATTGCCGCGTTATATCCCTCCAACCGCTCGACAAGGGCGGAATGTTCCGCCTCCTGGATGGCAAACGCGATATGGCGATGGCCGAGCCCGGCCAGCGCCTCGACCGCCGCCCACATTCCGCCGCGGTAATCGACGCCGACATAGTCTACCGTTTCCACCACATGCCGGAGGACCTGCACGCAGGGAAGGCGGCGCAGCGACGGCATGGCTCGCCAATCCTCCGTGGTCCCGACGGCGGGGCAAAAAATGATGCCGTCCACGCCGTGCTCGCACATGCGTCGCATGAGATCCGTCTGCCGATCCCGATCGTCGTGGCTGTTGCCGATCAGGACCGCCAGGCCATGGACTTCGAGCGCCTCCTCAATACCGGCGAACAGCTCCGCGAAGAACGGATTGCGCAAATTGGGCACAATGACGCCGGCGATCCCGCCGCTGCGCGATCTTAGCCGCGCGGCCGTCATGTTGCGCACATAGCCCAGGCGTTCCGTGGCGGCCAGGACCTTGAAGCGCGTTTCCTGCGCCACCAGCGGGCTGTCGCGCATGACGAGGGATGCCGTGGCGCGCGACACGCCCGCTTCTTTCGCCACGTCGATGAGTCGCGCCATGCCCCTCCGGCTCTTGCCATTCGTCATCAATGCGCCATTTCCTCCCTCACGCCGTTGTTCACAGCGCCTCCGTGCGGGCGGTATGAATAGCTCTCCCGCGTGTCTTGGTCCACTCTTTCCATATTACCAGATTTTTGTTGACTTAGATCGATCTAAGTACGAAGAGCGAGGTGTGTCCGTCATCGTTCGTCCGGCTTCCCTCCGGCCGCAGTTTTCGGGATATTGGATCATGATCACACAAAAAACACCCCACGATGTCGCAACTGCAGCGCGTTCAAACGCGAAAGCATCGACAATCACGCGTCGCAGCTTGCTGGCCGGCACCACGCTTCTGTTTGCGGGCCTGCATATCCCAAAGGCCTTTGCCGATACGCCCTCCGCAGCGGAAGCCGCCTTCTACATTGCGTCGAGTGTGCTGACCGACAAGCGTGACCTCTCCCCAGTAACAGCAAAGCGTATTTTCCAAATCCTGAATGCGGCCGATAGCGGTTTTGCGGACAAGGCGGTCAAGCTTGCGGCGCTCGCAAAAGCCAATACGACGGGCGCGTCGCTGAAGGCAGCAGCCGCAGCTGTGGGCCTTGATGCCATTGCGATGAAGATCGTTTCGACCTGGTATACCGGCACCGTCGAGACGGAACACGGCCCCGTCGTCGTGGCATACAAAGACGCGTTGATGTACCGCCCGGTCGCTGATGGGCTGACGGTCCCCACCTATTGCAACAATGGCCCTATGTGGTGGACCGGCCTGCCGCCGGAGATCACTCGCATGCCTGTCAATTCTCCGAGGGTACTCTGATCATGAAATCTCCCGTTTTCAACAATGGCGATGCGGTTGCCGATGTCGTTGTCGTCGGGTCAGGTGTCGTCGGCGCCCTCGTCGCAGACGAGCTTGCCGCCAAGGGCAAGTCGGTCCTCCTTCTCGACGCTGGCCTGCGCATCGAGCGCGCCCAAGCCGTAGAGAATTGGCGCAACATGCCCTTCGCCAACCGGGCGGGGTCCGATTTCCAGGGGCTGTATCCGCAATCGAACATGGCGCCTGCACCGCTCTACTGGCCGGAAAACAACTATGTTGGGCTCTCTGGCCCCGACGGAAAGGGTTTCAAACAAGGCTATCTGAAAACCGTCGGCGGGACGACATGGCATTGGGCGGCATCCAGCTGGCGGCATCTGCCCGTCGATCTGAAGATGCGCTCCACATATGGCGTCGGCCGGGACTGGCCGATTTCCTACGACGAGCTCGAACCCTTTTACTGTCGCGCCGAGGAAGCGATGGGTGTTGCCGGCCCGAACGATCCCCTGCTGCAATCGCCGTCCGAGCGGTCGCGCCCCTACCCGATGGACATGGTGCCGTGGAGCTATGGCGACAAGCGTTTCGCCGAGATCGTCAATGCGCATGGCTACCGATCCGTACCGATTCCGCAGGCGCGCAGCACCCGCCCGTGGAATGGACGTCCCACCTGCTGCGGCAACAATAACTGTCAGCCGATCTGTCCGATCGGAGCGATGTATAACGGTATCCACACCGTGCAGTCTGCCGAAGCGAAGGGCGCGGTCGTCCTTGCCGAATCGGTCGTTTACAAAATGGATACCGATGAGAACAATCGCATCACTGCCGTCCATTGGTACGACGCCGACCACAAGTCGCACAAAGCGACGGCAACGACCTTTGTCATCGCCTGCAACTCGATGGAATCGCCGCGCCTGCTGCTCGCGGCCGCAAACGATCGCAATCCGGCCGGTATTGCCAATTCCTCGGACCAGGTCGGTCGCAACATGATGGATCACTCGGGTTTCCATTGCTTCTTCCAGGCATCGGAACCCCTGTGGATCGGTCGCGGACCGGCGCAATCGAGCTGTCTTGTCGGGCCGCGGGATGGCGCCTTCCGCTCGGATTATTCCGCCAACAAGATGATCCTCAAC
>NZ_JAELTU010000251.1 GCF_016429015.1 Rhizobium sp. ASV20
GGTCCAGCGGCAATTGCAGCTTGGCGAGCTCCTTCTTGGCAACGGCGATCTCTGCTGCCGACATCTGGGCAAAATCCAACCGGCGCAGAACTTCGCTTCCCGATGTGGTGAAACGAGCATCGATCTCGATATCAGGCGTTTCGCGTTGCGGCCGCCGGTCGTCGCGATCTCCCAGCAAGGCATCCCCGGCTCTGGTTTCACCGGGCTTCGGTTTTTCTTTCTCGCGATTGTCGGGCGCCACCGGCGACATCATGGCGATCATCTTCGAAACAAGATCGCGAGAGCGCCAGAATAGCCGGAATGCCTCATCGAAAACGGCGAGATCCTCATGGCGCTTGACGAAGACCGAGCAAAGAGCTGCGTGGAATTCCTCACGAGAGCCGATAACGATCGCCTCGACTGCCTCAATGGCGTCGGCAATCGCACCAGGCCCAATCTTCAGCCCGGCCTTGCGAAGGGCGCGGCCGAACAGCACGATATTATCGGCGAGGCGCCCGTCACCAGGCGGTGACGGCGCAAGAATGATACCATCCTGCGCGCGCGGTTCCATGGCTCATCCCGCCGCAAGCAGTTCGGATTTCACATCGTCGAGGACACGCTTGCCTTCGCCGCCTTGAATGCGGGCTATATCGTCCTGGTATTTCAGGAGCGTCCCCAGCGTATCGGAGATCGTCTCCGGGTCGAGCGCCAGCCGGTCGAGCTCGGTCAAAGCCGTCGCCCAGTCGATGGTTTCGGCAACGCCGGGATTCTTGTAGAGATCGAGAGTGCGCAGCTTCTGCACATAGGCAACGATCTGGCGCGACAGGGTTTCGTTGCAGCCCGGCACCTTGCGGCGGATAATCTCCAGCTCCTGCTCGGCTTGAGGATAGTCGACCCAATGGTAGAGGCAGCGGCGCTTGAGAGCGTCGTGCACTTCGCGCGTGCGGTTTGTGGTGATGATGACGATCGGCGGTTCGGATGCACGGATCGTCCCGAGCTCCGGCACCGTGACCTGGAAATCGGACAGCACTTCCAGCAGGAATGCCTCGAAGGCTTCGTCCGTGCGGTCAAGCTCATCGATCAGGAACACCGGCGCCCGCCCGCCGACACCGGAAAGGGCTTGCAGCACCGGGCGGCGGATCAGATAGCGTTCGGAGAAGATATCGGCTTCGATACGATCGCGATCGGTCAGACCGGATGCTTCGGCGAGCCGGATTTCCAGCATCTGTGCCGGATAGTTCCATTCATAGACAGCCGAGGAAACGTCCAGTCCTTCATAGCATTGCAGGCGGATGAGTGGCCGGTTGAGCGCCCTGGACAGAACCTTGGCAATCTCGGTCTTGCCGACACCGGCCTCGCCCTCCAGAAAGAGCGGTCGCTTCATTTTCAAAGCCAGGAAGAGGACGGTGCCGAGAGCCCGCCCGGCCAGATAGTCGTGCTCTGCGAGCAGAGCCATGGTCTCATCGATCGAGCTCGGCAGCAGCGCAGTAGGTGATTTTTGATCCGCCATGATAACTCCCTTGCAGGGGTTATAGCGCGTGATAGCCCCGGTTCATATAGAGCAACGCCGGCTTTGGTTCGCTATAGCGTATAGCCATCACCTCACCGAAAATGATGTTGTGAGTTGAGGCCTGCTTGATCTCAAGCACACGGCAATCGAAAGCAGCGAGCGCATCGCTCAGAACCGGCGCTCCGGTCACCAGTGTCTCGAACGAACCTGCGGCGAAGCGTTCGTCGACCGTCAGTTGCGTCTTGCCGGAAAAGGCGTCCGCGAGTGCCTGGTGGTCAGCACCGAGCGTATTCAACGCGAAAACGCCGCTATTGAAGAAGATATCGTTCTTCGCATTGCTGTTGTTGAGGCAGATCAGAACAGTGGCAGGGCTGTCCGACACCGAGCATGCAGCCGTTATCGTGACACCGCGCCGCTCGTCACCGAGCGCCGTCGTCACCAATTGCACATGCCCCGCGTAGCGGCTCATGGCGTCGCGATAAAGCGCCGGATCCATACGCTGCCTATCTAGCACCATCATCTCCATTTCTCTGTGACACCCCGTCTTTCTTTCAATATGGCGGTCAGGTGTTAGCTTTTCTACAATGACGCCATTGAAAACAGAGGGATTTTGCTGCTTTTTCTTTGACGAGCCTCTTCATACGGATAAATAGAGCAGAAAAATTGCCCGGGATAATCGATCGATGAACGTTCTGCGTCGCCTTCCGCTTCTGTTCGCGCTGCTTTCTGCGGCCGGCAGCAGCTACGCCGCAGGAATCCAGATCGGCGTCGTGGCGCCGCAAGACGGTAATTTCGCCACGCTCGGAGCGCAGATCACCGCAGGCGCCAATTTCCAGATCCAGGCGCAGAAGGACACGGCAACCGTCTTCAACGAACCCTGTACCGAGGATGGCGGCCGCGCCGCCGCCGAAGCGCTGATCGCCGCGAAAGCGCAGGTCGCGATTGGCTTCCTCTGCACGGAAACGCTTGAAGGCGCGTTGCCCCGCCTCAAGGAGGCCGGCATTCCCGCCATCACCGTTTCAGTGCGCTCCCGTATCCTGATGGAAGACGCCCTGAAGAACGGTTGGCCGCTGTTCCGCCTCGCGTCGGTGGACAGCGCGGAAGCCGCCATGGCCATCAGCACCATATTGAAAAGCTGGGCAGGCGAGCCGATGGCTCTGATCGATGACGGCACGATCCATGGCCGCGAACTGGTCGGTGCGATCCGCAGCGCGCTTGAGGAAAAAGGGCTGAAACCCGTCTTCACCGATACCTATCGCCCGGGCCAGGATCAACAGATCGCACTCGTCCGTCGCCTGAAGAAGGCCGGCGCAACGCGCGTTTTCGTTGGCGGCGACCGTAGCGACGTCGCCGTGATTGCGCGCGACGCCAAAAACGAGAACATTCCCCTCACCATCATGGGAGGCGACGCCATGCGCGCCGCTGATCAGCCTGTACCCCTGCTCGAAGGCGTACAGGCAATCGCGCTTCCCGATTTTGCCAGCCTGCCCGCTGCGCAATCGACTGTGCAGGCCATGCGCGCCGCCGGGATAGAACCGGATGGCTATACCCTGCCCGCTGCCGCTGCAGCGCAGATCGCCAGTCAAGCCGCTGAAAGCGCCAAGACGGAAAACAAGCCGGTCGCGGACAAGCTTGTCGGTACGGCTTTCCAGACGGCGATCGGCCAGATCACATTCGGCCAGAACCACGAGCTCACCGAGAATTTTTATCAGCGGCTGGAATGGCGCGGCAACACCTTCGTGCCGGTAACGACGCAATCAAATTGAGACGATCTCCGCAGGCGGTTGTTTGCCCGCGACGTCGGTGCTAATCCAAACCGAAAATTCAGTTGGAGCTCAGCTACGCCATGACCTTGCCGATCCGCATTGCCCCTTCCATTCTTGCCGCCGATTTCGCCAAGCTCGGACAGGAAGTGAAGGATGTGACCGAAGCCGGAGCCGACTGGATCCATCTCGATGTCATGGACGGTCATTTCGTGCCGAACATTTCCTTCGGTCCGGATGTCATCAAGGCGCTGCGCCCCTATACATCAGCCACTTTCGATTGCCATCTGATGATCTCGCCTGCGGATCCCTATCTCGAAGCCTTCGCCAAGGCGGGCTGCGACCGCATCACAGTACATGCTGAGGCCAGCGTGCATCTGCATCGCTCGCTGCAGACGATCCGCCATCTCGGCAAGAAGGTCGGCGTTACCCTCAATCCGGCCACGCCGCTCTCGATCCTGGAAAACGTGCTCGACGATATCGATCTGATCCTGATCATGTCGGTCAATCCGGGCTTCGGCGGCCAAAAATTCATTCCTGCCATGGCTGACAAAATCCGCAACGCCAAGTCCCTGATCGGTGACCGGCCAATCGAACTGGAAGTGGACGGCGGTGTCTCCACCGACACGGCCGAGCTCATCATCGCGGCGGGCGCCAACGTCCTCGTTGCCGGATCAGCAATCTTCAAGGGCGAATCGGTCGACGCCTACAAGCAAACGATCGGCGATCTCAGAGCCGCGGCGGAAAGAGGTCGCGTTGGATCCAAGTAATCCAGCCAGAACTATCGAGGCGGCGGACCGAACCCGGACCGCCGTTTCCTATTGCCTTGAATATTTGCGCGACGCAGCCTGCTGGGGGCTGGCAATGACCGCCTCGGCCCTTGCTGCGCTTTATCTGCGCAACGGCCTCCTCACGAGCCACCTTACCGCGCTGACCCTTGTCTACTTCTTCGGCGGAGCGCTCTGTTGGCCGATCGTCGTGCCGATTGCCAAACGCTTTGCAAGCCATCATCCACCGACTGCGCGCTTCGCTGCGTTCTTTCTGGCTCTGTCGATCGGCACCGCGGCCATGACGGCATTTCTTTTCGCGATGGATTACCGCTGGTTCTATGCGCGCTGGCATGCTCCGTTCGGCTCGCTTATCTGGATATTTCAGTTCCTGTTCACTGGCGCCAGCGCGGTCTATCAGTTTGCCGTCCTTGGATTCACGCTGTTTCTGCCCTTCGGTTTGCTTTGCCTGATCGCTGCGTCGGCCTATCTTGCCCGGCATATGCGCTAATGCCGATGAAAGATTGATCCGCCAAACATTGTGAATGCCGCCCGTCTTTGTTATGGGGGCGCCAAGTTCTCCTTTCCCGTTAGCCAAGAAAGCTCTGAGCCAATGATCCCGCGCTACTCCCGACCGGAAATGGTCGCCATCTGGTCGCCCGAAACCAAGTTTCGTATCTGGTTCGAGATCGAGGCCCATGCCTGCGATGCCCTGGCCGCTCTCGGTGTCATCCCGAAGTCCGCAGCCGACACCATTTGGGAAAAGGGTGGCAAGGCGACCTTCGACGTCGCCCGTATCGATGAGATCGAAGCCGTTACCAAGCACGACGTCATCGCCTTCCTGACACATCTGGCCGAAATCGTCGGTCCGGACGCCCGCTTCGTGCACCAGGGCATGACCTCCTCCGACGTGCTCGATACCTGCTTCAACGTCCAGCTTGTGCGCGCCAGCGACCTGTTGCTTGCCGATATCGACAAGCTGCTCGAAGCCCTCAAGCGCCGCGCCTTCGAGCACAAGGACACCGTCACGATCGGCCGCTCGCATGGCATTCACGCTGAGCCCACCACCTTCGGCGTCAAGCTGGCGCTCGCCTATGCTGAATTCGAACGCTGCAAGCAGCGCCTGATCGCGGCCCGCGAGGAAGTCGCCACCTGCGCGATCTCCGGCGCCGTCGGCACCTTTGCCAATATCGACCCCCGCGTCGAAGAACATGTCGCTGCCGCGCTCGGCCTGAAACCCGAGCCGGTCTCGACGCAGGTCATCCCGCGCGACCGCCATGCCATGTTCTTCGCCACGCTCGGCGTTGTCGCGTCTTCGATCGAGCGTCTGGCCACCGAAATCCGCCACCTGCAGCGCACGGAAGTTCTGGAAGCCGAGGAGTACTTCTCGCCGGGCCAGAAGGGCTCATCGGCCATGCCGCATAAGCGCAACCCGGTCCTGACGGAGAACCTGACGGGTCTTGCCCGTATGGTCCGATCCTACGCCATACCGGCCATGGAAAACGTCGCCCTCTGGCACGAGCGCGATATCTCGCACTCCTCCGTCGAGCGCATGATCGGTCCGGATGCGACCGTCACGCTCGATTTCGCTCTCACGCGCATGACGAGCGTGATCGACAAGCTGCTCGTCTACCCGGACAATATGATGAAGAATATGAACAAGTTCCGCGGACTTGTTCACTCGCAGCGCGTGCTGCTGGCGCTGACTCAGGCCGGCGTTTCCCGTGAAGATTCCTACCGTCTCGTTCAGCGTAATGCGATGAAGGTCTGGGAACAGGGCAAGGACTTCCTTGAGGAGCTTCTGGCCGACCAGGAAGTGCGCGCCGCGCTATCCGAAGAAGACATCCGTGAAAAGTTCGATCTCGGCTACCACACCAAGCATGTCGACACGATCTTCAAGCGGGTCTTCGGCTAAGCCTTGGGGTGATTGGTCTGATTTGATGGTGAGGCGGTGCGGTTAACGCGCCGCCTCTTCTTTTTGTCCGTCGACTTGGCGACGACCTCCCGATTGTGCTCGATGCTCCGGCCGGCCGCGCCTCTGTGTTCTTCATGGTGGCGCTTCGCCGCCTTCTCGACGAGCCTGTCCAGATGCTTCAGGTCTTCTTCATCGAGGTTTTCGATGCCTATGAAGCGATTTTCGGCGGCGCTGGTCAGGATCAGCTCATTGAGCTTCGCCTGAATGGCCCGCGTGTCGCGCGTCTGGGCGTTCTGAAGCAGAAAGACCATCAGGAAGGTGACGATCGTCGTGCTCGTGTTGATGACCAGCTGCCAGGTGTCGGAATAATCGAAGATCGGCCCGGTTGCGCCCCAAAGGATAACGGAGAACAGGGCAAGGACAAAGATGGCCGGTTTACCGGTCCATTCGGACACCACGACTGCGAAACGTGTGAAAATATGCGTAAGCCGGGCCATGATCCGCACCTCCATGATGATGCGGATCAACGCCAAAACATCGTTGCGGTTCCAACGATTGCGGAGCGTCGTTGAAAGCTCGAACTTTCAATCCTGCGGCGCGACCAACTTGCGGTAGAGATGCCAGGATGCATGGCCGAGTATGGGCATGACGACAGCGAGACCCGCGAAGATCGGGATCGTGCCGACGACGAGCAGCGCAGCCACGATCAAGCCCCAGACAGCGATCGGCACCGGATTGATCAACGTTGCCCGTATGCTGGCATCGATCGCAGCAACCACACCGACGTCACGATCCAGCAGCAGCTGGAAGGTCACGACCGTGGTCGCCAGCGCAACGAGTGCGAAGAGGAAGCCGGCCAAATCGCCCCAGAACATCATCGCCATCCCCTCAGGCGTCGTCAGGACGCTCGACACAAAGGATGAAAGCGTCGGCGGTACGCCATCGCCGAAGAAGATGAAGTAAATGTTCTGCGCGACGAAGAGCCAGACGATGAACAACCCGAACAGCATGAGGCCTGCAACGACGATCGACGGCAATGCCGGCGAATGGCGCACATCAAAGGCATGGCTCCAGGATGTATCCAGCCCCTTTTCACGCCGCCGGCTGATCTCGTAGAGGCCTATCGCCGCCATGGGACCGAGCAAGGCAAAGCCCGACATCAGCGGGAACAATATCGGTAGCAGGTTCTGATCCGTGCTCCAGATGGCGAGCGCAATGCCGGCAATCGGATACATCAGGCACAGGAAGACGTAATGCGAAGGCTTCTCGCTGAAATCGTCCAGCCCCAATTTCAGGGCATCGACAAGGTCTGCAATACCAATCTTGCGGATGGCGGGACGGGAAAATGTATGATCCGCTCCAGCCATGACGTGAAAGGCCGTCATAGTGCTCTCCTCCTCAACCGTGGTGCACGGCAGCGGTTCAGGATGGCGGCAAATTGGTCGCCGACATCGTCATTCGCTACCGGCAACGCCAATCCTAGCAAATTTTGCAGCAATTGTCGCCTTTTTCCCTTGACACTTGGGTTCTCCTTTTCCACATCGGCGCAATCATGAAAGCCTCCGACGCGAATATCCTCATCATCCCCGGCTATACCAATTCCGGCCCCGACCACTGGCAGACGCGCTGGGAGCAGAAGCTCTCGACGGCGCGGCGGGTGGAGCAGGCCGAATGGTCTAAGCCGGTGCGCGATGATTGGGTCGCCCGCATTGCCGAAGAAGTGAACGCTTCGGACAAGCCTGTCGTGCTCGTGGCACATTCGCTTGGCGTTCCCTCGGTCATCCACGCCATCCCACATTTCCGCAACAAGGTCGCAGGCGCCTTCCTCGTGGCCCCGCCCGATGTTGCCAATTCCAGCATCCGACCGAAGCATTTGATGACCTTCGGACCCTACCCCCGCGATCCCCTGCCATTTCCCTCGATCACGATTGCGAGCCGCAATGATCCGTTCGGCAGTTATGAACATGCGGAGGATGTTGCCAACAGCTGGGGCTCCATGCTGATCGACGCGGGAGAATCCGGGCATATCAATAGCGATTCCGGCCATGGTCCCTGGCCCGAAGGCACGATGGTCTTCGCCAAGTTCCTGAGTCAGTTGAAGCCGTAGTCGCTTGCAAGCAGGAATATGATGGAGATGGTTGGGCTGATTAGCCTGTGAAGTACCGGCAAGCTTCATTCCATCGTCAGATAAAAGCCTGTAAAACAGGCGATGACAGGATCCCGATTCAGAGCATTGGCACCCCGCCAAGGCCGGAATTCCGGGGAAGGAGGCGCTAGCGGATTGTGAATTCGCTTCTTATCCGTTATGGGGACGCCCACATACGATCCACTTGCGCTGTCCCATGAGCGCCAAAGACAGAGAACAATACCAATGAACCGTCGCCGCCGTATCTACGAAGGCAAGGCCAAGATCCTTTATGAAGGACCTGAGCCGGGCACGCTGATCCAGTTCTTCAAGGACGACGCTACTGCCTTCAAC
>NZ_JAELTU010000252.1 GCF_016429015.1 Rhizobium sp. ASV20
CGACACTCCCGCTCTGCGCGACACCATTGCTGCCTATCGCGACATGGCAAAGGCCGGCGCAATCCACCCGACATCGAGATCGGGCAACGGCAACAATGCAGTCGAAGCCTTCGCATCCGGCAAGGTCGGTATTCTCATGACCGGCTCCTACATCGTCAATCTGCTGACGAGCAAGTATCCGGACGTCAAGTTCAACGTCGCGCCCATTCCCGGACCGAAGGGCGGCGCGTCGAGCTTTGCTGGCGGCGATACGCTGGCGCTGATGAAAGGCATCAGCAGTGACAAGAAGAAGGTCGCCCTCGACTTCGTCAACTTCTACATGCAACCCGAGCAGCAGGTCTACATCACCCAGGAATCGGGCATGCCCTCCAGGACCGACCTTGCCAACGAGGCCTATGCCAAGTTCGACAAGCGCAACCTCGTCGCCTATGACGTACTGACCAAGGCGCGCACACCCTATACGTTTTCGTCCGATGAGCTTTTCGTCAGCCGTACCGGCCCGTTCCTCAATCTGATCCAGGGAACCATTTTCGGAGAAGATGTCGACGGCACGATCGCCAAGGCCCAGGCGGACTTTACCCGCATCCTCGAGCGAACCAATCCGAACTGACCCTCCGGGCTGACCACCGGCAAAGCGTCATGAGACGCTTTGCCTCCATCCCCTTTCGACCGACCAAGAAAAAGGAGCGGTGCCGTGAACCTGTCGCTGCGTCGCGGCGGGAAACCTATCGTCATGCATGGTGAGCCCGAGCCGAAAGGCTGGCTTGGCCTTGCTTTCATCCTGCCGGGTTTCCTGTTCATCGTTTTGCTCTTCCTCGTGCCGCTCATCATGACGGTATGGATGAGCTTCTATAACTGGCCACTTCTCGGTCGAGCGAAATTCATCGGGCTTGCCAATTATGTCGAGCTTCTGGGGGATGCCCAGCTATGGCATTCGCTTGGCTTCACATTGCTCTACACGGTGCTGGTCACTGCAGCGATCTTTCTGGTCGCCTTTCCGCTGGCGCTACTGGTTGATCGCCCTCTTCGCATTGCCGGTTTTTTCCGCACGATCTACTTCATGCCCGTTGTCATCGGCTTTGGCGCGGCATCGACCTTGTGGATGTGGCTCCTCAACCCGGATAATGGCGTCTTTGCTCAGGTTCTACGCGCCGTCGGTCTTATCGATAGTGCGCCGCGACCACTTGAAAGTTTCTGGCCGGCACTTGCCGTCGTCATCCTGATGGTGGTCTGGAAGACGTCCGGCTTTACGATGATCATCTTGCTGACCGGGCTGCAGAGCATCTCCACAGACGTGATCGAGGCGGCGAAAATCGATGGGGCCAGCGTCTGGAGCCGCTTTCGCCGCATCACCCTGCCATTGATGCGAAACTCCATTGTGCTGGCTCTCGTGCTCAACGTCACCTCGTCGATGCTTGCCTTCGACCAGTTCTTCATCATCACACAGGGCGGACCATCCAACAGCACGATCTCTGCTGTGTTCTCGATCTACCTTGCGTCCTTCTCGTCCTACCGTCTCGGCTATGGTTCGGCGATCTCGCTTGCGCTGCTGATCGTTCTCGTCGCAATCAGCACGGTTCAGTTCGTCTTTCTGCGACAGCGTCCGGAGGAGGGCTGATGGACCGTCTAAATTACAAGCCGCAGCCCAAGCCTGCCGCCGAGCGGCTGAGCTACGCCGCCTTCGTCCTGCTATCGATCGTCTTTGCACTCTTCTTCGTGATGCCGATCGTCTGGTCCTTTGCCAATTCGTTCAAGCCGGCAGCCGAGGCCCTTGCCAATCCGGCCGCGCTGTTCTCGAAAGCCTTTTCGCTGGAGAACTATCGCCGCCTCGAACATGTCGGTGCCGGTTGGTACGTCTATGCCGGCAATTCGGTCCTGATCGCCGCCGGCACGGTGCTGCTGACGGTCGCGGTCTCGGTTCCGGCGGGCTACGGCTTCTCGAAATTCCGCTTTCCCGGGCAGGGGTTGCTCTTCGTGCTGATCATGGCGACGATGATGATCCCGTTTCAGTCGATACTGACGCCGCTCTTTCTCATTCTGAAAGCGGTTCGTCTCCAGAACAACCTCTTCGGGCTGGTACTGATCTACGTTACGTTCCAGTTGCCCTTTTCAGTCTTCATGATGCGCAATGCCTTCGATGCGGTGCCCAAGGCGCTGATCGAGGCGGCCCGCATCGATGGCGCATCGCAAGCGACCATTTTGCGGCGCATCATGTTGCCGATCGCGCTTCCCGGTGTTGCGACCGTCGCCATGTTTGCCTTCCTGAACTCGTGGAACGAATTCCTGGCAGCACTGATCTTTCTCTCCGATCAGAACAAATTCACCTTGCCGATCATGCTGGTCAACGTCTCCTCCGGCATCTACGGCATCATCGACTGGGGTGCGCTCCAGGCCGGCATCGCCGTCACCATGGTCCCCTGCATCGTCCTCTTCCTACTCTTGCAACGCTACTACGTGCGCGGCCTTACCGCCGGCGCCGTGAAATGACAGCGGCCTCGCCGCCCAAGGAGTTTCCATGTCTTCGTCCTCCCTCAAGCAATCCAATCCGGCGCCGCAAACAGCGCGCTTTGTGCCCGCCGACCATTCCCGCGTCATCTTCGACGGCGGCTTCTGGAAAGGCTGGACGGAAACGGTGCGCGACGTCACCATTCCGACGCAGCACAAGCGGCTCGAAGAGGAGGGCTTCCTCGAAGTCCTGGACTTCGACAAGCCAGCCGGACCGCTCGCCAGGCCAATCCAGCCGAGCGGACTGTCGATGCAGCACTTCTTCGATTCCGATTTCGGAAAATGGATCGAGGCCGCAAGCTACACGTTGAGGGCGCATCCTAATTCCGGCCTGGAAGCAAAGATCGACGCCATCGTCGAAAAGCTCGGGCAGGGCCAGATGGCGGACGGCTATCTGAACAGCTGGTTCATTCGCCGGGAGCCGGACAAGCGTTGGACGAACCTGCGCGATCTGCATGAGATGTATTCGATGGGTCACCTTCTGGAGGGCGCCGTCGCCTACTTTGAAGCAACCGGCAAGCGGCGCTTCCTCGACGTGATGATCCGCGCGGTCGATCATATTATCGATACATTCGGACGCGAGCCCGGCAAGCTGCGTGGCTATGATGCACACGAGGAGATCGAGCTTGCGCTCGTCAAGCTCTATCGCGTCACGAAGGACCCGCGGCATCTGAAGCTTGCCAGCTATTTCGTCGATGAAAGAGGACAGATGCCGTCCTATTACGACGAGGAGGCGATCAAGCGCGGCGAGCGTCCCGAAGATTATGTTTACCAGACCTACGCCTATAGCCAGGCGCATATGCCCGTGCGTGAGCAGGAGCAGGTCGTCGGCCACGCCGTCCGCGCCATGTATCTGTTTTCGGCAATGTCGGACCTTGCCTATGAGAACAATGATCAGAGCCTGAAGGAGGCCTGCGACAAGCTCTTCGACAATCTGACCGGCAGGCAGCTCTATGTCACGGGTGGCCTTGGCCCGTCCGCCTCCAACGAAGGATTTACCAGAGAATTCGACTTGCCGAATGAGACGGCCTATGCCGAGACCTGCGCTGCGGTCGCCCTTGGTTTCTGGAGCCATCGCATGGCTCAGACCGATCTCGACGGCAAGTTTACCGACAAGCTTGAAACGGTTCTTTTCAACGGTGCTCTTTCGGGTATCGCACGGGATGGCGAGCACTATTTCTATGAGAACGTGCTTGAAAGCCATGGGCAGCATCGTCGCTGGAAATGGCACTATTGCCCTTGCTGCCCGACGAATATCGCCCGCTTCATCACCTCGCTCGGACAATATTTCTATTCCACCAAGCCGGGTGAGCTTGCCGTCCATCTCTATGGCGCGAACGTGGCGGAGCTTTCGCTCGGCGAGCGCCTGCTGCGACTGCGCCAGGATACGAATTATCCTTGGGACGGCGACATCAGGCTCCAAGTCTCGATCGACCAGCCGAGCAGCTTCATCATGCGCTTGAGAATTCCTTCCTGGTGCCGAGAGGCTTCGGTGTCGGTCAATGGCGACGTGATCGCCTTGGACGCCAGCACTGTCAAAGGCTATGCGGCAATCGATCGGGAATGGCGCAATGGCGACGAGGTGCGTATCGCCCTGTCAATGCCGGTCGACCGCCTTTATGCCCATCCTGCGGTTTCTGAGGACGGCGGGCGTGTCGCCCTCAGACGCGGGCCGGTCGTCTACTGTGTTGAAGAGACCGATATTGGAAGCGAGCCGCAACGCCTTCGTCTTCCGGCGTCAGAAGAGCTCAGTGCAAGGTATGATGCAGCACTGCTCGGTGGCGCCGTGGTCCTGGAGGGTACGGCGCTCGAGGCCGATACCACAGATTGGGCCAATTCTCTTTACCGGACTTCGCCGCCAGCGCTGAAAGCGCGACCTTTCCGGGCAATCCCCTATCATCTCTGGGCCAATCGCGAGGCCGGCGCGATGGCACTCTGGCTGCAGGAAGCATAGGAGCGCATCATGGCACGACTGGAGCTGAAAAACCTCGTCAAATCATACGGCATCTATGAAGCCGTGCGTGGCATAAACCTCGAAATCGAAGACAATGAATTCGTGGTCTTCGTCGGTCCGTCCGGTTGCGGCAAGTCGACGACCCTGCGCATGATCGCAGGCCTGGAGCATATCACTTCTGGCGATATCGTGATTGGCGATCAGGTCGTAAACCGCCTTGGTCCCGGCAAGCGCGATATCGCCATGGTGTTCCAGAACTATGCGCTCTATCCGCATATGACCGTCAGGGAAAACATCTCCTTTTGTCTTGAGCAGCAGAAGCTCGCCAGGGGTGAGATCGATACCCGCATCCAGCGTGCGGCCGAGACGCTGCATATCCGCGAACTGCTCGACCGTCGACCGGGTCAGCTTTCAGGCGGGCAGCGCCAGCGCGTCGCGATGGGGCGCGCCATCGTGCGCAATCCCAAGGTCTTTCTCTTCGACGAGCCGCTCTACAACCTAGACGCGAAATTGCGCGTTCAGATGCGCACTGAAATCAAACGCCTGCATCAGCTGTTGCCGACGACGACAGTCTATGTCACGCATGACCAGGTGGAAGCCATGACTATGGCCGATCGTGTCGTCGTGATGAATGGCGGCGTTATCGAGCAGGCGGGGCCTCCGCAGGAACTCTATCATCGCCCCGTCAGCCAATTCGTGGCCGGCTTCATCGGTTCGCCGGCAATGAACTTCCTTCCGGCGCAACTGGCGTCGCGAGGAAAGGGGCTCGCGGTTGTTTTGGAAGACGGTACGTCGCTAGCCATTCCAGATGCGCGCGCCAACGAGTACGCCCGCCATGCCGGAAAGTCGGTTGTGTTTGGCATGAGACCGGAATCGATCGGCCATCGTCAGCAGCGCCCGGGTCTCGCAGACGTCGAGGCTAAGATCGATCTCGTCGAGCCCCTCGGTCCGGAAACCATGGTCTATTTCTCCATCGGCGATGCCAACATGTGCGCCTGCATCGATCCGGAGTGCGGGCCTAAGCCACAGACGACGATGCCTCTGTCGTTCAATATGAACCAGATGCATCTGTTCGATGTGGCAACAGGAGCCGCTTTATCGATTGCGAAATCGTAAGTTCTATTCGTTCCAGAGGAACTCATTGCACAGGCAATCACATCCAGTATCGAAAGAAATTGGCAAAGGATCACGTACTCTTATTCATTTTGTCACCTTCCGCTATTTGGATGCGTGATCAATGAGAAGATAGCGAAAATGGACGGAGGTAGTTACCTCCGTCCGAGTCATTGTCTCTGAGCGGCATTGCCGTAGTGGCTGACGATGTAACGCGAGCGGCTAATCTCTCCTCCTCACGGCACAACCATGCCATTTAATGAACGATGGCATCGGTGGCATCATCGTCATTGGCGTCGATGATTTATGCGCAAAGCGCATAAATCACATGTTCAAATCTCGTTTGTAGCCGAATTCAAAAGCAACGTAAGCTTCGTCCCTAGAACATGAAAGCTCATCAACGAGCTCAGGGGATCGAAATTTGACCAACTCAGCGCCACTGGACGTGAATGCGCTTGTGATCGTGCCGCAACGTAAGATCGGCACGAAGATCATGGCGGCAATCTGCATCATCCTGCTCCTTCTCTTGGCGAGAGCCTTCTGGAAGGGCGATATCGCCTGGGAATATGTCGGACAAAACCTGTTCACCAGGGCCGTCATGGAAGGTGTCGGCAATACGATCATCATGACCTTTTGCGCGATGATCGTCGGTATCGTTCTTGGCGTGATAGCTGCGATTATGCGCATGTCGGACAATCCGGTTCTTCGCAGCATTTCGGTCGGCTATGTCTGGCTGTTTCGCGGCACACCGGCGCTGCTGCAACTGCTCTTGTGGTTCAACCTAGCTCTGATCTTTCCGACGATCGGTATTCCGGGATTGTGGTCGCTCCGCACCGTCGATGTCATGACGCCCTTCGTGGCGGCTCTTCTCGGCCTTGGAATCCAGCAGGGTGCTTACACGGCCGAAGTCGTGCGCGCCGGTCTCCTGTCGATCGATAAGGGCCAGATGGAAGCCGCCCAGTCGATTGGAATGACGAAGCTTAGGGCAACGCTGAAGATTGTGTTGCCGCAGGCGATGCGCGTCATCGTTCCACCGATCGGCAATGAAACCATCGGCATGGTGAAGCTGACGTCGCTTGCGAGCGTCATCCAGTATTCGGAAGTTCTGAAAAACGTCGAGGACATCTACTATGTCAATTCGCGCGTCATTGAACTGCTGATCGTGGCCGCCATCTGGTACATGATCGTCGTCACCATTCTTAGCATTGCTCAGGTCTATATCGAGCGGCACTTCTCCAAGGGTTGGGGCCGGCGTGACGCGAGCGCCCAGCAGGCCGCCAACCAGACGCTAGTTGGGGAGGCTTCCTGATGGATGCTATCATCAAGGCTCACGGATTGCAGAAGTACTTCGGGACGTTTCATGTTCTGAAGGACATCGATTTCGAGATCAGGAAGGGAGAAGTTGTCTGCATCATCGGCCCTTCCGGCTCAGGCAAGAGCACATTTCTTCGTTGCATCAATCAACTCGAGCAGATTGATGCCGGTTACGTCACGGTTGAGGACGAAATTGCCGGCTATCGCCGAGAAGGCAATCGGCTTTATCCGCTGCCGGATCGCGAGATCGCACGTCAGCGGCAGGCCGTTGGTATGGTCTTCCAGAAGTTCCATCTTTTCCCGCATCGGACTGTCCTGCAGAACATCATCGAAGGCCCGGTCGGGGTTCAGAAGCGGCCGAAGCAGGAGTGCATTGCCGAGGCGCGCGTTCTTCTGCAGCGTGTCGGCCTCGCCGACAAGGCGGGCGCCTATCCGGGCGAACTGTCCGGCGGCCAGCAGCAGCGCATCGCGATCGCTCGCGCGCTTGCCATGAAGCCGAAGGCGATGTTGTTCGATGAACCAACCTCGGCGCTCGACCCCGAACTCGTCGGCGAGGTGCTTGGCGTCATGAAGGAACTCGCCGCCTCAGGCACGACGATGATCGTCGTCACGCATGAAATCGGCTTCTGCCGCGAGGTTGCCGACCGTGTCGTCTTCATGGATGCCGGCATGATCGTCGAAAGCGGCACCGCCAGCGAGATATTGGAAAAACCCAGAAATCCCAGAGTGAAGAACTTCATTTCTGCGGTGCTTTAACAACAAAACCCTGAAAAAGATCATCAGAGGAGAACTCCATGAAACTCATCCGTCTTGCCGCCTCGGTAGCCCTGCTGTCGCTCGCCGCCACCGCCGCCTCTGCGGATTCAAGCCTGAACTTGATCAAGGACGGCGAACTCCGCATCATGACCAACCCGATCTATCCGCCAATGGAGTTCGTCAATCCCGACACCGGCACGATCGATGGTTTCGACGTTGACCTCGCAAATGCGATTGCCAAGAAGCTCAATCTGACGACCGTCTTCGTCACCTCCGCCTTCCAGGAGCTGCAGAGCGGCCTTCAGACGGGCCGCGCCGACATGATCATCTCCGGCATGAGCGACAACGTGAAGCGTCAGGCCGCCATGGATTTCGTCGACTACATTACCAGCGGCCCAATTCTCTTTACGGTCAATGCAAATGCAGGAACCTACAAGCAGGCGACCGACCTTTGCGGCAAGACGGTTGCCGGAAGCCGCAGCACCTCCTTCGGCGATAACGTCAAGGCCTGGAGCGCCACCAATTGCGAAGGCAAGGGCAAGCCTGCCATCAAGTTCGAGGGAACCGCGGATTCGAACGCCGCTCGTCTCGGCATGAAGCAGGGCCGCTACGACGCAGTCGTGCAG
>NZ_JAELTU010000253.1 GCF_016429015.1 Rhizobium sp. ASV20
GCGCATAGCCACTGACGAGCGCGCTACCGATGGCGGAAAATATCCAGAAGGCAGGGCGCGGCCTTTCACCGCCGCGCAGAACGCCGAAGATCGCGGTTGCCAGCGGTAGCAATCCGATGAAGACGATGGAATGCGCCGAGGTTACGTGCTTAAGCGCCAGTGCCGTCAACAGCGGAAAGCCGATGACGCAGCCGAGCGAGACGATAGCCAATGGCATGATATCGCTGCGTACGGGCCGTTTTTCGCGAAAGAGGAGTAGCAGACCCAGGCCGAGTAGTCCGGCGATGACTGCGCGGACAACGGTCAGGAACAGCGGGTCGAAGTCCATGACGGCCACACGCGTGGCCGGTAGTGATCCGCTGAAGATCACCACCCCGATTAATCCATAGATCCACCCTGCCGTCGCCTTGTCCATGTTTCATGCTCCTTCTTGCTCGCAGCGGTATCGGAGAGTTCGTCTAGCCAAGCCAGAGACAGTGCAGTACAATTTGCGAGAACTGTTATGGGAATGGATGCAGTACGGATGGATAATCTGTCGGGAACAACGGCCCTTGGCGGCACCCGTATCGAGGGGGTGATGGCAGCGATCTCCGATCGGATCGCGGCTCGCAGCCTGATGCCCGGCGCACGGCTTCCGTCGGTGAGAAGCTTCGCCAAGACCATGCAGGTATCGGTTTCCACCGTCGTCGAGGCCTATGAACGGCTTGCCGCCGAGGGCGTGATCCGTTCCCGACCGGGCTCGGGTTTCTACGTGTGCGGCCCGCTGCCGCCACTCTTGCTGTCCGAGGCTGACGCAAATTCGGATCGCAACGTCGATCCGCTGTGGATTTCCCGGCAATCGCTTGAGGTGGGTGATGATGTCCTGAAGCCTGGCTGCGGCTGGCTTCCGCCCTCCTGGCTGCCGCAGGCGGCATTGCGCCGGGCGTTGCGGACGCTGGCGCGCGGGGATGTCGGGGCGCTCGCCAATTACGGGACGCCGCTTGGCCTGCCGCCGCTGCGGCAGCTTCTCGCCAGGCGCCTCGGCGATCACGGCATTACCGTGCCGCCGGACCAGATCCTGTTGACGGAGTCTGGTACGCAGGCGATCGATCTGCTGTGCCGCTTCCTGCTTGAGCCGGGCGATACCGTGCTGGTGGACGACCCGTGCTATTTCAATTTCCATGCGCTGCTGCGCGCCCATCGCACCAATGTCGTCACCGTGCCCTTCACGCCGACGGGGCCGGATGTCGCGCTGTTCGGTCAGGCGCTGGAGCGGCACAAGCCGCGGCTCTACATCACCAACTCGGCCATTCATAATCCGACCGGCGCCGTGCTCTCGCCGGTGACGGCGCATCGGCTGCTGAAACTGGCGGATGCTTCCGATCTCATCATCATCGAGGACGATATCTTCGCCGACCTCGAAGATGTTGCGGCCCCCCGTCTTGCCGCCTATGACGGGCTCGACCGGGTGATCCATATCGGCAGCTTTTCGAAGACGCTCTCTGCCTCGGCGCGCTGCGGCTTTATCGCGGCGCGGCGGGACTGGATCGACGGTCTAGTCGATCTCAAGGTGGCAAGCAGTTTCAGCTGCGGACAGTTGTCGGCCGAACTGGTCTATCTCGCACTGAAAGACGGCAGCTATCGCAAGCATGTGGAGGCGCTACGTGTCCGGCTTGCGAAAACCATGAACGAAGTGGCGACGCGGCTGGAAGCCATCGGCATCGTGCCCTGGCTGAAGCCGCAGGCCGGCATGTTTCTCTGGTGCGTGCTGCCTGATGGAGTGAACGCGGCCGATGTCGCGCGCGCCTGTGTTGCCGAAGGCATTGTCCTTGCGCCGGGCAATGTCTTCAGTATGGCGGAGAATGCCGGCCGCTTCATGCGCTTCAACGTCGCGCAATCCACGGACGCCCGGATATTCGCCGTGCTTGAATCTTCGATTCGGGGGCTGCGCCAACAGCCTTCGGGAGGTTGAAGGTGGATCAGGTTTCGCGGTGTTTAGAGGCCGCAGGCACGGATGCTCTTGCCATCCGGAAATGATCCGTCATAGCTTTGCCACAAGGCCACGCCAATGGCGGCGGCATCTGCTAGAGCAATTCCAGCAAAAGTGCGTAGCGGTTTTGCGTCCGGAATTGCGTAACAACTAAAGAGACAGAGCATTTCTGTGACTGCGTTTAAGCAGGAATGCTCTAGAGAATTTTCGGCTGAATGGGGTCGAACGTGCGCGTTTTGCTTGTTGAAGACGACAATATCCTGGGGTCCTCGTTGAAGAAGGCTCTGGAAAAGCACGCCTATGGCGTCGACTGGATGCGCGATGGCGAATCCGGCCTGGAGGCAGCCGAGCATTCGCATTTTGCGGCGATCGTCCTCGACATCAACCTTCCCAAGCTCAGCGGCATGGAGGTTTTGCGGCATATACGCCAGCGCGGCAATTCGGTGCCGGTTCTTTTGCTGACGGCGCTCGATTCCGTGCGGCAGAAGGTGGAGGGCCTCGACGAAGGCGCCGACGATTATCTGGTCAAGCCGTTCGATCTTGACGAATTGCTTGCCCGTCTGCGCGCGCTCATCCGCCGGCGCGACGGCCGCACCGAAAGCGTCATCCGCTGCGGCGACGTGGAGGTCGATCCTTCCGCCATGGTCGCGCGCAAGGGCAGCACGCCGGTGCATACGACGGCCAAGGAGTTTCATCTCCTGAAGCTCCTGATGGAGCGTAGCGGCCGCTATGTGACGAAGAACGATATAGAATATGCGCTTTATGACGCCGAAAACACCGTCGAAAGCAACACGATCGAAGTGACGATCTACAATCTCAGAAAGAAGCTCGGTACCGATTTCATCAAGTCGATCCGCGGCGTAGGTTACATGATCGAGCGATGAACAACTCCACGCTTACCCGCAAGCTGTTTCTACGCATCGCACCGGTCGTGGTGGTGACGATCGTCGTGGTCGGCGCCTTCGCCTTCAATAGCGCGACGCGCGAGATCAACAATATCTACGATGCCCAGCTCATCGACGATGCCAACGTCATCTGGAGCCTCCTGCGCCATCCGCTGGAAAAGACACCGGGGCATGCCGCGAAGCAGATCGACGATATCGATTTCAACATGGACAATCAGCTGGCCTTCAACGAGGACGCCGACGACTATGCCGATGCGCATATGTTTCGCGCCTGGGTCGACGGCAAGATCCGTTTCTATAGCAGCACGGCATTCCTGTCGGACGTGCCGCAGCAGAAGGTAGGGTTCACCACGCTCACCTATGGCGGCGAGGATTGGCGCATCTACTCGCTGCCCATTCCGAACACGACCATCGTGATCGAGCTTGGAGAAAAGATCGATCTGCGCGAGACGCTTGTTTCCAACATTCTCCTCAATCTTTTCTTCCCGCTGCTGATCCTTGTGCCGGTTATCGGTTTTCTCATCTGGCTCGGCATCAATAGCGGTCTGCGCACCATTCATGGGCTTGTGCGGCAGATCCGCACCCGTTCGCCCGACGATCTCTCGGCCATTCCGGTCGAAAGCCTGCCGCGCGATCTGCTGCCGCTCGGCCGCTCGATCAACCAACTGCTGGAAAAGCTCGGCCGCTCGCTGACGCTGGAACGCCGCTTTTCAGACCTTGCCGCGCATCAGCTCCGCACGCCGCAGGCCAGTGTGAAGCTACTCTTGCAGATGCTCGGCAACAGCGAAAACGAGCACGAGCGACAGGCCATCATTGCCGACCTCGTCGCCAGCAACAACAATGCCACGCACCTCATCGAGCAGCTCCTGCGGCTCGCAAGAGTGAGCCATCATCCGCTTAATCCGACCTCGGTGACGCTTCATCATCTGGTGGCGTCGGTGCTTGCCGAATTCGGCAAGATCATCACGAGCCGCGAGCTCGACGTGGTGCTCGAAGGCGACGAAACGGTCGAGGTCAAGACCGACGAATCCCTGATGCGCATGATGGTCACCAACCTGCTGGATAATGCGATCAAATATACCCCGGTCGGCGGCAAGATCAGGGTAGCTATTTCTGAGGATGACGGCGTCGGGCAGATCTCGATCAGCGACAGCGGGCCGGGCATCCCTATTCAGGAACGCGAGGCGGTGTTCCAGCGGTTCTACCGGCTCAACACGCTTCATACCGAAGGCGCCGGGCTTGGTCTTGCCATTGTCGCCGATACCGCGGACCGGCTTTCAGCGACCGTCGAGCTTTCTACGCCACGTTGGAGCAAAGGCCTGCAGGTAGACCTGAGATTGCTCGCGGGCTGAAAATCAACTTCCCATCGTTTTTCATTTTCGCTTCATTTTCCCCTCATGCCCGGCTCATCCAAGGTTGTTAGACGCAACTTGGGATAAGGCGAAAGGGTATTTCATGCAGGTGTTTTGCGATTTTGATGGAACCATATCCATCGAAGACGCGACGGATATGGTGTTGACACGTTTCGCCGGTTCCGAGTGGGAAGATATCGAGCAGCTTTGGAAGCAGGGGCAGATCGGTTCGGGCGAATGCATGCGCCGACAGATCGCTCTTATTCAGGCAAGCAGGGCGGAGCTTGACCAGTTTCTCGACACGGTGTCGATCGATCCAGGTTTCGAGGGCTTCCTCTCCTATTGCCGCAGCGGCGAATTGCCCGTGACCGTCGTCAGCGACGGCGTTGATTACTTCATCCGTCGGATTCTGGCGCGCCACGGCATCACCAGCCTGCCGATCGTTGCAAACGTACTCACCTGCAGCGTCACCCAGGGCCGTGAGGCCTATTCGCTGTTCCCGCCGTTCCAGGCGACAGGCTGCGTGTCCGGCGCCGGCGTCTGCAAATGTCGCGTTGTCGATAGCAACGACCTTCAGGTCTATATCGGCGACGGGCGAAGTGATTTTTGCGTTTCCGACAAGGTCGACCTCGTGTTCGCGAAGGCCAAGCTTGTCGATTACTGCGAAGAAAACGACATCCCTTATGTCGGTTTCGAAGACTTTTCCGATCTGCTTCCGAAGATGGAAGCCGTTCTCCCGAGCGTCGAACGACGCTCCCGTGCGCTGCCGCATTTCAAGACAGCGTGAATTTGACCGAGAGGCATTGAATGAAAACGAACATAGCCGAAGCCTTCAGCGGCGCGACCGAGTCCGTCCGCTCCGAAGAAGAATTGCGCGCGCTTGAGGAAGCCTATTGCTCCCATGGCGATACGGTTCACTATACCGACAAGCCGAAATTCTTCGAAGGATGCGAAGGCTCCTTCGTGTATGACAGCACGGGAACGCCGTTCCTCGATCTGCAGATGTGGTACTCCGCCGTCAATTTCGGCTACCGCAACGAGCGTCTGAACGCCGCCGCTCATCGTCAGCTCGATCAGCTGCCGCAGGTCGCCTCGCAGTATCTGCACCGCGAGAAGGTCGAGCTTGCAGCGATGATCGCCCGGGATGCCGAGAGCAAGTTCGGCTATAAGGGCCGCGTTCACTTCAACGTCGGCGGCTCGCAGGCCGTCGAGGATTCGCTGAAGCTGGTGCGTAACTACACCGGCGGCAAGAGCCTGATGTTCGCCTTCGAGGGCGGCTATCACGGTCGTACGCTCGGCGCTTCTGCAATCACTTCGAGCTACCGCTACCGCCGCCGCTACGGCCACTTCGGTGACCGCGCACAGTTCGTTGAGTTCCCCTATTACTTCCGTGGCCCGAAGGGCATGTCGAAGGAAGAATACGGCCATTATTGTGTCCAGAAGTTCGCCCGCCTGTTCGAGAGCGAATATAACGGCGTTTGGGATCCGAAGGCTGGCAAGTCCGAATATGCGGCTTTCTACATCGAGCCGATCCAGGGCACCGGCGGCTATGTCATCCCGCCGATGAACTTCTTCGTCGAACTGAAGAAAGTGCTCGACGATCACGGCATCCTGCTCGTCGTCGATGAAATCCAGATGGGCGTCTACCGTACCGGCAAGCTCTGGTCGATCGAGCATTTCGGCGTTTCGCCGGATGCGCTGGTCTTCGGCAAGGCGATCACCAACGGCCTCAACCCGCTTTCCGGCGTCTGGGCTCGTGAAGAGATGATCAATCCGACTATCTTCCCGCCCGGCTCCACGCATTCGACCTTCGCCAGCAACCCGATGGGTACTGCCGTCGCGCTCGAAACGATGAAGATGCTGGAAGAAGAAGATTTCGGCGCCGCCATTATGGAAAAGGGCGCGCATTTCCTCGACGGTCTGCAGCAGCTGCAGAAGCGCCACGCCATCGTTGGTGAAGTCGACGGCCTCGGCCTCGCGCTCCGCATGGAAATCTGCGAGGAAGACAGCTACACGCCCAGCAAGGCGACGATGGACTGGATGTGCGATGAAGGCATGAAGGGCGATCTTCAGGTCGGCGGCAAGACCTACGGCCTCGTGCTCGACGTCGGCGGCTACCACAAGAACGTCATCACCTTCGCGCCGAACCTGCTCATCAGCCGCGAAGAGATCGATCTGGCACTTGCCCTGCTCGATCAGCTTCTGACGCGCGCTGCCCGGAGATAAGACGGTGCAACTCCTGCTTCTTCATCTCGATGACGCATTGGAGTTGCAGCCGGATTTCGTGCGCGCCTGCAAATTTGCCGGCGCGCACCAGTATTTCGACAAGAACGCGGGGCGTGCGGTCCGGCTCTGGGGCAAGCAGAATGCCCTTGCCGAACTCGGCCGCGAAATCGTCAAGAATACGCCAGCAACCGGCAAGGATCCCCAGCTCTGCTTCATGGGTTCCGGCGACTTCCATCACATCACCGCATTGCTTCTTGAGGGCGCACTGGAACGGAATCCGGGTCCAGCGACGCTGATCCATTTCGACAACCACCCGGATTGGGTCAACTTCGACGGCGGCATGCACTGCGGCTCATGGGTCAACAGCGCTCTTGCCAACTCGAATATCCAGAAGGTCATCACGATCGGTGTCTGCAGCCACGATCTTCGCAGCCCTGAGCGCAAGGGTGCGAATTTGCATTGGCTCGGCGAAGGCAAGCTGGAGCTTTATCCCTACGAGCATCCGCCCAGCAAGGTTCTTGCCGATTATGGCAATGGCGCCAGCTACCGGCAGGAAAAGGGTGCGCTGCACTGGAAGTCGATCTCGGAGATCGGCGAGGAAAATTTCATCGATCGCATGCTTAGCCGCATTCGTACAGAAGCGGTGTATGTGACGATCGACAAGGATGTGCTGGCTGCGGACGACGCCGTGACGAACTGGGATCAGGGCCGCATGCGGCTGCCCTATCTGCTGGCTCTGATCAGCGAAATCGGCAGCCGTCATCGAATCATCGGCGCGGATGTCATCGGGGATTACTCTGTTCCGAGCTATGCTGGCGGCCTGCGGACCCAGTTCATGAAGCGAGCTGAGATCTTCATCGATCAGCCTCGCGTCCGTCAGGGGGCTGAAACGACCAGAAACATCAACAGCGCGGCCAATCACGCGCTGCTGGAGGTCCTGGCGGAGTATATGGAATGACGACCGGCGCCCTGACCCTTCCCATGCTTGGGCTGATCCTCTTCTGCATTCTGGCGGAGACGGCCCGAGAGGTCTGCTTCAAGCAGTCTGCAAACGAGCATACGCTGGTTTCGGCGATGTCCAAGCCGATCACCTGGCTCGGCATCGTCTTCTGGGCCGTGGAGCTGTTTGCATGGACAGCCGTTCTGGAGCGTGTTCCGCTCACTATCGCCTTTCCCCTTATGGCGCTGAGCTATGTCATCATTGTATTTGCCGGCGCTTTGATCTTTAAAGAAAACATCAACCTGCGCCACGCGACCGGCGTGTTTCTCGTGACAGCCGGCGTGGCCTGTGTGGGAGTTACCGGATTATGAAAATCTTTGCGCACACCAAATGGGATGTGGCGCCGGTTCTGGCCGCCGTCGCGCATCTCGCTTTTGATGTCTATCTGATCGTCGGCTTCGAAAGCCGTCCGCTGTGGGTTTCTGTCGTTCTCGGCAGCCTTTATGCCGTGTCGATTTCCTGGAACATCAACAGCATATCGCACAATTTCATCCATACGCCCTATTTCAAGCCGCGTTGGATGAACTACGGCTTCAGCTTGCTGGAGTCCGTTGCGATCGGCTTTTCGCAGACCTATTACCATTGGGTGCACATGCGCCATCATTCCGGCAACAGCGACCGGCCGGACGAAAAGGGCGATACCATCGACCTGCTGTCGATCTATCGCCACGGTCATGACGGCAAGCCGGAGAACGTTTGGTCCTATAC
>NZ_JAELTU010000254.1 GCF_016429015.1 Rhizobium sp. ASV20
GGCATGTAAACGCATCGTGCGTCTGGACGGCGATGGGAATATCCCATGGACTTCGCATTTCGGCGGCTCGCCCTTGAGCAATACCCGCAAGCAGGAGAGGGAGGATCAGTATGGCAGACTTCAGAGCTGAGTTATCCGAACGGGACATTTGACACCGGGCTTATAAACGCGCGTTGGCGGCTGATGACCGCATGACTATTGTCCGGTTGATGGCGATTTTGCGTTCATCTTTGACCTCCCATGCCAGCTTCTCATCCTGCTCGCTTTTCCAGCCGGCAAGGGTCGAGCCAATGCTTGCTTTAATAGCCATCCGATCGATCATTCCCGCTGCTTGACACAAAGCGCAATTCTGCGACCGTAGTGTCGCGACATCCCGTTCGGCCTTGAGGGGAAAAGGCTTATCTATGAATGAGTTCCGGCCACTTCGCTGCATATCCCGCTTTGCCCGCGCAATCGTTATCGTGGGAGCCATGAGCCTCCTAGCCGTGGTATCGGCGTCGGCGGATGAAGCCGCGGACTTGCCGCCGCAGACCAAGGTATCGAGTGAGCAGGTCGAAAAGCTGATCACTGCGATACGTGACAATGGCGCAATGTCCGACAAGGATCTGTTGCAGCGGCGGGCGGATTTCGAGAAGCTCATGGCATCGACACCGGATGCGACGCGCGTGCAGATCCGCCGCGTCGATGCAAACGGGGTCGATGCTGACCTCATATGGCCGGCTCGGCTGCATCATCCGATCGGCCGGCGTGCCATTCTTTATCTGCATGGCGGCGGATTCTACAGCGGTTCGCTGAGGACGCACCGGAATATCGCCTCCGCGCTCGCCAAGGCAGCCTCTGCTGATGTGCTGCTCATCGATTATCGTCTCGCGCCCGATTACGGCTTCCCGGCACAGGTCGACGATTGCGTCGCCGCTTATCGCTGGTTGACGACATCGGGATACAAGCCGGGAAACATCGTAATTGCCGGTGAGTCAGTCGGGGCGACCCTGGCACTCGAGGTCGTCCTCAATCAGATGCGCATTTCGGGACCGCTGCCCGCAGCCGTCATCGCCATGAGCCCGGTCACCGATTTTGGCGCATCTGGACCTTCGCTGATTGCCAATGCCGCCAATGATCCCTTCATGGGCAAGGACGAGTTGGCGACCATTCGCCATGCATTTGCAGGCGACCATTCTGCCGTGGATCCCGCCTTGTCGCCGCTTTACGCCAAATTTGCGGGTTTTCCGCCCCTGTTAGTACAGGTTGGTTCGCGTGAGGCGCTGCTCGATGACAGCAAGCGGTTAGCGGACAAGATGCGGGCGGCAGGGGGCAATGTCAGTCTGGAAATCTGGCCCGGTATGATCCACCAGTGGCAGATTTTCCCCTTCTGGCTGGACGATGCCAGAAAGGCGGTCGGCAGAGCGGCCGAGTTCGCTATTTCGTATTTTGCGGACAAGCCCGGACAATAGGGCAGGGCAACGGTCCCACCGCCGCCGGTCAGGTGATCTTACAGCTCGGTGAGGCGCAATTTCATCGATTCGGACCATTCATGTCAATTATATATCGCGATAAATAATTGCTGGATAAATTTTATTGTAGACAGCGCCATGGAAGCTCGTTATGTCTATCGATATCGCGATAATAAATCGTGCGATATTTAAAATGTGGAGATTGAAATGAGCCAGTCGATCCATCAAGCTACTCGCCGGGGTGTCATGGCGGCAGGGCTCGGTCTTGCCGCCGTAGCCGTCACGCCCTTCGCTCAGCCTGCGCAAGCCTCTACAAAGCAATCTTCGAAAGGTAAGGACACAATGAGCAGCAACACGATCACCACCAAGGACGGAACCCAGATCTTCTACAAGGATTGGGGAACCGGTCAGCCGATCGTCTTCCATCATGGATGGCCCCTGAGTTCGGATGACTGGGATGCCCAGATGTTGTTTTTCCTCAATCAGGGATATCGCGTCATCGCTCACGATCGCCGCGGCCATGGCCGTTCGAGCCAGACGGCGACCGGCAACGAGATGGACACCTACGCTGCCGATGTGGCGGCGCTGACGGAACATCTCGGTCTCAAGGGGGCCATTCATGTTGGTCACTCGACCGGCGGCGGCGAGGTCGCTCGCTACGTGGCGCAGTATGGCGGTCATGGACGCGTTTCGAAGGCGGTTTTGATCGGTGCGGTGCCGCCGATCATGGTCAAGTCCGATAAGAACCCCGGCGGCCTGCCTCTGGAAGTGTTCGATGGATTCCGGACAGCGCTTGCAGCCAATCGCGCTCAATTCTTCCGTGATATCCCGGCTGGCCCGTTCTATGGTTTCAATCGCCCCGGTGCTGCGGTATCGCAGGGCGTAATCGACAATTGGTGGCGCCAGGGCATGATGGGCGGCACCAAGGCACATTACGATTGCATCAAGGCCTTCTCGGAAACCGACTTCACCGAAGATCTGAAAAAGATCGAGGTGCCGACGCTCGTCATGCATGGCGATGACGATCAGATCGTGCCGATCGCAGACTCGGCGCTTCTCTCGGTCAAGCTGCTGAAGAATGGCACGCTGAAGGTCTACAAGGGCTTCCCGCACGGAATGGCCACTACCCATGCGGATGTCATCAACGCGGATCTGCTGGCCTTCTTCAAGGCTTGATCCAACTGGAAGACAGGGCGCCCGCCAAAAGGCGGGCGCTTCACAGCCTGCCGGGTGCTGTTCCCACCCTTGCCGTTTCAGCTGTCGAGTTTCAACGAGAGCTGAACGGCGCGCGGCAAGGGCGGTAGCGGCCGGCTGATTTCGACACGGCGCGTCCAGTTGGCGCGCCGTTCCTGTTCGCGCTCCCGAAGGGCCTTCGAGACAGCGACAAATGTCATTGCACGTTCGATGACTTGCTCGGCTTTGGTCATGGAAAACTCCATTTGTTCACTATATGTTCTCATGAAGATCTGACATTGTCAAGACAGAGGTAAAAGCCGCCCGAGCCTCGTTCGCTTGCAGCGTACGGGTTTGCTGGCGCCGGGTGTGGGATGATCCGATGTCGGTTTCCCAGAGCGACTGTAAGATTGCACATTTGCTCCAGGGGCGCTGTGCGGGGGCACCCTCAAATCCGCTCGCATCTCTCGCCGCACCACTCCTTAAATCGGAAGCGATCCAAGGAAGAATCATGCAGTCGACTTGATGTGCTGCGATGATCTTAGCGCGGTACATATGACACGCGGTGCTGTCGGTCAGGGCGGGGGCTGTCGAGCAGTTAAAGCCGGGAAGCATTCACGCCGGTGCCGTGGTATCGGCAACAAAAAAGGCCGGAGCGAAACGCGCCGACCTTCCTGAAGTCGCTCTCAAACCAATGCCAGTACATCCGTGGTCAGAAGAAGAAAGCGAACCAAACATTGCGAGCGTCAAATTTCATTAGCGCTCACCAGCAATGTTCCCTATATATAGACCATCATTCCGATCATTGCAAGTGTTGTGAAATGTATTTCTAATGACAGGTGATCAGCGCGATGCTGGTGGAACTATTTTCGATGCTGCGGCAAGCCGTCCCTGTGATTTTCCAGGGAAGGCATGGCGATGGACGCAAGGTTACCTCACGTCGGTACGACGCTGGATTTGCTCTCCGCTTTGTGGCGATCACGCCATCGCCTATGACATCTCGGATATAGCCTAATTTATGCGCGGCTGCTGTGTGCAGCCTTTTTCTTTTCTTTTGCCGGCTTGTCAGCTGTCGGTTCTTCCTTGGCCTCCTGTTGCAGACGCAGAGCGCGCAGCGCCTCGGTTTTCTTTTCCCGGGCGGAGTTTTCAGCAGCAACGATGCTTTTGGCCAGGCTATCGGTCGTCGCAGCTTTATCGTTCCGGAGGGATGCGGTCTTCTTGAAGAATTGTCCTTTGGTAGCGGTCATGATCGCTCCTTTCAGCTTGGCGGCAAATTTGGCCCTATTGGAGGACTTGCTTTCTGGCTCCCTTGCCAAGGGGTTTTAGCCACGGCTCCGCCTTGGATGATGTCGATCCTGATTGGTCGGTTGGCGGATCCGTGCAGAGTTTCTCGATTTCCGTCGCCGAAACACGCCGCTCGAAGCTCTCATGCGTGAAGCGAACCTGATAGTTGGCATCGTCAGTTTCGGAGGGAAGCAGACTTACTATGCGGCATACCCTCGGCGCCGCCTTCAGTCGGGTGAGGTCGGCCTTCATGACCACAAGGTCGCCGATCGAATATTTCATTCCGCTCATCGCATCCCCATACTGATGGTTCGCAGAAATACAAAAGGCCGGGGTTATCCCGACCTTTCCGTCACTCAGATCAATATCGCCAGTAGATCGTTGATCAGCATGATGAATGACAATCAGATGGCTTTGAGATTGTCGGCAGAGCTCTTGCCGGTCTTGCGATCGCGCACCAGCTCGTAGCTCACCTTTTGACCCTCTGCGAGAGAATTCATGCCAGCACGCTCAACGGCGGAAATGTGAACGAATACATCGGTCGCGCCATCGTCAGGCTGAATGAAGCCAAAGCCCTTGGCGCTATTGAACCATTTTACGGTCCCGGAAGTCATGGCGCATTCCTTTCAATTAGGCACAAGTTTTCATTCTGCTGAAAGGTTGTTTCAGCAGTATTGCAAACCGAAATTGAAATAAAATTCGCGCCACACTTTCGCGCCAACGAAGATCATCAAGCAAGATCGACGGTTACCACCATAAGAGCGAAATAGGGCGAAGGCAAGACTACATTTTGAGGTCGATGAGCTAAACTATGCTGCGCCTGATAGTTGCAGAAAAATCAGCTCGGATTTTGCGGTTTTGTAAGTGTATTCGCCGCAATTATTTCAGTACGGCTTTGGGAGATGTGGGCGTAGATGCTTCGGCTTCGGGTTTGAAAGGTAGCTGTAGGCAGGGAGGAAATATTTCCCTCCCCGCGTGATTGTTGTGGTGTCAGCGTTGCCAGTAGCCGGCGACGCTGAAGCTTGCCTGATCCTTGGCTCTCTCGCCTTTCATGAAGGACCGGATGGCGCGGGCCTCGCTCTGCTCGCAGGCGACCCAGACATAGGTTTCCGGATCGCATGTCGGCACGATATTCCGGATGATGCGCTCCAACGCGCCAGTCGTTCCTGCAGGCGCGCCATCACGGTGAAGCCAGGTGATGTTCATGGATGCATCGGAGATCAAGGGCTGTTCTTCGAGCCTGTCTGCGACCTCGAGAACGACACGCAGTTCCGCATCGGCAGGCAAGGCTGCCGCGATGCGCGCGATTGCCGGCAAAGCTGTTTCATCCCCTGCCAGGATGAGTTTGCGTGCCGTCGGCACACCCCCTCCACCGGGGCCGATGAGGCCGGCGCGATCGCCTGGGCGGGCGTTCAGAGCCCATGTTGCTCCCGGTACATTGTCACCCTCATGCACCACGAAGTCGATATTCAACCGGCCGCGGGCCGGATCGAGGCTGCGGATCGTATAGGCACGGATCGTCAGTGCATCGTCGCCCTTAGGCCAATGGATCCGGCCATCTTCCTCCGTGTGCGGCCAGACCGGTTCGCGACCCTGCGGAGGAATGAGCAGCCTTACATGCAACCCGCCCTCGGCGAATTGTTTGATGTCGTCGGTTTCGACCACAACGCGGCGCATATGTGGAGTGATCCCGTATGCGTCGACGACGCGAACCTCACGGAAGTTCGGAATGATCGATGATTGCGGCCCGTCGGCCCAATTGAGGTCGAGCGGATGATGGGCAGCCAGCTCGAAGAGGTTCTCGGCCACCATGCTGCGTATGGTGAAGAGCATCGCCGCCGTCGGGCAACGCAACTGGATGTCGAGGCGATTGCTGGAAACTGCGATGTCGGCGCTGCCGATAACCGTGTCCAGGCGCGCTCCCGAGGCGCTGCGCGTGACCGTGACATGTTCGGCGAAACGGGCGCAGAACTGCTCCAGCAGCTGTCCGGCATCCTGATGAGTGGCGGTGCCGGAAGCCGTGAAATCCCTTGCATGCATCATTGCTTAGTCTCCTTTCGGGTCAGGAACCAGACGAGATAGGGCCCGCCGATCAGGGCTGCGAATAGGCCGACCGGAACCTCGTAGGGAAAGATCACCATGCGTGAGAGCCAGTCAGCGAGTGTCAGCAACATGGCGCCGAGCAGAATGCTGGCGAGCAATTGCCGGATTGCGCCGTGAAAACCGATGAGGCGCGCGAGATGGGGTGCGATCAGTCCAATCAGGCTGAGGGGGCCGACAAGATAGGAAGGGATGGCGGTCAGCAAGGCGGCTAGAAGTGCCAGTAGCCCCCTGCAGACTAAAACGGGCAGGCCGATTGAACGGGCCATGCCACCGCCTAGCGGCAGAATATCGAACCACCGCCGCAACAACGGCAACACCGGAATGAGGACGGCGGCCGAGATGATGCCGGTCCAGGCTTCGAAGGCGCCGGCTCGATTGGTCGAGCCGGACAGCCAGGTCAGCAGAAGGTAGCCGCGCAGGTCGCCACGAGCGAGAACGACGGTAACGATCGCCATCGACAAGGCGCCGATTGCCACGCCGGAGAGCAGCAGCCGTTCCGGTCCAAAGCCGCCGCGGGCGCTGATGGTCAGCATGACGAGGAAGGCGAGAAGCGCGCCGAGTGTCATGGCCGTAATCGCGATTGCCGGCGAGGGGAAGGCAAAGAAGAAGAGCGCTATGGTGAGGCCCGCACCGCCGCCAGCGCTGACGCCGAGCACTTCGGGACTGGCCAAAGGGTTGCCAGTCAGCCGCTGCATGATAAAGCCCGAGGCCGCGAGCATTGCGCCGGCTGTGGCGGAAACGACCATCCTCGGCAAACGGAATGGCAGAAGCTCCAGGAACTGGCTGCCGGTTGCCAGTTGCCATCCATCCGAATTGCGACCGATCGACAGCATCAGGGCAAAGAGAAGAATGAGGATGATGCCAAGCAGGATCAGTGTGCGGTTGGCTGATGCAAGCTCTTTCCAGGCATGAGCGGCGTTTTGCGGCCGAAGGGCATCGGCGGAATGCAATCTTGGCATTAGCAGAAGCAGTAGCGGGCCACCCAGGAGGGCCGTCACCGCTCCTGTCGGCGCAAGATCCGTGAAGCCTGGCGAAAGCAGCTGTACCGCGCAATCGCTGAGAAAAAGCAGGCCGGCGCCGGCAAGCGGCGCGGCAATCAACAGCTGCCCGGTGCGGCGAGCGCCGCCAAGCCGGGCGAGATGAGGTGCGGCAAGACCAAGAAAGCCGATGATGCCCACCTCTGCCGTCACCGAGGCGGAGAGCCAGACGGCGAGCGTCAAAATGGCAAGACGTACGCCATGGAGCGCAAGTCCAAGGCTTTTTGCGCTGCTGTCGTCGAGGCTCATGATGTTTAGCGGGCGGATCAACAATGCCGCGGCTGCCGCGCCAATCGCAAGGCGAGGCGCGAGCGCGACCACGCCGTTCCAGTCTTGCTGGTTCAGGGCACCCGCGCCCCAGATGAAGATCGACATGGCATATTCGCCGCGAGCCAGAATGATGGTCACGCTGAGAGCGGAAGCGACCAATGTCACCATCGTGCCGCAGAGCGCGACCGTCATCGGGTCGAGATCCCGGCGCCAACTCAAGGCCAGTACGACAGCGACGGCCGCCAACCCTCCTGCGAACGCCGCGATTTCGCGGGGCACGCCGATCAAGAGCGGGAAAAAGCCGATTGCGATCGTCATTGCCAGTTGAGCACCGGCCGCGATCCCGAGGGTTGAGGCGTCGGCGATGGGATTGCGCAGGACGCGTTGCAAGAGCACGCCGGATAGTCCGAGGGCAGCGCCGGCGATGAGCGCTATCGTCGAGCGTGGCAGTAGGC
The DNA here is from genome assembly GCF_016429015.1 of Rhizobium sp. ASV20. Classification (GTDB taxonomy): domain Bacteria; phylum Pseudomonadota; class Alphaproteobacteria; order Rhizobiales; family Rhizobiaceae; genus Rhizobium. The sequence continues at coordinate 7,774 of NZ_JAELTU010000254.1, forward strand.
CGTCGACGAGCAGGATGTGATTGAGAACGGCAGCGTTGCCCAGATCGCCGGCGAGTTGCGGGCGCAGTATGATCAGCAATGCGAAGGCCAGAATGCAGGCGATGCCGAGCAGCATGCCGCCAAAGGCCAGCGGCATGCCTCTGGTCATCCCAGCAGTCGCTGGTCGTTCAACCGTTCCATGCATGGGTGAGCCCCTTCGCGAGGAGATCGGCGAAACGCCCCGCAGCAGGCAGCGCGCCATAGGGATTGATCGAGCCTAGAGTGAGGACGCGGCCGGCCTGCACCGCCGGCAGCGCTCGCCAGAACGCGCTGTGTTGCAACTCCGCAAATGCTTCGGCAGGGTGCGGCGGGATCAATACGATCCACGCGTCAGGCAGGG
>NZ_JAELTU010000255.1 GCF_016429015.1 Rhizobium sp. ASV20
CTCTGCGAGCAATCAGCATGATGCCGACGGCCCCGTGTCCTTCCAGTCGCAACAGCTTGCTTGAAGACAGGCAGATATTTTCGGCCCGTATCCGGCGCCCCAGCGCCAGGGGATCGAAGCTTATCGGCACGATGTAGTCCGCATAGGCCATGTTCAGCGTCTGACAAACCTCCTCCAACGGCACCTCGGCGAGAGAAACGGTTCGGATTTCGTGCGCCATATGTCTGCCTTCTATGACTGGAGGTTGTCAGGGGCCGGAGAGATCGGAATGATAGTGTTTCTCCATCGGGGTCGTCCAGTAGCGCCAAAGGCCGTTTGTTGTTGTCCTTGCCGATCTCTTCGATCGGAGGACACATCGCATCTGGTCGGGCGTTGCTGGGGGCGAGGATCTGAAAAATCACATTGAAGAAAGGCGACGAGGCCTGCGCGGTCACGGCATTGGCTGTCGTGCAGTATCAGATTTACCTCGACGGATGCGGTGACCTTGCCAGTGGGCGAGTTTCATCTGGGGTTGAATGATGACACGGGGGATACCAAAGCGATGGTCTCCACTTGCTCGCCGGACGTTCGGCATATATATTGCTGAAATGCCCATCAATTCATCCGAAGCATCGTCACGTCCCCATATCCCGATGGATGCGCTAAGCGAGGTTTTGCAAGACTTTCGCCTGAGTGGCGTCAATTATGGTCGCTGCGAGCTCCGACATCCGTGGAGCATCGATTTTCCGCAACAGGCGTTTCTTCGTTTTCATTTTGTCAGTCAGGGCCCGTGCTGGATAAATACCGAGGCGGAGGGTTGGCAAGAGTTGCGCGAAGGCGATCTGGTATTGCTCCCGCAGGGCACCGCCCATCGGCTGGCCAGCGCGCCGGACGTGGTCGGGCATTCGCTCGAGGGTTGCCATGTGACCAGCCTTGGAAGCAACGTGTGCGAAGTGTTGCGAGAAGGAACTGGTGAGGCAAGCACCCTTTTCTGCGGTTCCATGGCCCTGGGTGTCTGCGCGCTAAACCCCCTGATCACACTGATGCCACCGATCATCAAGGGCTGCGACGTGGCAGGGCATGACCCAATCGTCGGTCCCTTGCTTGCCGCCATGACAGCGGAGGCAGCGCAGCCACAGATGGGCAGTGCCACGATCCTATCGCGTATGGCGGATCTGCTGACCGCCCGGCTCATCCGGTGTTGGGTTCATTGCACGGGAGCGTCGACTACCGGGTGGCTTGCCGCCATCCGTGACCCTCACATCGGACGCGTCCTTGCAGCCATGCACCGGGATCCAGGCTATAATTGGAGCCTTGAAAACCTCGCCAGCTTGGCGGGTCAATCGCGCTCGATTTTCGCCGAGCGCTTCAGCGCCATATTGGGCGAAGGTCCGGCACGTTATCTTGCCCGGCTGCGCATGCAGCTTGCCCGCGAGTTGCTGGGCCAAAACGGTATGTCGGTTGCCGAGGTCGCCGCCCGCTTGGGTTACGAATCCGAGGCATCCTTCGCGCGCGCCTTCAAGCGCATCACCAGTGTCTCGCCAGGTGTTGTGCGTCGCACAATTTCAGGACGAACGGACATGAATTTCGGATTATAAGATACATTTCATCCGGATGGATTCGTCTATGAAGATGGCCAAACTTTGGAGATCTTCAATGACGGATACAGCAGTACAGCTTGATGGCGCGGTCGAAGACCTTGATGTCGCCGCACCGGTCGCGTGGAGCGCGGCGACCTGGTTCGCCGTTCTTTCGCTGGCGGCGACCAGTTTTGCCCTGGTGTCGGCCGAATTCTTGCCGGCAGGCCTGTTGACACCGATGGCACGCGATCTCGGCATCAGCGAGGGAACCGCCGGACAAGTCGTCACCGCCACCGCTTCCGTCGGCGCCGTGACGGCCCTGTTGAGCAATGTTCTCATCGGCCGATTGAATCGCAAAACGGTGCTGGTTGGCCTCAGCGCCCTGGCGATCGGCTCCAACATTCTGGCGACGGTCGCGACAGACTTCTGGCTCTTGTTGTTGGCCCGGGCGGGATTGGGGATCGCCATCAGCGCCTTCTGGGCACTTTCAGTTGCGGTGGTCGCGAGGCTGGTGGGCGCCAACGCAACGGGACGGGGCATGGCTATCGTCACCCTCGGCGTCTCGCTCGCCACCATCGCCGCACCGTCCATGGGCGCGTTGATCAGTGACTGGCTGGGTTGGCGCAGCGCTATGGGCATTACAGCGGGGCTGGCAGCGATCGCCATGCTGCTACAGTTGCTCAGCCTGCCGACTTTGCCCGCAGAGACGAGCAACAGCCTTGCCGATGTCTTCAGCCTTACTCGGCGGCGCGGGATCCAGCTCGGCATGCTCGCTATCCTCTTGCTGATGACAGGGCATTTTGCCGGCTCGGTTTATGTACGCCCCTTCCTCGAACATGTGACGGCGCTGACAACCGGCCCGATTGCTCTGGCGCTGCTTGGATTTGGCATCGCTGCGGTCATCGGTAACATTGCCGGCGGTCGTATGGCCGACACCAATATCCGCATCGCTCTTGCGGTGACGGCGGGATTGATGGCGTTTGCTGCACTCGCCCTGGTGCTTTGGGGCGCCCATATCGGCGTTGCTTTCGGCTTCGCGACGCTTTGGGGCTTTGCCTTTGGCATGGCGCCTGTGGTGCTGCCAACCAATTTGTCCCGCGCCGCGAACGATGCGTTGGAAGCAGCGGGCAGTCTGATGGTCGTGTCCTTCCAGGTCGCCATCACCATCGGTGCCGTTGTCGGCGGCTATTTCGTAGACACTTATGGCGCCAGGGGCCCCTTGGCTCTTACCGCCGCGCTTGCCGTGTCGACCCTTGTGTTGGCGCTGCTACAACCCCGCAGGTGATTTGCGTCCGATGCAGAAGCCAGGTGTGAAGCCTGGATAGCAATGGGCATCCTGAATGTTGAGAGATCAGGAGCGCCATCCATTATGGGACGTATTTTCAAAGGCGGCGTCCGCACGACGCCGCCTTTATGGGCCGAGTTCGAGCGCCGCTGGAAAACAGCCGGTCCCTTGCCATCCCCTGCGGCCTGCACCCAATAGCGAACTTTACCGCGTTAATCTGACATCAGGCGATCCGCAAAACTGCGGCCGGTCTGCCGCCGAGCGCCCATGCAGCCGGAGGGCGGACCGATGATCTGTGATGGAGAGGGGTGGTTCTCATAGCCGACGGTGGGATCGTTCTCCCCAGCCGACTATCTGCCACTGTTAAGTCGTGGGCAACGTGATCTCACGCCTCGCCTCGGCCTCCGCGACAGCCTATCCGAAAATCGGGAGATGCCTGGTGATGTAGTCCCAAAGACGGTTGGCGACCGGTCCATGCGGTCGGTCCCGGCGGCGGGCTGCGACGAGGGCGACATCATTGCCGGGGAAATGTCGACCTGCAATGGAGAGTAGCCTCCCTTTTCGTAGTTCCTCTTCAATCATGAAATGGGGCAAGTGGCCCCAGGCCATGCCGCGAAGCACGATCTCCTTCTTCATGGCGTGATCGCCGACCGTGCATTGCGGCGCGCCTTCGACAACGTAGAAATTGGTGTTGGGGGCATTCTGCGCCGTGTCGCGAATGATGCATTGGGTCAGCCCGCGCATCTGCTCGGGGGTGAGCGAGGAAGAGGGTGCAAACGGTAGAAAGCCCGGGGCGACAACCGGGACGAAGGAGATCGTGCCGAGGTCGATCCATTCGAAGCGCGGGTCGGATCTGTCTATCCAATGGAGGATCAGATCGGCCTCATCGAGGAGCAGCCGCTCGGATGGGCCTCCGATCGTCTCGAAATGCAAATCCAGCCGCGTGTCCGGGCAGTCACCGAAAAAGCCACTCAGCAATTGCAGGCCGCCATGCAGCGGACATGTGTCGCCGAGAATGACGCGCAGATGTGTTTCTTCCCCCATCGAGAGCTGATGCGCATGCAGCCGTAGCCCTTCCATTTCGCCGAGCAAGGCCTGCGCCTTGCGATGAAAGGATCGTCCGGCCTCGGTTAGGCCGACCCGGTAGCCGCTGCGGTCGAGCAGTGCCATTCCAAGACTTCCCTCGAGCTTGGCGATCGCCGCAAAGACGGCCGTGTGCGACCGGTTCAGCGCTAGGGCCGCAGCTTGGAAGCTGCCTTCGCGGGCGACCGCATCGAAACACTGGATTTCCTGGAGCGTGAAAGGCTGCATTGTATATTCTAATTACAATGATCTTCGAATCTTTTCAATTTTTTTTGAATGAGCACCAAACTAGCGTCGGACAGTCTTTGGTAGACGCGCGCTCCACACGGAAAGCGTCAATAGCAAGTGAAGGTGTATATCATGACGAATAGCTCCGCTCAGTCCGTTACGCTCGTTGATGAGGACCTGGACGCCTTGTCGTTCTTCACCACAGGTGACGGCGTTAAGATCGCCTACAGGATCGATGGCCTGCAGGACCGCCCGGCACTCATCCTTTCCAACTCCATCGCGACCGACTTGCACATGTGGGACCTCCAGATCCCGACATTGGCCGCACATTTTCGGGTTGTCCGCTATGATTTTCGCGGTCACGGCGGCTCCGATGTTCCGGCCGGCGCCTATTCGGACGGACGGCTTGGCCGCGACGTGCTGGAGTTGATGGATTGGCTCGGAATCGAACGGGCACATTTCCTCGGCCTGTCCCTGGGTGGTTGGGTCGGGCAATGGCTTGCCATTCACGCGCCGGAACGCATCGACCACTTGATCCTCAGCAATACGTCGTCCTATCTCGGTCCGGCGGAAAATTTTGATCGGTCGATAGCCGCAACCCTGGCCGCAGCGGATATGCAGGAAACCGCCGAAACCTTTCTCGGCAACTGGTTTCCGAAGCCGATGCTCGCTGTGAATGGACCCGTTGTGCGCCAATTTCGCGAGGTGCTGCTGAATACATCCCGCCGGGGCCTTGCAGGACTGTTCGCCGCGGTGCGCGATGCCGATATGCGCCGCACGATTACGCTTATCCAAAGCCCGACGCTGGTGATTGCCGGAGAGTTCGACACCGTGACGTCGCATGCAATGGGGGAGGCGATCGCCAACACGATCCCAGGGGCGATATTGAAAACCTTTCCATCCGTACACTTCTCCAATATCGAGTTTGCGCAGGAGTTCGGCGAGGAAGTCGTGGCGTTTCTCGCTCCGCAATCGGTCTGAGGCTCCGTCACAAATCCCGACGAGGCTCCGGAAAATGCCGTCGGCGCGGCGAATTTCGCCCGGTATTTTCTGGGGCGCTTTCTGAAGGACCTCGAACAGGTTTCAATATTCTTCGCGACTGGTCTCGCGGCCATTTTTAGGCCGCGGGCAATAGAGGCTGGACTGTGGTCTGTTACCGCGAGCCGGAGCGGTTCATCTAGCGACGAAGACAGTCCTTTAGACGGTGGGTTTCGTGACACTTGATTTGATGAATCTATCTCTCTTCTCGCTTGCCGCGGTGGTCCTGCTTGGGTCGCCTGGACCTGCCATCGCGGCCCTTATCGCCGTTGGCAAAGAGCGGGGATTTCTCCAGGGCCTGCGCTTCTATGCCGGCCTGCAGATGGGCTTGGCGGTTGCCGCTGGCGTCAGTGCTGCGGGCCTCTTTTCGGCATTTGCCGCTATTCCGGGTGCCATGAAGACGATGATGTTCATCGCAACGGCCTATCTGCTCTATCTCTCCTACAAGATTGCTTTCGCCCCGGTCGGGCCAGCCGAGACAGAGACCCGGTCAGGCTTTGCCTCGACAGTGGCCGGTGGAATGCTCCTCGGCGTTACCAATCCGAAGGCCTATATCGCCTTTGCATCGCTGATGGCGTCTTACACCATCGTCCGGCTTGACACGGTTGCCGACATGTCCATCAAGTGGATGGTCTGCGTTGTCGTCATGATCGTTGTCGATCTTGCCTGGCTGTGGGCTGGCGTCGTCCTGGGCCGGGTCAATCTTAGGCCGACAACAGAGAGGGTGATCAATGTCGTGATGGGCGGTACGATCCTTACCACCGCATTGATGGCGTTCCTGTAGGCGGTGCGGGCGCGCACGACACAAGGGCCGCATGCGGCTGGCGGCGCAGAAGCCTGATCTTGGATCGAGCTTTGCTACGTTGCATCGGTTCCACAACGAGGCATGGGTCAAGTCGAAAGCCGGCCAATGAACCCGCAATATGCACCCATCGGGATCCTCGATCTCATGGGTTCTGTCCTCTGGCCTTGGAAAGGCGCGCCAAGCAGTCCTAAGAGGCTCCCATCTTTTCCAGAGGGGGCGTCGTTCGTCTGAACAGTTTCGGTCGTTTTGCTAAATGGACTTCCGCGCGACTATTTTGCCCCGCCGTCCTCGATGTGGTGATCCGGACCGATGCCAAAATCGGTGAAGCCATTTGTAGCCGGTGATCTTGCCAATTTCGGACTGTCGCGCTCGGTTTCCCCATTAAGCATGTCTGCTGCTCCCGACGACGAAAGCGTCAGCGGCAAGCTCACTTGGACCGCGCAACTATCGAGCGGCAATGTTCGTTACCTACGAAGATTACCGGGTCCAGCAGGTTGCACAGGCAGCTTGCTTTTGAATTGCCTGCGGTAGTTCGATGGGGAGATAGAGAAAGCCCGCGTGAAGTGCTGGCGCAACGAGACAGTCGAACCAAACCCGGCCATTTCCGCAACATGGTCAATCGAACAGGAGCCGGTTTCCAGCAGGTGTTGTGCCGCCGCGAGGCGGTGGTTCAGCAGCCATTGTGTGAAGGTGCTGCCGGTCTTCTTCCTGAAATGTCGGGTGAAGCTGCGCAGACTCATGCCGGCGTGAGTTGCAAGCTTCTCCAGAGACAACGGTTCGTCCAGATGCTGGATCGCCCAAGCAATTGCTGTGTCAAGCTGGTCTGCGCCGACTAAAGCCGGCAAGGGCTTCTCGATGTATTGGGCCTGACCCCCGTCGCGATGTGGCGCGACCACGAGTCTCCGGGCGACCCGATTGGCGATTTCAACCCCATGATCGCTGCGCACGATATGCAGGCAGCAATCGATTGCGGCAGCCGTTCCGGCCGACGTTAGAATATCGCCATGGTCGATATAGAGAGCGTTCCGGTTCAGGAGGACCTGGGGGTAATTCCGCTCGAATTCGTCCGCCCAAGCCCAGTGGGTGGTTGCCGCACGTCCGTTCAGCAGGCCAGCTTCCGCCAGCACAAAGGTTCCGAGGCATAGCCCGACTATCCGGCCTCCGCGCGCATGAACTGTTCTGAGCGCGTGCAACAGGGCTTGCGGCGGCTGTTGATCGGCATCGCCCCAGGCGGGCACGATGACCGTGTCCGCTTCCACCAAGCTATTCAGATCGTGCTCTGCGTCGATGTTGAAGCCGGACATCGTAGAGACCGGGCCGCGTTTCTCCCCGCAGATCTGCAAGCGATAGCGAGGTGCCGCGAGCTTCAGCAGGTCGTCCCCGAACACGATGCAGGGCACTGACAGGTGAAAGGGGCTGATGCCATCAAAGGCAACGACGGCGATGGTGTGCATGGTTCAAGAGACTCAATCGGGTAAGTTTGGCCGAAATCTATCATATATTGTCATTCAGGCCACTTTCGCTGTGCGGTCCAGTCCGCGATTTTTGCGTCGTCAGCAAACGATGCGAAAGGATTTTTCCGTGGCACAGCATTCGACCATAAGGGCCATCGCCGGGGCGACCGCACCCCAAAGCCTCGATCCAGCTAAGACAGCGCTATTGGTGATCGACTTCCAGAACGAGTATTTCAGCGGCAAACTGCCAATCCCGGATGGGGAAAAAGCATTGGCGAACGCCAGGCTGCTGATCGGCCGCGCCGATGCGCACGGCGTGAAAGTCTACCATGTCCAACACATCACCCCCGCCGGAAGCCCCGTATTTGCAGAGAGCACTCCGGCATCCGAATTTCACCCTGACATACGACCGGCGTCCAATCACCTGGTCGTTCGCAAGTCGTCGGTGAGTGTGTTCCCGACCACCGATCTTGATCAGCAGCTCAAGCAGGCCGGAATTGATACCCTTGTCATCACCGGCCTGATGACGCATGCCTGCGTCGCAGGCGCTGCGCGCGATGCCGTCCCGCTAGGTTACAACGTGATTGTTGCGAATGATGCGTGCGCAACACGCGATCTCGACATGGCGGACGGTGGAACCGTGTCTCACGAGGCATTGCATCGCGCAGCCCTGGCC
>NZ_JAELTU010000256.1 GCF_016429015.1 Rhizobium sp. ASV20
GCGTTGGCATGATCGTTATCGAGGGAACCGATCGCATCAATGCGGCAGCCCGACTTGCTGCCGCTGGGGCCGGCAAGGCGCTTGGTTTCTCGATCGAATTCGCGCCCGACGAGGATAGCGCTTTGACCCAGGGAATGGGTTTGCTGGCCAAGAAGAACCTTGGGTCGACGGGGTAGCGTCAGCGATCAACTGATCTGAGAGACCGCAAGTGAGGTCTTGCCATAGGCGCTCAGCCGCTCGCCGTGTGTGATGATCATCGATAAGCTCCTGTCCCATAAGCTCCTGAAGAGCGGGGTCAGGCCCGGCATCGTTCTCCGATCGCACAAGCGATTGAACCATCGGGCTGAACATTCTCGTCAACCCATCCGATGGCAGGACAGGATTCGAAACGAGTAGGGTAGCGCGGGCATCTTCAGGGTTTCGTCATGCATTCATCGGCTTGCGGGTCTCAGCGATGCCGTTAAGCACCCCTTTCGGCTGTCGGCCGGGCGTCTCGCATGATTTGAACTGCTGCATTTCGAAGCATGCCTTGATCAGATGATAGGATGAAGGAGGAGGCGCCCTTGCTGGTCAGCGCTGCGATATCCTTGATTGTTTCGACCATCATCCACACGGGTTTACCTGCGTGACGCGCGGCGTCGATGATCCTGTCGACCGCCGACACGATTGCCGGGTCTTCTCGTGTGTCCGCACCATAGGCAACCGTCAGATCTCCCCGCCCGATGAAAACTGCGTCCAGCCCCTCAACGGCAACAATGCCGGCGATATTATCGACGCCGGCGGGATCCTCGATCATTGCAATCGCTGCCACGCCAGCGTCCGCCGCATCGACATGTTTCCACATGGGCTGCGCGCCATAGCCACCGGCGCGCGTGACAGCGGAGAAGCCGCGGCGACCATGCCTGTAGCGGCACGCGGCAACAAGCTCCCTGGCCCGATCGACGCTGTCGATATGTGGCGCAAGAATGCCGGCAGCGCCGCAGTCGAGTGCCGAAAGGATGCCATCAGCACTCAACGCTGGAACTCTGACTATTCCCGAAATCGCGGATGCTTTGCAGGCGAGCAACGCTACGTCCGTTGCGGCTCGATCAAACACCCCGTGTTCCTGATCGACAACCACAAAATCAAAGCCTGCCGCCGCCATGATCTCAATCGAGGATGGGCTGGAAAACTTGACGAAAGTACCGATCAGGCCCTGATGGTCTGCAATTCGTGCCCTCAAACCAAGACGAGGATCATATTCGCCCATTTTCGAACTCCTGGATAACGCCGCGCTTTCGATCTCTTGGATCAGCAATACACCTCACAGGCCAGCATGGCTTTCGTTTCTGAGCGCGTTTCAGCAGTTGAAACGTCTGGATTCTGAACTTGTCCTGAAATGTTGTCTTGCATAGCGTCCGGCAAAACGGTGCCGCACCTCATTGATCGATCGCTGCATGATCTCTGCCCCATGAGATCGCAGCGCAAATGTGGCACCGTCTCAGCTGGAGAGTCCCTTATGCCCAATACCGAGCCCGTCTTCGTCGATATCGCGCTGAAAGCATACAAGCGAGGCATTCTGAACGCGATCATTGCCCCGAGACCGATAGGCTGGATGAGTACAGTCGACAGCGAAGGGAATGCCAATCTGGCCCCATATTCCTATTTCAATATCATGTCCAACGAACCGCCGATCCTGGCGTTTTCATGCAATACGCCGGAAGATCGCACCGCCAAGGATACGCTGAAAAACGTACGCGAGACCGGCGAGTTCGTGTTCAACCTGGTCAGTTTTGACCTCGTCAGAGAGATGAATATGACATCTGCGCCGATCCCTGCCGGGATGGACGAGTTCGAGTATGCCGGGTTGGAAAAGGCCGACTGCATATATGTGAAGGCTCCGCGTGTGGCCCGGTCTCCTGCTGCGCTGGAATGCAAGGTGGTCGAGATCGTCAGGTTGACCGACGATACGGGCAGCGCAAATGTGAACGTCACCTTCGGGAAAGTCGTGGGCATGCACATTCAGCCTGGATTCCTCGAGGATGGCGGATACTTCAACACTGCCCTCGCACAGCCAGTTACCCGCCTGGGTGGCGCCGAATATGCCATTTCCCAACCAAGCTTTGAGCTCCAGCGGCAATTTACGCGCGCCGATGAGAGCACCTATTGAGGTCTGAATGATGAGTTTACGGCCTGTTTCACTCTCATACTTCGCCAAGGAACCCGACACGAGTTCGATCATTCGGGGTCAGAATTTTACCGTGGAATGCATCATGGGGGCGGATGGATCGGACCACGTCATCCACAGCGACCACGAAACCATTCTCATCCTTCCCGAACGTGGCGCAACGCTGGCAACCGAATTCGAAACGATAGAGATTGTCGCTCGTTCGATCGCGGTCGTTCCGGCCGGCAGGGCCCAGCTCACACTGCCGGAGGGGGCGAGGGTGTTTGCGCTCACGACGGCGCGCACCGATACGGACCAGGGCCATATCGTCAATTCAACCGACTACCAGACCCTCGACGAACGGGTGCTTCCGATTGCAAGACCCATGGAACGACTGGCGAAGGGCGCCGCGCAGGTTCGGGTCTATCAGGTGGATGAAGTGCCGTTCCCGGATGGAAATCCACGGTTGAAGTTCTTCCAGAGCGCGACGATGAGCATCAATTGGGTCGAATATGACGGACAGCGGGATCGAACAAAGCTGTCGCCCCATGCACATGACGACTTTGAACAGGGTTCCCTCGCGATAGTGGGTGATTTCGTCCACCACATCCGCACCCCCTGGGCATCGAACGCCGAGCTTTGGCGCGAGGATCAGCACATCGAGGCATCGGCGGGCAGCATGGCGATCATTCCTCCCGATCTCATTCACACCACGGAAGGTGTTGGCCCCGGGCAACATATCTTGATCGACGTGTTCGCGCCGCCGCGGACGGACTTCATCGCCAAGGGCTGGGTGTTCAATGCCGGCGACTACCACGCCTGATCCGACGGCTTGTTTTCCACTAGCCGAGGGGTCGCTGAGCCCAATTCAATCATCGACCCCGTTCAGGCGGAGACATAGCCATGCCAACCGAAGCGCTGACAAATCCGCCTCCCTCCAGACACGGCATCTGCGATTGTCATGTGCATGTATTTGATGATCCGGAGACGTTTCCATTCGAAAATGCCCCTGCCTATGCGCCGCCATATTCGCCAGCAAGTGCACTTCTGACGAATGCTGCTCAAGCCGGCGTTTCACATATGGTCCTTGTCCAGCCGACCCCCTATGGGCGAAATCTTGATGTGTTGAGGACATCGCTGGTGAAGCTGGGTGCGCGCGCCAGAGGCGTCGCCGTCGCGGATACGTCGATCGACATCGACGCTCTTGCGGCTCTGAGAGGAGAGGGCATTGCCGGGCTACGGTTCGTCGAGAACCTGCTTGCCGATGGTCGCCGTATGCCAGGGACCGTGCCGCTTGATGCGCTTCTTCAGACGCTTGCGCCCAAGCTGCTGGAGGTGGGTATGCATGCAGAGATCTGGGCGCCGCTATCGGTGACGCTCGAACGCTGGCCGGCGCTAGAAGGGTCACGGATCCCCATCGTGCTTGATCACATGGGCGGTTTTGATCCGCAACTCGGTCTTCATCACGCGCATTTCCAGCGACTTCTCGAGCTGTTGAGGGACGGTGCCGTATGGGTAAAGCTTGCTCTGTGTCGCCGGGCGGCCGGGATCGGCTATGACGCAATCAGGCCGTTCCACGATGCCATGATCGAGGCCAATGGCGACCGGCTATTGTGGGCCACGGACTTCCCATTCGTGCGCTTGGCGGGAACGCCGCCGACCGTCAAGGAACTGCTTGGTCTGTTCGAAATCTGGGTTCAAGACAGCGAATTGAAAGAGCGCATCTTGTTGCGAAATCCGGTCGAGCGATACGGCTTTGAAGCCAGTTTGGCGGGATACTGATCTCGCGGCCTGTCAGGGTGCTTGCAGCTGCGCTTCGATGGCAGCGACAGCATCGCTCAACGCCTCGATGATGATCTTCCGGTTCTGATTTCCACGCAAGGCGGATCGGAAATAGGTGACGCCGAAGGTCGCGAGAACACGCTCTCCCGACCGGATCGGAAATGCGATGGTGCCCGAGCTCCTGGGTTCGAGCTCCGGGTTGCGTTCCGCAAAGCCTTTCGCCCTTGTGCGGGCGACCATTCTTTCGAAGGTGCTGTCGCTCATCTGACTATTTTCCGGATCCTTGGAGGCGCGCATGACATCCCGCAGAATTCGCTGTTCGTCTGGCGGACAGAAGCAGAGATAGGCACGGCCGAGCGCGCGTCCGCCCAAACTTAGGCGGCGTCCCAGTGACGCATGAAAGGGGGAAATCGGACTATCGGGGATCGTGCTGTAATTGATGACGACAGCATCGATATCGAGCGTGCAGATGGCACAGGGCCAAAGTATCTCCTTCGTCAGCCTGTCGGCAAAGGATCGAGCGACTTCGATGACCCGCGGCGCGCCATGAAATCCCGAGCTCAGATTGGCGATCGCCGAGGTGACATGGTAGCCACGGGTCTTCTCATCCTGATTGACGTAGCCGGCGGCGATCAACGTCTGCAGGAGGCGGACGACCGTCGGCTTCGGAATACCGGTTCGGGAATGTATGTCCCTGACGCTCACGAGACCGCCTTGGTTTACCGTTGCGAGCACCGAAAGGGCTTTCGTCACCGCTTGCACGGGTGCGAATGTCATCTGAAACCTCCCATAGCCCGAAATGCCGCACGAACTGGCAACCAGTCCAGCAACATCGGTCTGTCTCCCGATTAGACCGTTACCCGGATCTTAGGCAAGAGGGGTATCATTCCTACTGCAGTTTGTTTCATCTGTTGAAACGCGTCGAATCCGCTGTTGTTCGCCGGCGTTGAATGCCCTACCCATGCACCTCGATAGCGCAAGGGATCGATCCCGGCTGCGCAGGGGGGGCTAAAGCCCCGGACAAAACATTCCACGGTAGGGCAGGCGGGCCACTCCACATGCAATCATTGCGCCAAGATGTCGTCGAGATCACCGGTCAGAACCTGACGATCGAGCAAGTCGTGTCCATATCCCGGGATGGCGCGAAAGTAAGCTTGAGCTTCGATGCGATTGAGCGCATGGCCCGCGGCCGCCTTATCTTGGAGGAGGCGATCCGCCGCGGCGAACGGATCTATGGCGCAACCACAAGCGTCGGACCGAAAACCTCCGCCAATATAAGCCAGTCAAACACAGCCGAATTCAGCCGGCGGCTGCTGCGAACCCACAATGCGGGGCATGGGCCTGTTGCAGCTAAGGATGTTACCCGCGCCACCTTGGTGTGTCTCCTCAATGCCCTTGCGAGCGGCACCACCGGCGCGCGGCCGGTCCTGGCCGAACGGCTGGTGGATGCCTTAAACGCCAATCGACAAGTCGCCATGCATTTGTGGGGTTCCATGGGGCAGAGTGACATGTCGTCGATGGCCGATGTCGCCCTGGCTCTCTTCGAGGACGTCGAACTGGAGGCGGGCGAGGCGCTTGCGCTTCTCAACTCGAGCGCTATGTCGACGGCTGTCGCAGTGCTGTCTTTCGTCGACCTCCATCACCTGCTGCAGCTTTCGACCTTGGTCGGAGCGCTCAGCATGGAAGGCTACGCTGCCAACCCATCGATCGTATCGGACATCGCTCTGCAATCACGTCCGTTCCCGGGCCTGCGTCGGCATGGTTCGGCGATCCGGAAATACATCGATGGAAGCTACATCCTCACCGATGGCGGTCCCAGAAACCTTCAAGATCCCTTGTGTTTTCGTTCGATCGCTTTGATCCATGGCGCCGCCGAAGACAATCTTTCCTTTTCAAGACAGCAGATCGAGCGCGAGCTGAATGCAAGCCAGGGCAATCCCGTCATATCGCTGGAGCATGGAGGGCTGGCTGCCGTCGCGAATTTCGACATGGTTACGCTCTGCATGGCGCTGGATGTCATGCGGCAGGCTTTCGCGCCAGTCGTTACAAGTTCGACGGAGCGGCTCGCGAAACTCGTCGACACGACATGGTCCGGACTTGCCATCGGCCTGATCGAGGAGGACGGGATCGGTGCGCCGGGCTTCAATGGAGTTGCTCTGTTTCACAAGTCGATCACCTCTGAAGCGCGTTTGCTGACGGCCCCTTTGGCGGGCGAGTTGGCAAGCTCAAGCCATTCGAACGGAGTGATGGATCGGGCATCGCTCTCAGCACTTGGCGGCCGGCGTGGATTGGAGCTGGCGAATTTGGGCATGTCCATAGTTGCCATGGAGCTGGTGGTCGCCGCACAGGCCGCCGAGCTACGCGGACGCACACCGCTCGGCAAAGTCACCGGGCAAATATTCGCCTTCGCCCGGCAGGCCATACCCTTTGCAGCGGCCGGGGAAAGGCCTCCGAACGTACAGCCCTTGCTGGATCGGTTCTCGAACGACCGGAGTGCTGTCGAGCGCATGATTGCATCAGGCAACTAGCCGGATAGGGCCGAGGGACCGGTGGAGGCGCATGCTCGCCACGCTTACGCTCGGCACGATCCGGAGTGAATACAAAGAAGGAGGAGGAACTCATGTTGAGAATAAGAAACACGGTGCTGGCCACTGTCATTGGCGCCACGAGCGCCGTTGCCGCGCTTAGCCAGGCGCAGGCGGAGGAGAAGTCACTGACCTTTGTGTCCTATCAGGGCACGCTGCAGGATTCGCAGATCAAGGCTTGGCAACAGCCCTATACCGCAAGTCAGAATGTCCAGTTCGAAAACGATTCACCTCCTGACGGCGCGAAGCTGAAGGCGATGGTTGAGGCGGGCGCTGTTTCGTGGGATGTCATGGACCAAGGCGCTGCCTTCGCCGAGCAGAACTGCGGCAAGCTCCTGGAAAAGCTGGATTTCTCCAAGATCGATACCACGCAGTTTCCGGCAGGTTCTGTCAGTGAATGCGGCCTGCCCGTTTATTTCTTCGCTTTGACCTTCGTCTACAATAAAGAAAAATATAAGGACCATCCGCCGACCAAGCTCGCCGATTTCTTCGATCTGAAGAATTTTCCTGGAACACGTGTGTTGCCGCCCGATATCAGCCTTGGCACGCTCGAATATGCCCTGATGGCGGATGGTGTCGACGCCAAGAACCTTTATCCGCTCGATGTCGATCGGGCGCTGAAGAAGCTCGATACGATCAAATCGTCGATTATTTTCACCAAGACAAATGGCGCGCTACAGCAGGCTCTCGTCGATGGTCAGGCCGACATGGGCTTTGCCGTCACTGGTCGTGTCATGGCCTCGGCCAAGGCAGGCGCACCGATCGCTCCCGTCTGGGACAAGACGATCCTTGGTTGGGATGCGCTGATCGTGCCGAAAGGCACGCCAAACCTGGCGACGGCGATGGATTTCGTCCAATTCGTGTCGCATCCTGAGCAGAACAAGCACTTTGCGGAGCTTGCGGGCGTCATTGCCGCCACAAGCAAGGCGACGCCGGATTATTCTGACCTCAACAAGACGTTCAATCCGCGCCTGCATGACGAAACCGGTGACAAGGTCCTCCTTTCCAACGTGAAATGGTGGGCGGCGAACCTCAACTCCGTCATCGCCAAGGTCACCCCCTGGATGTCCCGATAGGTCCCATGATGGAAGCAGTTGTTGACAGCCGCGCCCTTGAACGGCGCAAACCCAAAACAGCACCGATCAATATCGCGGTCTGGCTGCTGCTTCCATCGACAGTCCTGCTGCTCGGGACCTTTCTATATCCCTTGCTTTCCATCGCGATGCGGAGCTTTACCGATCCGGAATTGGGGTTGCAAAACTATGCATCTCTTTTGACCGACGACATCTCCATCGTCATTATTCTAAGAACGTTTCGCATCGCCGCAATCGTCGCGGTCGTGACGCTGATCATAGGCTTCCCTTACGCATATACGCTGACCCTGGTCAGTCCCCGGATGCGCGCTGTCCTGATGACGATAGCACTGTTGCCGTTCTGGACATCGGCGATCGCTCGCAGCTTCGCATGGACATTGCTGATGCAGCGCGGTGGCCTGATCGAGGCGGCCTTCGCCTGGATCGGCTTGCCGGGCATGGTGCTGGTTC
>NZ_JAELTU010000257.1 GCF_016429015.1 Rhizobium sp. ASV20
GTCCTGATCTTTGGCGTGCTCAACGGCATGCTGTTGGCCATCGCGCTCTCGCTTGCGGCGATGATGCATCGCCTCGCGTCACCCTATGTCGCCCGTCTCGGGCGGCTTGGCGACAGCCACAATTTCGTTGATGTCAGCCGTCACGACGATGCGTCAGAGATGCCTGGTATCGCGGTCTGGCGCCCCGGCGAAACGCTGTTTTTCGGCAATGCCGACACGATCTTCGGCGAGATTCTATCGCGCACTCACGGCGATGCAGTCGTGCGCGCCGTCGTTCTAAGCCTGGAGGAGAGCTTTGATCTCGACAGTACTGCGATGGATGCCCTGATGGAATTCGATGGCGCCATGCGCCGCGCCGCCATCCGCTTGCAATTCGCCCGCGTGCATGACCGTGTCCGCGACCTTATGACAGTTGCCGGCGTAACCGACGTCGCCAATCGCTGCAGCTTCAGCGTCGATGATGCCGTGGCGGCGGTGAAGCCGACACTTGAGACATCTCCCAAATCGTAAGCAAAGGCTACGATAGAGGCCATTCCCAAATATGGCCGTGCTCGCTGTCACCTTGAAAGCTATTGACTAGCATAAGGCTCCTGACAATCCACCTAACGGGCCGCGCCAACATCGATTCTGGTAGAACACGGCCACAGTAGAACAGAGTCATATGTGGCTCATAGGGTTCAGCGGCTTCAGTATCAAAGCCAGCGCACTGCAAAGCGGTACATAGTTCGCGACGCAGCATCTTCAGTTCCTCGTTTCCTCGCCTACGCCAAAGCACATACTGGTGATTACCGCGCCCACCGAAGGTGGCGACGCGATCATATACAAGTTCGAATGAGGACATGTAGATGGTAGATGCCGCGTCCATCGCAGCGACGATCGCCTCTTCCCGAGCGCGATGCGCAATGTCTAAGGGATAGATGGTCGTATGATAGAGATCATACTGCCTTGGTTCGCGCCGCAAACCGTTTCGTCGGCTCTGGTCCCACGTCATTTCCGCCGTTAGCTTGGCGACTTCAGAGGTTGGTAGCGCCGCAAAATAGAGAGCTTGGCCATGTTTCGGCAGGTTTTTGCCTTTACGCTTAATGGGCATCCCCGCTAGATCCAGGGACATCTGATCGCTGTGATACATAAAACTATTCAAAGCCGATTTGGCTTTGGCTCCCATTATTTTTATATCGCTAATGTTTATCTCTGATCGACACTGAAATCAAGAACAAAACAAGAACATTATCGAAAGTACACGTTGCAAACCATGAATCTCATTGGAAGAGCTGCCGAATAAAAAGCCGGTCTGATCTGTTCACCCCAAACTCGGGTCTTCATGCCCGCCGCCAGCAACAGGGAGTGATAATCATGTGCACCAGATCTGTCTTTACGATTCTCTTTCTCGTTTTCATTGGCCTGGGTGTCGCGTCTTGCTCTACTTCGGGCGATCGCAATTCCGGCGGCGGCATGACGCTGAACGCGCCCCCGACCGGCGGCGGGTATTGATTTCAGGATTGCTGCTGCCTGAGCCTCGCTCCATCGCCGTCAAAACGGTGGCAATTCCTGTTCTTTGCAAGAAGCGGGTTGAATTCGTCGCGCCTGAGGACGATTTTCATGACAAGTGGAAACACAGGAGCTTTCGTCATGAGCGAGGCAAGACAGCATTATCTGATTTTCGAAACCGCTGGCGGCTTCTGCGGCATCGCTTGGAACGATGTCGGCGTCTTGCGCTTTCAATTGCCGACAAAGGATGCAAACTCGACCGAGCGGCTGCTCCTGCGACGCCTGCCAAATGCGCAGCCCGGCGCGCCGGCGCCCGAGATCGCGGAGGTGGTCGCGCAGGTGAAGCGTTATTTCGCAGGCGAGAAGATCGACTTCTCGGGCGTCACGCTCGATCTCGGCGAACAGGATGACTTCTTCAAGCGGATCTACGATGCCGCCCGGCAGGTCGGCTGGGGTCACACGACCACTTATGGAACGCTCGCCAAGCAGCTTGGCGCCGGCCCCGAAACCGCGCGCGATGTTGGTCAGGCCATGGCGAAGAACCCCGTCGCACTGATCATTCCCTGTCACCGCGTTCTGGCGGCAGGCGGTAAGATCGGCGGATTTTCGGCGCCGGGCGGCTCGAATTCCAAGGCTCGCATGCTGGAACTCGAAGGCGTTCAGCTGGCACCACCGAAACCGGTTCAGCAGTCGCTGGGATTCTAGACCGCAGTCCGGAAATGGACCCCGAGCTTAATCCTGCGCCGTTCGGCGAACGCGTGAGAACAGCAGCGTGTCCTTGTCGTTGAGGCGTACCGGCGTCGGATCGCAGTAGCCGGCCTTTTCGGCCACACGGATCGAGGCCTTGTTTTCCGGCGAGATCAGACAGACGCTCCGCTCGAAACGCGGTTGCTCATCCAGCCATGCGGTCGCGGCGCTCAACGCTTCGGTGGCAAATCCCTTGCCGTGCGCCCATGTCGCCATCGCCCAGCCGGCCTCGGGAATACTGCGGATGGACGGCTCCATGACCCGGTGGAAATCCGCAAAGCCGAGATCCCCGACATAGCGTCCGGAAGACTTCTCGCGGATTGCCCAGTAGCCATGGCCGAGAAGCGGCCAGAGGCCGTGATAGGACAGCATCCGCATCCAAGATTCTCTCGACGTCGATACCAGATTGCCGAAGATATGCTTCACGACCAGCGGGTCGCTCCACATGGCAGCAAGAGGGTCGAAGTCATCGACCGTATGTCCGGTGAGCAGGAGGCGTTCCGTCTCCAGCCGGGGAGGGGATGTCGTCGGTGTCATGCGGCCACCCTTCGTATCTAGCGTTGAGAGGTCTGATGCAGCCGTTCGGCGAGAGCCTCCTCGCTCGGCAGGAACCAGACCTCACGTCCCTTGTTCGCCTCATAGACGAAATCCCTGAGGGCATCGCTGTCGGCGACCCATCGAGAGATATCGCCGATGACGGCAAGCTGGCAGCGATAATTGACGAATTTCTGGATGATACCGCCGGCGATGCGGGTCGAAAGCCGGAAGAATTCGTCGCTCAGCCGCGACACAGGTACGGCAATCATGCTCGCCTCGGCGTCCCATGCAGCACTAAGCCAGTCGTTCACATCCCGTTCGCTGGCCAGCAACGGCCCGTTTTTGTCACCAATGACGACTTTGTAGCCGGATAAATTCTTGATCGTATGCATGCTGTTCAACTTCACCTTCAATAGAGAGATATGTGGCTTTTCTTGTCTCGTATCGCCAGAGCATGATGCCGAAAAGTGTAAGCGGCTTTCAAACGACATCATGCTCTGCCGATTTGTTTCTCGGGCAGATTCAGATTTCAGGTCGAACGGACCTCAAATCATCCGGTTATGGGAGCGCCATGGTATCAGCCGGGATCCGTCCTTTCAGTCGAGGTCGGAAGGCCCTTCCCGGATAGCCGCAGTACTGCGGCCACGAGTGTGTCGGGATCGGCGCCGGGATCGAATTGTCCGTCGATCATCAGCAACGCAAGGCCGTGTGTCAACGACCAGAGGAAGAGTGCAGCGGTATCGATCTCCTCGGCGGGGAGGCGCCTCGAAAGGCCCGTCTTGAGCACTTCGTAGGCATCCGAACGCAACCTGCGTATCCGGTCATCGGATGAGAAAGCTCCTCTGAAACCCTCGCCGAACATCAGCCGATAGAGACCGGGATTGTCACGCGCAAAGGCGACATAGGCAATCCCCGCCGGTGCGAGCTGGCCTTTTGCGTTGCTCGGCGCCGTTTGCAGGTGCACCGCCAGCTCCGCAAAGCCCCGCTCCGCCAGCGCCACGGCTATGTCGTCCAGCCCGGAAAAGTGATGATAGGCGGCCGGCGCGGAAACACCGACGCGGCGGGCAATCTCCCGGATGCCGAGCGCGGTTGGGCCGCGCTCTTCGAGCAGGGCACGGGCCGCCTCAAGAAGCGCGTTTCGCAGGTCTCCATGATGATAGCGTGCCGGAGCGCCGGCTTCAGTCGTCGTCAATGCCTTCTTCTCACATCTTTACGTCGTTAAGATTATCGGCTAATTCTCTTCCGGCTTCAATCCTGCCGTTACGGAGTTTCGGCGATGTCTCATATTCCGGCCTATGTCTACTGTCTGTTTCTGCTGCTGCTCTGGATGGGGATATCGCGATGCCTGCCGCGTACGATCCGGGTCGAGCGCCTTGCGATAATGCCAGTCCTCATGGCCATACTCGGTTTTCGCGGCTTTGATGGGCTTTTCTCGCAAGCCACCATGTTTGACTTGCTTATGGGAACCCTTGGGCTGTGCGCCGGCATGGCAATCGGCTGGTATCATGTCAGCGCCTGGAAAATTGGTGTCGATAGGGAAAAGGGATCGCTCTCCTTGCCTGGCGACATCATGATGCTGGTCATCATCCTGGCGACCTTCGCTTTCGAATTGCTGCTGCATGCGGCTGCGGAAACCCAGGCTGCCTGGTTCTCCGCGCCCGCCGTGCCGCCGGTTGCTGCTGCGATCTGGGCCGGCTTCATCGGCATGTCCGTCGGCCGGAACCTGCATCTTCTCTCGCGCTACATGAACGTTCCCGCCGAGCCCGTCGATCAGGCCGGATAAGGTGCATCAGGTTGAACGGCGCTCCTCGTTGTCCTCCACCAGCGGCAACTCGCCAAGAGCGTCGGCGAAGCGACGGACAAGCTTCGTCAATACCTGGCGATCATCTTCCGCCCAATCGGCGAGCGCCCGTGTTAAGGCTCGCCTTCTTGCTTCGCGGATAGCGGCAAACCGCGCGCTGCCTTCCGCCGTATTTTCTGCAATCGACCGGCGCCGATCTCCGATATCGGCCTTGCGGGTCACAAGTCCAAGGCTCTCCAGCCGCGCCAACTGGCGGCTCACCGTCGTATAATCGCGGCCGACCTGTTCTGCCAGTTCGGCAACGCCAAGCGGCCCTTGCATCCCAAGGCGCGCGAGCAGGGGGAACAAGGCGCGGTCGAGTTGTACGCCTGCGGCCCGTAGCAGAGCTTCGTCGCGCTGTGGAGCATTCAGGAAATTGACGATGTCGAGCAGGCCGCCAGCCAGCTCATCGAGAATATGTGTATTTTGCACCTTTACAGATCCTGCCTTTTCAAATTAAGTGTATTATACACATAAATAACGAAAGCACCATGCCTATGCCATCCAGAATTCTCGTCATTGTCGGCAGCGTCAGGCCGAACCGCATATGTCCTGTCGTCGCCGAGTGGGTGGCAGCGGTCGGGCGCGAAATCCTGCCCGCTGAATTCGAGATCGTCGATCTCCGCGACTGGCCTCTGCCGATGGACAGCGAGCCGAGTATCCCGGCGATGGGAGACTATCGCACCGATCTCACCAAGGCCTGGAGCGAAAAGATCGCCAGCGGCGATGCCATCGTCTTCGTCAGCCCGCAATACAACTGGGGCTATCCGGCCGTATTGAAGAATGCGCTCGATCATCTCTATCGGGAGTGGGCCGGCAAACCGGCCATGATCGTTACCTATGGCGGTCACGGCGGCGGCAAATGTGCCGGTCAGCTCCATCAGGTGCTGACCGGATTGAAGATGAAACCGCTCGAAACCATGCCGGGTTTCACCCTGCCGCGCGCCCTCATCGAGGCGAATGCGGGTGCGCTGGACCCGGCGACGGAATTCGCTGAGGGCCGGGCGACGCTCGAGCAGGCTTTTGGAGAGATGGGCCGCGGCTGAGCCTGTAACCCTTGCCGCTCTGACTTCTCTGGTCGATCGCCGCGACGAGGCTCGTTGGGGTCATGAGAAAGCTGCAATCGATCTCCACCAAAGGTGAGCTGTCTTGTTCAGCACCAGGAATCGATGCTCGTAGCGAGGCACATCGTGCCATGCAGAAATCGACGTTCGCAATTTCCTTTCTCCTGCTCTTTTATGGATGTTCCCAAGCACATTCGGCGGTCTGGGAACCTTCGGCAGGCCATGTCCAGGTGCCGATCTGGCCTGGCGCTGTGCCGGATGCCATCGCTGACGCCAAGCCCGAATCCGTTGGCACGGATGGGGCGATGGTCAGCGATGTCAGCCGACCGACGATGACGCTCTATGCTCCTCAAGGTGCCAATACCGGTGCAGCCGTGGTCGTGTTTCCTGGCGGCGGCTACAAGGTTCTGGCCATGGATCTGGAGGGCACGGAGATATGTGATTGGTTGACCTCGCGCGGCATTACCTGCGTGCTGTTGAAGTATCGGGTGCCTCGCTCGGGGCCGACATGGGAAAAAGGGCATCGTCATTATCCCAAGGTGGAAACGGCCCTGCAGGATGCCCAGCGTACGCTGGTGCTGGTGCGCCAGCACGCCGAGCAGTGGCATGTCGACCCTCATAAGATCGGCGTCATCGGCTTTTCGGCTGGCGGACATCTCGTTGCCGCTGTCAGCACGCATTTCGATAAGCGAACATATGCGCCGGTCGATGACGCGGACAAGCTGAGCAGCCGGCCGGATTTCGCGATTGCCCTTTACCCCGGTCATTTATGGATGCACGAGGACGAGGACCGCGGCACCCGCAACGAGGCGGATATGAGGCTGCGTCCGGATATCCGCGTCAGAGCCGACACCCCTCCAACCTTCCTGTTGCAGGCCGAGAACGACGATGTCGACGGCATCGAGCAGTCGCTGGCCTACTATGTCGCGCTGCAGAAGGCCGGAGTCTCGACGGAAATGCACCTATATGCGCAGGGTGGCCACGCCTTCGGCCTTCGCAAGGCCAGCCTTCCCATTGGCCAATGGCCGGCGCTGGTGGAGCGGTGGCTGCATACGATCGGCGTGCTTGAGCCGCTGAAAGGCAACTGATCGCCGCCACTTGCCTGGGCATGGCTGGTTCGGAAAGGGCCGCTATGTGGCCAGATGCTTGTCGCGATCGATCTCAAACTTCACTTCGCGATAATGCTCCGTCAGTTTTACCAGATCGAAAGCGCGGTTGAGGCCGCTCGGATTGGGAAGCACCCAGATCGAAGTGCCGGCAAATGCCTTTGGTTGCTTGCCCCAGTCGACATCGGTTCGAAGGCTGATCGCGGCGTAGGCGGCTTTGCCCAGAAACGCCAGGTTGGCGGGTGCGAGCTTTCTGATTTTGTCTTCCAGCACGGGGGCGGCGGCAATGTAGTCGCTCTTTTTCAGCTCGCTCGCGCTTTTCGTTGGGCGGGAGACCGCCGATGTCAGACCGAGGCCATATTGCAGCATCTCCAGCTCCTCCTCAGCCCTCAGCAGACGAGGAGTAAAGCCGGCAAGATGCAGCACCCGCCAGAAGCGGTTGCTGCGGTTGGAAAAATTATGGCCGTCCCGCTGCGCTGAAAGCGCGGGGTTCAACCCGCAGAAAATCACCGACAGGCGAGGCGCCAGAATCTCCGCCAGCCCGCTTGTCAGTTCTGCCTTGTTGATCAGCTCGTTCATCGTTTGCTGCGCGACACCAGATTTTCCCTGATTTTCTCAAGCCAGCCGATGACCCGGCCGACCGTTTGTCCGCCTGCGCCGAAGAGCTCCGCAAGTTCCGCTTCCGCCTTTTCCCGTATCGAGGTCTCCTGGTCTGGCAGCGGCGGCAGGATGTGGGCGAAGTAGGTTTTGTCCAAAAGCCGATGAAGTAGCCGTTCGCCCGGAAAGGGCTCGTCATTGTTGAGCGCCCGTGCTGCCTTGAGGAGAGTGCGGATATCGTACTGGACGGGGTTGATGTCCGGCACCTGCTTGCGCAGGCCCAGAAGTGTGTAAACGCCGACACGTGCCGTGCGGATCGAGCTGTCCATGGTGAAGATGATGTCGTTCGATGTTTCGACGAACTGGCCCATCAGCGCCAGGTTGGTGCATCCGGCCGGCACGACATGCGGCCTGTCGCCCGCGGCGCGCGGCATGAACATGGCGGTGATG
>NZ_JAELTU010000258.1 GCF_016429015.1 Rhizobium sp. ASV20
GCTGCCCTCGTCGGTCCCGAACCGGAAGCAGCCGGCATTGAAGAGCAGGGCCTCGGCTGGAAGAACAGCTTCCGCAGCGGCAAGGGCGGCGACGCGATCGGCAGCGGTCTCGAAGTCACCTGGACCTCGACGCCGACCAAGTGGAGCAACAACTTCTTCTGGAACCTGTTCGGTTACGATTGGGAACTGACGAAGAGCCCGGCCGGCGCGCATCAGTGGACGCCGAAGCATGGTGCAGGTGCCAACTCGGTGCCGGACGCGCACGACAAGTCCAAGCGTCATGCTCCGGCAATGCTGACTACGGACCTGGCGCTGCGTTTCGACCCGGCCTACGAAAAGATCTCGCGCCACTTCTTCGAGAACCCAGACGCATTCGCCGATGCATTCGCCCGTGCCTGGTTCAAGCTGACGCATCGTGACATGGGTCCGCGCGCCCGCTATCTCGGCCCGGAAGTGCCGAGCGAAGAGCTCATCTGGCAGGATCCGATCCCGGATGCCGACTACCCGCAGATCGATGCCAACGATATCGCCGCGCTCAAGGGTCAGATCGCTGCTTCCGGCCTGACGATCCCTCAGCTCGTCTCGACTGCCTGGGCCTCGGCTTCGACCTTCCGTGGCTCCGACAAGCGCGGCGGCGCCAACGGCGCGCGCATCCGTCTTTCGCCGCAGAAGGACTGGGAAGCCAACCAGCCGGCGCAACTCGCTTCCGTGCTGGAGACACTCGAAGGCATCCAGAAGCAGTTCAACGATGCCCAGACCGGTGGCAAGAGGGTATCGATTGCCGATCTGATCGTTCTTGGCGGTTCTGTCGCAATCGAACAGGCTGCAAAGAAGGCCGGTCACGATGTAGTCGTCCCCTTCGTTGCCGGCCGTACCGATGCAACACAGGAACAGACCGACATAGAAGCCTTCGCCGTTCTGGAACCGATCGTGGATGGCTTCCGCAACTATCAGCGGCAGGCCTACACCGTTTCCTCGGAGGAGCTGCTGATCGACAGGGCGCAGTTGCTGACGCTTTCGGCACCGGAATTGGCCGTGCTCGTCGGCGGCCTGCGCGCACTGAACGCCAATGCCGGCCAGACGCAGCACGGTGTCTTCACCAAGCGCCCGGAAACGCTGACCAACGACTTCTTCGTCAACCTGCTCGACATGAGCACGGAGTGGAAGGCGACTTCCGACGCGAAGGACGTGTTCGAGGGGCGCGACCGCGCAACCGGAGACGTCAAATGGACGGCCACCCGCGCCGATCTGGTCTTCGGCTCGAACTCGCAACTGCGGGCGATCGCCGAAGTCTACGGGCAGGCCGATGCCGGACAGAAGTTCGTGCGCGACTTCGTGGCTGCCTGGACGAAGGTGATGAACGCGGACCGCTTCGATATCGCCTGATGTGAAGTGGAAAGACATCTGGACGCGGCAGCTTCATGCCGCGTCCGTGTATGATGTGTGGCTGCAATTATTGCGCGATTGGATCAACTTGTTGCCGTAGCAGTGCTTTGAGCACTGTCTTTCCCGATCCATCCATTCAATTGTGAGCGAGCTGGCTGTTCGATCAGATAAAAGCTGACGGCAGTTGTTCAAGGGTACCGGAGTCTACCCCGTCCGCCTTGATTCATGAGCTATGGCCATCAGAGTTATTGCCCACCCTTTCAGGCGGCAACAAGAACAACTCGCCGTCGTTATGCTATTCAACCGGATCTATCGACTTGGGCATATCGCCAAAGGCAGCCCCGAAAAGCCCCTAGGGGAGCCGACGCTTGATCGTGTCGTAGTCCACGCAGCTCGACGGCGCCGCATTCTGCAAAATCGACGGCAGATCGAAAGAATGAACCGGGATGGTCAACACGTCGAGCGTTGCCGTCTGCTCGGGCGACAGACGAACATCGAGAGCACCAAGATCGTCATCCAGCTGCTCGAGCGTGTGTACGCCGATGATGGTTGACGATACCGCGGGCCGCGCCAGTGCCCAGGCAAGAGCGACTCGAGCAGTGGTTGTTTCAAGTTCTTCTGCGATGCGGATCAAGGCGTCGACGATGTCGAGGCGCTGTGCGTCAGGCTGTACAGCGAAAGGAGACGCGTGTTCGGACTCGAAGTTTGCGATATTCTTGCGGTTATATTTCCCGCTGATCAAACCGCCATTCAACGGCGAATGCGAGACGACGCCAAGCCCCATTCCGCGCGCCATCGGAATAAGCTCGCTCTCGAACAGCCGCGCAGCCAGTGAATATTCGATCTGCAGACCGATGAAGGGGGGCCAGCCATGAAATTGGGCGATGACCTGTGCGTGCGCAACCTTCCAGGCCGGCGCATCGGAAATGCCGAAGTAGCGCAATTTTCCTGACCGGATGAGATCATTCAATCCCGCCAATATTTCGTCGAGGGGAACTTGCATGTCCCAGTTATCGAGCCAAAAGAGATCGAGATAGTCGGTACGCAGCCTTCGCAGCGTCTCCTCGCAGGCAGAGACGATCGCCTCGCGCCCAAGCCCCTCTTCCTGCTGCTCGACACCGAACTTGGCGCCGAGCACAAGACGATCACGGCTAGCCGCTTTCTGCGAGAGATAATTGCCTACAACCGTCTGCCCGCCCGGTTTTGCATCTCCTCTGCCGGTATCAAGATAATTGCCACCCCGGCCAAGATAACGATCCAGGATCTCCGCCGGCCGATTTGCCCGCGCCTGCCAAACGTAGCTTTCGCCGAAAGTCATGGTTCCCAAGGCAAGCGGACTGACACGCAAACCGGAGCGGCCGAGCGCGACAAAATCATCAAGATGCATTCCGAGTCCCCCGACCGGCCTGGATTCCATGGACATACGTCCGAAGATATATAGATAATATCGCCGACGAAGGGAATTAGGCGGCAATTTATGATTTTACTATTCGGGATTCCGGACAATGCGTCGAATTCCGGCCATGTCGCCCGTAAACGCAAGCCGCGACCGCTGAGCGACGCCTTGCAGACCGCAGGATCATGATCGATGGGAACTACGCTGCAATTTCATGAGTTCAGCGGGCTTAACCGTCAGTTTTCCAGGTTCGACGCCGCTGCCGGCCACGGATTGCTACCGTCACGCAACCACGACAAGGTGTCGGTCCAGAAACCGTTCATGTGACTATCATGAAAGAGGGCGAAATGGCCGATCTTGTCGCGGCCGAGATCCTCGGGCTTCAACAACACAGTCGCGCGCCGCGCGCCGGTATAATAACCAAGAGCACGACGAATGGCGGGCACTGTGCCGAGCTCGTCGTCCGAAACCGCAACCGCCAGAATCGGTGCTGTAACAGCCGCCATCTTCCGCAATACGTCCTCTCTTTCGGCTTTCGGGTGATTAAGCTCGAAGCGGCGCCTGCGAAAACTCCATTCATTCGCGACACCGGCTGGCAGATCTTCCAGCCAACCGAGGCGCCGCCCCGGGAAATAACCATAGAGAGCCGTCATTGCGGGCATGACAATATGCCATTTGGCCAACAGACCCAGCCGACGGTTCGGCATGTAATCGCCCCACCAGGCATATTGAGCCCCGACCGTCAGCATCCTGTCGATCTTTCCTGCGTTTTCGGCAAGGCCCGGCAGAAACCCGCCGATGCTGTGGCCAACCACCAGCAACGGGCCGTTGCGTCCGTTGTCGGCAATCCATCGAACGGCTGCATCGAAGTCCTGCTCGCCCCATTCCCGCCAGCGATATCCGGAACCGCGCAATTGTTGCGGGCGGGATTGACCGATGCCGCGATAATCAAATGTAAGGACATCGAACCCCTGGCGCATGAGAAATTGCGCGTAGCGATGGTAATAGCGCGCGAGAACCCCCGTCGCGGGGTTGATGATGACGCTGCCTTCCGGCCTCGCCGTTTCGGCACGCCAAAGATGCGCGCCAAGAACGACACCATCCCGACAGGAAATTGAAATCGGCGGGCTGGTCGCGCTCGCGGGTGTCCGTGGTTGCTGGCTCATAGCCTGTAAGATGGGACGATCGTCGCGTTGTGTATATTCACTACCCGGTATACTTTAGGCCATGAGAGATAGCGCCCGCCCCACACGTGAACGCATTCTTCAAGCCGCCGGCAAGCTCTTCCATCGGGATGGCATCCGCGCGATCAGCGTCGACGCGATTGCCGAAAAGGCTGGTGTCACCAAGCGCACGCTCTACTATCACTTCCGCAGCAAGGACGACCTGATCGCCGCACATTTGCAGGCGCGTGATGAGCCGAACCTCACGCTCTTCCAGCAGTGGTTCAGCGAGGCCGAAGGCGACATTGCAGAAAAAGTTGCCGCCATATTCCGCAATTTGGCCCAATCTGCGCGCGATGCCAAATGGAAAGGGTGCGGCTTCCTGCGCATGTCGGTGGAGCTGATCAATCTTCCGGGCCATCCGGCGCTGGTCGCGGCCCGAGCTCACAAAAAACGTGTAGAAGATTGGTTGGGCTCGATCTTCGCGGCGGCCGGAGCCGGCGACAATGCGATACCTCTTGCCCGCCGGATCATGCTGCTGCTCGACGGCGCGTTCGCAGTCGTGCTGCTTCATCGGGATCCGAGCTACATGGAAACAGCGGCGGATGCGGCGGCTGACACCATTAGACACGGCCTCACCAAATCCGTCGCATCGAGATCCAACGGTAATCCGAACTAACTGAAGGACAGAAGGCCATACAGGCTGGCAGCCGCGTGATCGATCGCCAACGACTTGCTTGCCTCGCCATCTCCGTCCGTTTTGACTTTGTCCTTCTTGTCGTCATCCTTTTGATGAGATCGCCTTTCGAGCGCGCGCGTGATCTTGTCGTTATCACCACCCTCCGTGGCGCTATTGATGACATCCTCAAGCGACAGGCCAAGCTTGCCGAGGCCTAGCTCCTGCTCAATCTTACGGATAGCCGCTGCCCCGTCAGGCTTTACCTTTAACTCACCGAAGGCCTTCTTCGTTGCCGCGATAAAGTCGTCCATGGACGTATAATCGTCCCGCGCAACGCCCAAAGCCTTGCCCGTGCGTACGATAAGCTCGAGCTTTTGCTTGGCTACACTGTCCCCGTTCATGCTGAACATAGCCTCGGAGACTTTCGACTGCGCAGGGTTCGGCTGCTTGGAGACGCTTACGATATTCGGCTGGCCGGTTGCCACCGCAATCAACTTGTCGGCGCTGGACTGCAGCCGCTGTGGTGTCGGCGTGCTTGCGTTCAACTGCTGGAGGATAGCCAGAGCCGCCGAAGGCATGCTGGAAATCGATGTCATCGCGAACCCTCAAGCGCTTCGGCCTCCCTCTCATGGGAGCCTGACGCAAGCCCTATCCCTCATGCGATAGTCAATGACGGAAATACTACCTGAGGTTAGTTAAGTCTTGAATAACAAAAGCTGCAAAGATCCATATCACGACCCCATAGGTTGCATGACCCCACAGCGAAAGCTTGTGCGAAGATGCGTGGCAGTCCTGCTGCGGCTGGGCGATAGGGATATCGCCTTATAGTCAATGATATTTCAAGCGCTCTCGCCCCAATATGGCTGGCGCATCGACGCTGGCGATTGGCTGAGACAGATCGCTTGAAATGTCGCCGGCAAGCTGCAGATCGAGGTAGCGCGCGCAGCATACCCGCAGGAATGAGGTGAAATTGCCGAGATCGTGGCCGGCATCGATCGATTCATGGTGCAGCTTGGTGATCAGCTGCACCACGTTCATGCCGTCGCGCCGTGCGATTTCCTCCAGCTTCGACCAGAAGAAGTTTTCCAGCCTGACGCTGGTCACCATGCCGTCGATACGAAGGGAGCGCGTCGTGCTTTCCCAAAGCTTGGCATCGGCCTTGATGAACAATTCGCACATGCATGCCTCCCCTTTTGATCTCAGGCGGCGTTTGCTTCCGACAACGCGGCGGCATCGAGCACAGCCATGAACTGCCGCAGCCACGACGGATGCGCCGGCCAGGCTGGTGCCGTGACAAGATTACCATCGGCCACAGCATCATTGATTGCAATATCGGCGTAGATGCCGCCGGCAAGTTCCACCTCGGGACGGCAAGCGGGATAAGCCGAGCACGTACGTCCCTTGAGAACACCTGCAGCTGCCAGGAGTTGTGCGCCATGGCAAATGGCAGCAACGGGCTTGTTCGCCTCGAAGAAGTGTTGCACGGCCTTGATCACATCGGGATTGAGACGAAGATATTCCGGCGCGCGGCCGCCTGGAACGACAAGCGCATCATAATCTTCGGCGCGGATACTGGCGAAAGTCGCGTTGAGCGCAAAATTGTGGCCCCGCTTTTCCGAATAGGTCTGATCACCTTCGAAATCATGGATAGCGGTTGCGACGGTCTCGCCGGCATTCTTGCCGGGGCAGACGGCGTGCACCGTGTAGCCGCACGCAAGCAGCGTCTGGAACGGCACCATGGTTTCGTAGTCCTCGGTGAAATCACCGGTGATCATCAAAATCTTTGCAGCTGGCATCGTCTTCCTCCCTGAAAACCAACGCCTGCATCCTAGCAAAGGATTTCACAGCACGGGTATTAGGCAAATACTACAGGCAAACATCCTCTCGATTCATCGAGCCGGCGGGCTACCAATATCCGGGATTGCGCAAGCCTCGCCGCCGCCAAAGAGGCGCGAGCGCGTGAGAAAACGCTTCTCCCGTCCATTATCGAGAGAGAACATGCCGCCGCGCCCAGGCACGACATCGATGATGAGCTGCGTGTGCTTCCATGCCTCGAACTGGCTGCCGCTGATATAGACCGGCACGCCGCCAATTTCACCGAGCTTGACATCATTATCGCCGATCATGAACTCGTTTGCCGGATAGCACATCGGCGAAGAACCATCGCAACAGCCGCCGGATTGGTGAAACAGGATATCGGGATGATCCTTCTGGATCTCCCGGATGAGGTCCAGTGCCTTTTCCGTCGCCAAAACCCTTGGCTCCGTGCCTGTATCAGCCATGACAGTTCTCCTTAATGGATCGCAACGCACGAAGGCTCCCGACCGCAGCCGGGAGCCTCACTGGCTTCGTTGGGAGGTCTTAGAAGAAGCCGAGCGCCTTCGGGCTGTAGCTCACCAGCATGTTCTTCGTTTGCTGGTAATGGTCGAGCATCATCTTGTGGTTCTCGCGTCCAATGCCTGACTGCTTGTAGCCACCGAAGGCCGCATGCGCCGGGTAGGCATGGTAGCAATTCGTCCAGACGCGGCCCGCCTGGATCTCGCGGCCGAAGCGATAGGCGCGATTGCCGTCGCGGGTCCACACACCGGCACCGAGGCCATAGAGCGTGTCGTTGGCGATTTCGAGCGCTTCCTTCTCGTCCTTGAAGGTCGTCACAGATACGACCGGGCCAAAGATCTCCTCCTGGAAGATGCGCATCTTGTTGTGGCCCTTGAAGATGGTCGGCTTGATGTAATAGCCGCTGGCCAATTCACCGCCGAGATCGGCGCGCGCGCCGCCTGTCAGCACTTCAGCGCCTTCCTGTCTGCCAATGTCGAGATAGGAGAGGATCTTCTCCATCTGCTCGCTCGATGCCTGCGCGCCGATCATGGTTGCCGAATCGAGCGGATTGCCCTGTTTGATCGCTTCCACACGCTTGATCGCCCTTTCCATGAAGCGGTCGTAGACCGATTCCTGGATCAGTGCGCGGCTCGGGCATGTGCAGACTTCGCCCTGGTTGAGGGCAAACATCGCAAAGCCTTCCAGCGCCTTGTCGAAGAAATCATCGTCCTCGGCGGCCACATCGGCAAAGAAGATGTTCGGCGACTTGCCGCC
>NZ_JAELTU010000259.1 GCF_016429015.1 Rhizobium sp. ASV20
TCTGACATCACCGGCATCACGGCGAACAACAAGACCTATAATGGCAACACGACTGCCGTACTGAACACCGCGGGTGCGGGCTTCACCGGCATCGTCGCCGGCGACACGCTAACGGTTGCGACCGCGATCGGAACCTTCTCCGACAAGAATGCCGGCACCGGCAAGACGGTTGACATCACCGGGCTCTCGCTTGGCGGCGCGGATGCGGGCAATTATGCGCTCGCTTCAAGCAGTGCGACGACGCTTGCCGATATCGCCAAGGCCTATGTGTTCTTCGGTGGCATCAGCGCCAGCACCAAGGTCTATGACGGCACGACGACGGCCACCGTCAATATCTCCACAGTGCCGGTCATCGGCACCGATGACATGCATGTTGCCTATACGAGCGCGAACTTCTCCGACAAGAACGCCGGCAGCTTCAAGGCGGTTGCCGTCGATGGCCTTTACATAACCGGCGCGGATGCAAACAATTACCAACTTGGCATCACCAGCTACACCAGTCATGCCACGATAACTCCCGCCAGCATCACCTCGATCGGTGGCATCACCGCCGGCAACAAGACCTATGACGGCACGACCGACGCGACGCTCAACACCAACAACGCCATCTTCAACGGCTTGGTATCCGGCGATAATCTGACGGTCAGCACCGCGCTTGGCGCCTTCTCCGACCAAAATGCCGGTACGGGCAAGACCGTCAACATCTCAGGTCTGACGCTTGGCGGCGCGGATGCGCTGAACTACAGGCTGGATATAAACACGGCCACAGCGCTTGCCGATATCGGCCAAAGGATCATCAACCTTTCGGGCAGCCGCACCTATAACGGCTCGGCGGATCTCGATGCCTCGATCTTCACGCTGTCGAACCTGGCCGGCGGCGAAACGCTGACTCTGTCCGGCACCGGCACCATGGCCGACAAGAATGCCGGCTCGGGCAAGGGCGTGACGCTTGCGTCACTGGCTCTGGGCGATGGCACGAATGGCGGCCTTGCCTCGAACTACACGCTGGCGGGCGGCACGGAGACGGTCGATATCGCCAGGGCTATGATCTCATCGATCGGCGGGATCATCGCCAACGGCAAGATCTATGACGGTACGAAGGATGCGACGCTGAACACAGCGGGCGCCGTCTTCAGCGGCATGGTGTCGGGGGACACGCTTTCGCTGGGCAACGGCTTCAGCGGCGCCTTTTCCGACAAGAACGCCGGCACGGGCAAGACGGTCACCATCTCCGGCCTGTCGCTCGGCGGGGCGGATGCCGGCAACTATACGCTTGCTTACAACACGGCCACGACACTTGCCGACATCGCCAAGCGCGCCATCACGGTCACGACCGACGGCGCACACCGTACCTATGGCGATGCCAATCCGGGCTTCACCTATACCGTCGGCGGGAGCGGCCTCGTCGCGGGCGATACGCTCTCGGGAGCGTTGGCTACCTCCGCGACGACGGCGTCGGGGATCGGCAACTACGGCATCACCCTCGGCACGCTTGCTAACTCGAACTACGACATCAGCTTTACCGGCGCCGACCTGGCAATCACCCCGCGGGCGCTGACGGTGACGGCGGATGCGAAATCGAAGACCTACGGTGATGCCAACCCGGCGCTGACCTATACAACCTCAGGCTTGGTCAACAACGACACGCTCTCCGGATCGCTTGTGACTTCAGCAGGACAATATTCCGGCGTGGGCGGCTACGGGATCACTCTCGGCAGCCTCGGCAACGCCAATTACGCGATCATCTATAATGCGGCCAATCTGACGGTCACTCCGCGTGCGCTGACGGTAACGGCGGATGCGAAGTCGAAGATCTACGGCGACGCAAACCCGGCGCTGAGCTACGCGACCTCGGGCCTCGTGAATAGCGACACGCTCTCCGGTTCGCTATCGACTTCGGCGGGGCAGTATTCGAATGTTGGCAGCTACGGGATCACTCTCGGCAGCCTTGGTAACGCCAATTACGCGATCACCTACAATGCGGCTAATCTGACGGTCACTCCGCGTGCGCTGACGGTAACGGCGGATGCGAAGTCGAAGACCTATGGCAATGCAAACCCAGCGCTGACTTATACAACCTCGAGCCTTGTCAATGGCGACATGCTCTCCGGTTCGCTTTCGACGGCGGCTGGGCAATATTCGAATGTGGGCGGCTACGGGATCACTCTCGGTGGCCTCGGTAATACGAATTACGCGATCACCTACAATGCTGCCAACCTGACAATCACCCCGCGCGCGCTAACCGTTACGGCGGATGCGCTGTCGAGAGCCTATGGTGATGCCAATCCGGCGCTGACCTACGCGACCTCGGGCCTGGTCAACAACGACACGCTCTCGGGGTCGCTTTCGACGTCAGCAGGGCAATATTCCGATGTCGGCGCCTATGCGATTGCCAGGGGTACACTGGCCAATACAAACTACGCCATCAGCTATACGGGTGCCAACCTGACGGTCACCCCGCGGGCGCTGACGGTGACGGCGGATGCGAAATCGAAGACCTACGGCGATGCCAACCCGGCGCTGACCTATACAACCTCAGGCTTGGTCAACAACGACACGCTCTCCGGATCGCTTGTGACTTCAGCAGGACAATATGCCGATGTCGGAAGCTATGCCATCGCCGGCTCGTTCTCGGCCTCAAACAATTACGCCCTGACTTACGTCGGAGCCAATCTCAGCGTGAACCAACGCGCGCTCATGGTGAGGGCGGAAGCGAAGTCGAAGACCTATGGTGATGTCAATCCGACACTGACCTATGCCGCGACAGGCCTGCTGAATGGCGACACGCTCTCCGGTTCGCTCTCGACCACGGCGGGGCAATATTCCGATGTCGGTGCCTACGCGATCACGCAAGGGTCGCTAGCCAACGCCAATTACACAATCAGCTACATGGGCTCAGACCTCACGGTGAACCAGCGTGCCATTACGGTTGCCGCCGACTCACTTAGCCGCCGCTATAGCCTTGCCAATCCGGCACTGACCTATATCGTCGGAGGTGCGGGTCTGGTCAACGGCGACAGGCTTTCGGGAGGGCTCGCCACGTCCGCAACCAGTCTCAGCGAGCCGGGTGCCTATGCGATCACCCAGGGCACGCTACTGGCGTCCGCCAATTATCGCATGAACTTCGTTCCAGGCGTGCTGACCGTGGGAAAGGCCGCCAACCCCGAACCAGGCACACAGGCAAGCTCCGTGATGCCGAACTTCGATGCCGGCCGCTTTGCGCCGATCCGGCCGGTCTCCGATAGCGCCGAAACCGCGGATGGCAGCCACGACGTGATCACCGATCCACGCTTCGAGGGCACGTTCGTCTGCCTCGACAATGGCAACGGCTGCGTTTCGCTTGCGGGCCAGGCGACGCCGTAGCCACGACACACAGTCCGCAGGATGCTGGCCGTCCGGCGGACTGAGCCGTCACGCGCGATCGGGACCCCAACCATATGAAAGGAACCCATTCTAATGACGTCATCCCGCTGTTTGCCGACGGCTTCAGTGCTGGCGGCAATGCTCGCTCTCGTCGGCGGCACCGCGACCGCCGCCCCGCTGCCGGGCGGGGCCAGCTCACTGGTCGAGACATACGACGATTGGGGCGTTGTGTGCCAGATGCAGGCCAACGCTCCATCCTGCCTCGCCCGACAGGTCCAAACCAGCAATCAGACGAAGCAGACCGTCCTGGCTGTCGAGATCGGCAAGGCAGCTGACGGCAAGTTCCGGGGCACGCTGGTGCTACCGCTCGGACTGGCGCTACCCCAGGGCGCTCAGTTGAAGGTCGACGATGCCCCTCTCGGCAACACTCTGTCGTTCTCGACCTGCCTGCCACAAGGCTGCCTCGTGCCGCTGACCTTCGAAGCAGACACGATTGCGAAGCTCAGGACGGGC
Organism: Rhizobium sp. ASV20; assembly: GCF_016429015.1. Lineage (GTDB taxonomy): Bacteria > Pseudomonadota > Alphaproteobacteria > Rhizobiales > Rhizobiaceae > Rhizobium. Next base: position 3,877 of record NZ_JAELTU010000259.1, read on the forward strand.
AAGGCCATCAACGTTAACGTTTCCGCTGCCAGCCCGGTCCAACCATTGACCCTGGCTGTCTCCCTAAAGGGTCTTGCCGGCACGCTCAATCGTATTGCCGACCTCACCAAATAGCGCTGTCAACCCCCGATGGCTGAAAGCATCCGGAAGTCCGCAGGCATAATAAGTCTGCTACTGCTGCCCGTGATAATCTCCAAAACGTCATCATGGATGTCGGTGCATGGGGATAAAGTCGGTCCAAATTGTATTGGCTTTCAATTGCTTGATTGAGGATCAGTGGAGCGGAGAATGTATGTCCTTGGTTCATACCCCTTCAAGGCGTCTATCTCGAACCTCATCCAATTCATTTCTTAGGGATGGGTTTAGGTTTCGGTTGGTACAGACGCCGTTTGATGTTTGAGCGCAGAGTGTTGCGCACATCCTTGTCCACCACCCACAGGTCGAACCATTCGGGATTAAAATACCCACCGCACCAGCGGATGGTTTCGGCATATTCAGGGTCTTCCCGGTCGGCGATGATCTCCAGGAAGCGCTCATAGCCGGAAACGCCACCAACGTCTTCAGGCGGCCGCGCCCTTGCGCCGGCGATGCAGCTTCCTTGTTTGGGCGTAGAGGCGAGCGTCAGGAACTCCTCCACTGCAACCGTGTGCCGCCAGCCATCCCCGAAATCATAGTGGTAGCTGAAGACAGAACCTTGTTCGAAGTCCAGCATGCGAACCTCTGTCTGATCGAAGACGCGAGGATCGTCGTCGGTCGCATCCTCTGTCAGGATCTCTACATCGCCATATCGCAACCCGCCGATGCGGAACTCATAGAGATGATAGTTCCACCAGTTGAAGGCGGCCTGAATTCCGCGATGCAGATGCTCCAGGTTCCAATGAACCGGCAGAACCAGACGGCGCCAGACATCAGGCTGGATCTCGTCGATAGAAACTCTGATCTGCACGGCGTTTGCGAGTTTGAACATGGCAAGAATGAACAACGTCGGCACAAGATCGTCAAGAAGGCCGCGCGACGTTATTGTTTGGATCGGTTCGCTCCTGACAGCAACCTGCCGACTTGTGCCGCCGTCGATGCTCACTATCTCTGGTATGGGCCTGAACTGGAGCATCGCCATGGAACAAAGCGCGGCCGATATGGTGTCGAAGATGTGCATCGAAATTCTTCCGCCGGAACGAGAAGACACGTGCGCTTCGGACGCAACAACCTGTCCCTGCTGTCAAAAATTGCGCCCGGCATCGAGCATGGATGCCGATGGCTGTGGGATCTGTGACGAATGTCTGGCGCCCTGACCTCCAGCGGAGAAGTGCATCCTGTTCCTGCCTCATTTGAAGCCGCGCTTGCCAGACTACTCGACGGCTATGTTGGCGGAAATTCTGGCGGTCGAGCATGAGGCGTGACCATCAAGCGGTCGCAGGACGTTAAACGGACCTGGGGCTATGGCCAGGAGCTTGGCGGAACAGATGTCGTCAGCGTCAACTTCTATCGATTGGCTGGACCAGGGACGATACTGAAGCCATGCGAAATGTCATCTGCCAAGGGTGATCGAGTTCGTTCTCGTTTTCTAGCACAGCACCCGAGAACGCTGCGTCTCAACCACAATGACCGAAAAATAAGCACAGGATTTAATTTGCGTTGCAATATGCGCATGGCTGCATTGCGATCTGAACGCTGGCGATCAAGGCAGCCTTTGGTATCTTCAAGACATCGAAGCGATGCACCTCCTCCCGCAGAGCTTCGTGTCTCAGGTGACCCACTCCTCCTCCCAAGGGGCACCTGACGGAACAGCGGCACTCCTCCTCCAAGCCGTTGTTCATTTCTTTCGAAAAGCCTGCCGCACCTCCTCCCGCGGCAGGCTTTTTCGTTTTCCGACAGGTTTATGTTCTGAGTTCAGGCGTCAAAACAGACTGCCGTGTTCCAGCGGGGTGGAGTCGCCTTAACGGATTTTGCTGATCGCGGTGATATTCGGCGAGCATGACCGAAGAACGTCTTAGCCGTTACCATCGCCATCGTTTTCCAGCCGAGATTATCGCCCATGCAGTATGGCTTTATTATCGATTTCCGCTGAGCCTTCGCGATGTCGAAGATCTGCTTGCCGAACGCGGGATTGACGTGTCGTTTCAGACAGTGTCGGAATGGGTGGTGAAATTTGGTCTCAAATTCGCTTATCAACTCCGACGGCGATCACGCGGCAACTTCGCCGAAAAATGGCACCTTGACGAACTTGTCGTATCGATCAAGGGCAGGAAATACTGGCGGTGGCGTGCAGTCGATGCAGAAGGCTACGTCCTCGATGCCCTGTTACAAAGCCGAAGGAACAAGAAGGCAGCGCTGCGGCTGATGCGCAAGCTGCTCAAAAGCCAGGGAGCCGTGCCGAGGGTGATGGTCACCGACAAGCTGCGCTCCTATGCTGCCGCGAAAGCCAATTTGATGGCTGGCGTTGAGCATCGATCGCACAAGGGGTTGAACAACCGCGCCGAAAATTCTCATCTTCCGCTGCGGCGGCGAGAGAGGCGGATGATGCGCTTCAAATCGGCATGCCAATGTCAACGTTTCGTCTCGGGTCACGGCCAGGTCACCAACCTCTTTCCTCTCCATCGGAAACATCTCACCGCCACCGATCATCGCCAAGTCCGCACCCAAGCCGCGTGAAATCGCATTGTCGATTGACGCTTGAAAAAGCCGACAGCACCATCCTTCAGATCCTGGCTTCCATTAAGGACGCCACCAAATCAATAGATCGCGCCTAACCGAATTGTGTGCCCGATTTGCAGTGATCGATTTGACAAACTTTGCCAACATCGCGTAACCTGCTCATACTATGGAGGCTCGAATGGCGACGATGAACGTATCACTTCCCGATCCGATGAAAGATTGGGTCGAGGCGCAAACAAAGACTGGGCGATATTCCAACGCCAGTGACTATGTACGCGACTTGATCCGCAGGGACCAGGCTCGCAGTGACAAGATTGCCGCCATGCAGTGTTTTGTTGATGATGGTCTCAAAAGCGGCGTTGGCAGCCGGTCGAAGAATCAGCTCTTTGCTGCCGCCGTCGCGCGCGGAGAAGCAACACGCGGCCGCAGGTAATGCCTTTTAGCCTTTCGGTTGAAGCGGAAGAGGACATCATTGCGATCGCCGAACAAGGTATGCGCATGTTCGGAATCGCACAGGCTAGGCGTTACCATGATGACTTGTTCGCTATGTTTGATCTGATCGCTGCCAACCCGCGAATAGCTCGTGAACGAGAAGAGATTTCGCCGCCGGTCAGAATTCATCCTTTCAAAGCCCATCTTATTGTCTATCGGATTGAGGAGGGCGGAGTAATTTTCGTGATCAGAATACGCCATGGACATGAAGATTGGGTCGGCGATGCCGTTTAAGCCTCGTTGAGCGGACGAGTAAGCATCGTTGAATCAGAGTGTTTAATTGCGCTGCAATTTCAGTATTGCATCTCGCTGTGACCGTCTAACGGCTTCGATATAGCAAATTGGTCTGTTGGTTTCCACGCGGAACTGAGCCGGTTTTTCCACCGAGAAGTGAGCCACCTCTGAGTATGGTTTTCTGATCAGGATTTGGTCAAGAGATTGGCTTTTTCTCCTCTCTTTTGGGCTGCGGCGGCC
>NZ_JAELTU010000025.1 GCF_016429015.1 Rhizobium sp. ASV20
AGCCGACGCCCGGATTGGCCACTGCCAACTCCTTGGAGAATTCGAGCGCCTCGTCGAGCGTCTCGAAGTCAACGACATAGAAGCCCAGCAATTGCTCTTTCGTTTCAGCGAAGGGACCGTCGATGACGATCGGCTCATTCTTGCCCTTGCGCAGTGTGGTGGCGGCCGTCGTCGGCATCAAACGCGCGACCGGACCAAGCTTGCCGGCTTCGGCAAGCGGCGTCTGCACGGCAATCAGCCGTGCCATCGTCGCGTCTTCCTGTTCCTTAGACCAGGCAAAGACGGCATCTTCGTCATTGTAGCATAGGATCGCATAAAGCATGATGGCTTCCTTCCGTTATAATGACGAAGGAATAGCATCTGCTCCGACAGGTCGCGTCAAAAAATTATCGTTGGAAATGACCGGCTTGGCGGATGAGATCGATCAGACCGGCGACCTCGCGTAGCTGCGGCGGCTGAAGTGGCAGATCGCGGTCCGTACGCTCGACGATGACCAGATCGTCATGCGGGATGACGAAGGCGTACTGCCCGCCCGCTCCCCAGGCGAAATAAGAACCTGCCGGAAGGTGAAATACGTTCCTGCCACCATTCCCGGTCGACGACGCGGCTTCGCTTGTCCACCAGAGATATCCGTAGCCCAACCCCTGATCCGCATCCGAATGAGGCGTCGTGCTCTCACGCACCCATCGCTGGGGAACGATCTGCTGACCGTCCCAGCGCCCATCATTCAGAAAGAGGAGCGCAAACCGGGCAAGGTCGCGCGCGCTCATTCGGAATATGTAAGCGGCATGGATGGATGCCTCCCCAAGAAACTTGTGCTGGGCACGCGGATCGTAATCCTGCATGTCGATCTTGCGAGCGATTTCGTTTTCAAAAGCGTCATAGATCTGGGTGCCGGTCGCCTTCTCGTAGATGGTTCCGAGGGCGTTGAAATCCCAGTTGTTATAATACCAGAAGGTGCCGGGCGCGTGGCTGAACCGTTGCGGCCGCGCTGCCGCCATGGCTGGCGTCTCGTAGAGAGCCGGGTGATAGACGCCGGACCGCGCCTCAAGCAGCATCTGGATCGTCGCCTGCTTTTCCTGCGCCGATAGCGACGGCGGATTGTCGTCGATCGCAGCCTGCTGCAGCGTCGCACTAAGATCGATCTTGCGATGTGCAACCGCAATCCCGATCAGCGCATCAAGGAGACTTTTGCGGATGGAGGCCAATTCCATCGGCTTCTCCGTATCTCCCCACTCGGCAACGACCGCCCCGTGCTGAACGACCACCACGGCGCTGACATCATGCTCGTCCGCAAACGCTTCCGCCTCAGTCAGTTTTTCCGCCGACCACCCGGATTCCTCCGGTGACAGATACTCCCATTCTGCTGAAGGAACCGTTTGTGCCATCGCTGGAGCCGATAGCATTGCAACGAATAGCAGCGACATGAAACGCATAGCCGATGTCCTGTTTCAAAGTTCGTGGTGAGGTTTCAAGGAATGGAGCGTTTTCGGTAACGGAACCCGGTACCGCTCATGGTCTCGGAAACACCAGGGTGAATGTTTTGCAGCCATTGCCTCTAGGCACCGTTTCGCCGAATGCTCAGAACGCCCGTCTTTGCATCAAGCTCTGCGACCGCCCCGATGACAACACTCGCCGGGCTGTTGCCATGCCCGAGCGGCAGCCCGCCAAGTATCGGCACCTCAAGCTCCGCCAGATGTTCGCGCAGGATATCAATGACCGAAAAGCGGCGATCGAATTCGAAATTGGTGAACTGGCCGATCGCCACTCCCGCCAAGCCGCTCAAATGTCCCGCCTTGCGCAGCATGGCCATCTGACGGTCGACTTGGCCGCGATACATGCCGACCGCCTCGAGCAGCAGGATCGCGCCACGCAGATCCGGCAGCGCCCAGCCGGCGCATGTTGCAACCGTGTCGAGATTGCCGCTGATCAACCGGCCTCGACATTGTCCACTTGTCGTCAGAGCGTAGGTCGGCTCCTCCGGTTCCGCGGCAATAACAATGTCCTCAGCTGTCATCATCGCACGGTGCAATAGCTCGCACGTATAATCGCTGACACCCTCGTCATTGGCACCAGCAAAGAATGCTCCGTGAATGCTGGCCAATTCGCCGTTCTTCAGCACGCTGAGCAGCAAGGCCGTGATGTCGCTGAAGCCGATAACGAACTTGGGATCGCGTCGGACCGCCTCGAAGTCCAATCGATCGGCGATGCGATACGAACCTTTGCCGCCGGTTGTAGCGAAAACAGCCCGAACATCGGGATCACGAAACGCGGCGTTGAGATCCGCTAATCGCTCCTCGTCAGTACCCGCAAGATAATCCCGCTTGCAAAAGGCATGCTCGCCGAAGTCTATGTTCAGCCCCCAGCCTTTCAGGATTTCCGCATGCCGCAGAACCCTATCCCGGTCGGGTGAACTTGCGGGCGAAACAAAACGGACCTTGTCGCCCGGCCGCAATGGCGGCGGGATCAGGATCCGATCCGTGCTGGTCCGACTCAATGATTCCATGCCGAATTTTTGCACGAAATATCAGCGGGCGTCAGCCCGCGCGAATGCCGGTCCGATCAAGAGTTTCAGCCGCCCCCTAACCGCTGGTCAGGGTCCGCTTCACGGCATTTTTCCAGCCTTTCAGCTTTGCATTTCGGATCTTCTCATCCATATCCGGCTCGAACCGGCGGTCGCGCGCCCAGGCCTTGGCGAAGCCGTCCCGATCCGGCCAGACACCGGCCCGGCTGCCCGCGAGCCATGCCGCCCCAAGTGCCGTGGTTTCCAGGATGGTCGGGCGGTCGACAGGCGCATCCAGCAGATCGGCCAGTCGCTGCATCGTCCAGTCGGAGGCGACCATGCCGCCGTCAACACGCAGCACCGTGTCTTCGCCGCTGCCGTTGCGCCAATCCTTGTGCATCGCATCGAGAAGATCGCGCGATTGATAGCAGACCGCCTCCAGCGCCGCGCGGACAATTTCCTCCGGGCCAGTATTGCGGGTCAGCCCGAAGATCGCACCGCGCGCATCCGGATCCCAATGGGGGGCGCCAAGGCCAGTGAAGGCGGGCACCAGATAGACCTCCTGAAGCGGGTCAGCCTTGGCCGCGAGATCGCCGGAATCGGAGGCGCGCTGGATCGCCTTCAGGCCATCCCGTAGCCACTGCACGGCGGCGCCTGCGATGAAGATCGAGCCTTCGAGCGCGTAGGTCGTCTTGCCGTTCAGCCGATAGGCAATGGTCGTCAGCAGGCGGTTCTTGGAGCGCACCATATCGGCGCCGGTGTTGAGCAATGCAAAGCAACCCGTGCCATAGGTGGATTTCATCATGCCGCGCTCGAAGCAGGCCTGGCCGATCGTCGCCGCCTGCTGATCGCCGGCAACACCGAGGATCGGGATTGCGGCGCCGAAGAGCGATGGATCGGTCACGCCGAAATCGGCGGCGCAGTCCTTCACCTCCGGCAGCATAGCCGCCGGCACGCGCAGGATATCCAGCAGCTCCTCGTCCCACTCATTGCTGGCAATATTGTACATCAATGTTCGCGAGGCATTGGTCGCGTCCGTGGAGAATTTCTTGCCTCCCGTCAGTCGCCAGATGAGGAAGGCATCGATCGTGCCGAAGCAAAGCTCGCCCTTTTCGGCCCGCGCACGCGCGCCCTTCACATTGGTGAGCAGCCAGGAAAGCTTGGTGCCGGAGAAATAGGGATCGAGCAGCAGACCGGTGCGGCGGGTGAACAGCTTTTCGAGATCCTGCCGCTTGAGCTTGTCGCAATAGCTCGCCGTGCGGCGATCCTGCCAGACGATGGCATTGTGGATCGGTTTGCCGGTCTCGCGATCCCAGACGACGACGGTCTCGCGCTGGTTGGTAATGCCGAGTGCCGCGATATCCTTGGCGGTGATGCCGGCTGCTTCGATGGCCTTGCGAACGGTCGCGAGGACGGTGGACCAGATTTCTTCCGGATCGTGCTCCACCCAGCCCGGCTTCGGGTAATGCTGGGCGAACTCCCGCTGCCCGACACCGGCAACCTTCATCTTGCCGTCGAAAACGATAGCCCGCGTTGACGTCGTCCCCTGGTCGATCGCCAAGACATAACCGCTCATGCATTCCTCCCGATTTTTCGTCCGACCAACAGATACGCGAGCAAAACGAATGTGAAAAGAAAGCAAAACGAAATTTTTATCGAAAATTTGCTTTCCTGATCACGCCATCGTGGCCGGCCGCGCCACAAAAGAACCTGACGGCGATACGATTGCCATGTTCGCGGGTTTGGGACTAGGCTTTAGCGCTTTTGCGTTGCAGCAGAAAGCTGCGCTGTCCAAGGAGAACATAATGGCAAGAACAGTTGTCGTCACCGGTTCCACCAGCGGTATCGGCCTCGCCATCGCGGCGGCCTTCGCCGCCAAGGGTGATAACGTCGTCATCAACGGTTTCGGAAAGCCGGAAGAAATCGACGCGATCAAGGATAGGCTGGAAGCATCGGGCGGCGGCAAGGTGGTCTATCATCCGGCCGACATGACGAAGCCCGCCGAGATCGCCGATCTGATCGCAACAGCCAACTCCACCTTCGGCGGCGTCGATGTTCTCGTCAACAATGCCGGAATCCAGCATGTCGAGAAGATAGAGGATTTCCCGATCGAGAAGTGGGATCAGATCATCGCGATCAATCTCTCCAGCTCCTTCCACACCATGCGCGCCGCCATCCCGCTGATGAAGGCGAAGAAATACGGCCGCATCATCAACATCGCCTCGGCGCACGGCCTGGTCGCCTCCCCGTTCAAATCAGCCTATGTCGCGGCAAAACATGGTATACTCGGCCTGACCAAGACGGTGGCGCTCGAGCTTGCCGAATTCGGCGTCACGGTGAACGCCATCTGCCCCGGCTATGTCCTGACCCCGCTCGTCGAAAAGCAGATCCCGGACACAGCCAAGGCGCGAGGAATGACCGAGGAGCAGGTAAAGAACGAGGTCATCCTCAAGGCTCAGCCCACGCATGAATTCGTCAAGGCCGAGGAGATCGGCGCTCTTTCGCTTTACCTTGCAAGCGACGAGGCACGTCAGGTGACCGGCACACACGTCTCGATTGACGGTGGCTGGACCGCGGCATAACCATATGCGGTTAGGGCCGGATTCGCGTCAGCACCTCCGGCCCCGACAAACGAATAAAAAACGGGAACGACATGAGCGACAGCATCCGCTTTATCCTCAACGGCGAGGATATCACGCTATCCAACCTGCGCCCCACCGAGACGCTGCTCGATTTCCTGCGCCTCCAGCGGCGCTTGACGGGAACCAAGGAAGGATGTGCGGAGGGCGACTGTGGCGCCTGCACGGTATTGGTTGGCCGCCTCATCGATGGCGGGCTTCAATACGAGTCCGTCAATGCCTGCATCCGCTTTGTCGGCTCCCTGCACGCAACCCATGTCGTCACCGTCGAGCATCTCGCGGCCCGCAACGGCACGCTGCATCCGGTGCAACAGGCAATGGTCGATTGCCACGGCTCGCAATGCGGCTTCTGCACGCCGGGCTTCGTCATGTCGCTCTATGGCCTCTGGCTGACGACGGAAAAGCCGAGCCGCGCCCAGATCGAAAAGTCGCTCCAAGGCAACCTCTGTCGATGCACGGGCTACGAGCCAATCGTCAAGGCGGCCGAGCAGGTCAGCCAGAAGCGGCCAAGCGCCCTCTTCGATCCGCTGGAAATGACGCGGGCAGACATCATCGCCCGTCTGTGGGCCATGCAGGGCGGCGATACCATTATCATTACCGAGGGTGAGGACCGCCTGATCGTCCCCGGCTCCGTTGCCGCGCTGGCGCAAGTGCTGGCCGAGGAGCCCAACGCAACCGTCGTCGCTGGTTCCACAGACGTCGGCCTGTGGGTCACCAAGCAGATGCGTCGGCTGAATCCGGTCGTCTTCATCAACCATCTGACAGATCTGCAGAAGATTACGGTTGAAGATGCGGGTCTGACCATCGGCGCCGGCGTCAGCTACAGCCGCGCCTTCACCGTGATCGCGGAAAAAATCCCGGCTCTTGCCAACCTCATTAACCGCATCGGCGGCGAGCAGGTACGCAACATGGGCACCATCGGCGGCAATATCGCCAACGGTTCGCCGATCGGCGATAGCCCGCCGCCGCTGATCGCCCTTGGCGCCACCGTCAAGCTTCGCTCGGCAGCCGGCACCCGCACCCTGCCGCTGGAAGATTTCTTCATCGACTATGGCAAACAGGACCGCAATCCCGGCGAATTCGTCGAGAGCATCTTTGTCCCCTACCCGGCCGACCATGTGCATTTTGCCGTCTACAAGATCACGAAGCGACGCGATGAGGATATCACCGCCGTGCTCGGCGCTTTCCATCTGACGCTGGACGATGCCGGCAATGTCGCCGATATCCGCATCGCCTTCGGCGGCATGGCCGGCACGCCGAAGCGCGCCCGCACGGTCGAAGCCGAACTGGTCGGCAAGCCATGGACAGAGGCAATCGTTACCGCCGTTCGCCCCGCTTTCGATGCGGACTACAAACCATTGAGCGATTGGCGCGCCACCGCCGAATACAGGCAGCTGACCGCGAAAAATCTGCTCCTTCGCTTCTACCTGGAAACGGCCGGCGCGCCGCAGGAACTGAAGCGCTTTGCGGCTGAAGAGGCCTGAGCCATGGACAAATCAACTCTCGAAGAAACCAAGGTCGTCATCAACGGATCCATGCACGGATCGTTGCGCCATGATTCCGCACATAAGCATGTGACCGGAGCCGCCGACTATATCGACGATATTCCCGAGCCCGCAGGATTGCTGCACGGTGCGCTTGGCCTTTCCGACCGCGCCCATGCTGAGATCGGCGGTATCGACCTTTCTGCCGTCAAAGCCTATCCGGGCGTCGTCTGGGTCTTTACCGGCGCCGATATCCCCGGCGTCAACGACACCAGTTCCAACGGCATGCATGACGAACCGCTGCTTGCCGAAGCCAAGGCCGAGTTCCACGGCCAGCCGATCTTCGCCGTCATCGCCGAAACCCGCGATGCCGCCCGCCGCGCGGCCCGGCTTGCCAAGATCGATTATCGCGACTTGCCGCATTGGAGCGATATCGACGGCGCCCTCGCCAATGGCTCACCGCTCGTTTACGAGCCGATGACCTTGAAGCGCGGCGAGCCCGAGACCGAGATGGCAAACGCCAAGCATCGGATCAAGGCGCAGATGCGCATCGGCGGTCAGGAGCATTTTTATCTAGAGAGCCATATTGCCCTGGCGATCCCCGGCGAGGACGATGAAGTCGCCGTCTGGTCGTCGACGCAGCATCCGAGCGAAATCCAGCACATCGTCGGCCATGTCCTCGGCATTCCCTCCAACGCAGTGACCGTCAACGTCCGCCGCATGGGCGGTGGCTTCGGCGGCAAGGAAACGCAGGGCAACCAGTTTGCAGCGCTCGCAGCCGTCGCCGCCAAGAAGCTCGGCCGTGCCGTAAAATTCCGGCCCGACCGCGACGAGGACATGAGCGCCACCGGCAAGCGGCACGATTTCCTCGTGGATTACGAAGTCGGCTTCGACGACGAAGGCCGCATCCACGCCGTCGATGCCACCTATGCCGCGCGATGCGGCTTCTCGTCCGATCTTTCCGGCCCGGTCACCGACCGCGCGCTATTCCATGCGGATTCCAGCTATTTCTACCCGCATGTGCATCTGGTCTCGAAGCCGCTGAAGACGCACACCGTCTCCAACACCGCCTTCCGCGGCTTTGGCGGTCCGCAGGGCATGGTCGGCGGCGAACGCATGATCGAGGAGATCGCCTATGCGCTCGGCAAGGACCCACTGGAGGTTCGACGCGCCAATTTCTACGGCCAGCCGGGCTCCGGCCGGACGCTGACCCCCTACCATCAGGAGGTCACCGACAACATCATCAACCGCATCGTCGATGAACTGGAACAGACCTCCGACTATCAGGCGCGGCGCAAGGCCATCATCGAGTTCAACCGCTCCAGCCGCTTCATCCGCAAGGGGATTGCGCTGACGCCAGTGAAATTCGGCATCTCCTTCACCATGACCGCCTTCAATCAGGCAGGCGCGCTGGTCCATATCTATCAGGATGGCTCCATCCACCTGAACCATGGCGGCACCGAAATGGGGCAAGGCCTCTATACGAAGGTGGCGCAGGTCTTGGCCGACAGCTTCCAGGTCGATATCGACCGGGTGAAGATCACCGCGACGACAACGGGCAAGGTGCCGAACACCTCGGCCACGGCAGCGTCGTCCGGCTCCGACCTGAACGGCATGGCCGCCTATGATGCAGCCCGGCAGCTCAAGGAGCGGCTCGTCGCCTTCGCGGCGGAAAAATGGGGCGTCGGCGCTGAGCAGGTACAGTTCCTGCCCAACCGCGTGCGCGTCGGCGAGGACGAAATTCCCTTCCCGGATTTCGTCAAGCAGGCCTATTTCGCCCGCGTCCAGCTGTCGGCTGCCGGCTTCTACAAAACCCCCAAGATCCATTGGGATCGCAAGGCCGGCCGCGGCACGCCCTTCTATTATTTCTCCTATGGCGCCGCCTGCTCGGAAGTGTCGATCGATACGCTGACCGGTGAATATCTGATCGACCGGGCCGATATCCTTCATGACGTTGGCCGCTCCCTCAATCCGGCCATCGATATCGGCCAGGTCGAGGGCGCTTTCGTGCAAGGAATGGGCTGGCTGACCACCGAGGAGCTCTGGTGGGATGCCAAAGGCCGGCTGCGCACCCACGCCCCGTCGACCTACAAGATCCCGCTCGCTTCCGACCGGCCGAAGATCTTCAATGTCCGTCTTGCCGAATGGTCGGAAAATACCGAAGCCACCATTGGTCGCTCCAAAGCTGTCGGCGAGCCGCCTTTCATGCTCCCGATTTCGGTGCTGGAGGCGTTATCGATGGCGGTCGCCAGCGTCGCGGACTACCGCGTCTGCCCGCGCCTCGATGCGCCGGCAACGCCGGAGCGGGTGCTGATGGCAGTCGAACGGCTCAAAGCCATGTGATGCTGTAAGAGCGGCGGCCTCTCAGGCATGTCGTCGCTCCTATGCATCGAGGTTTGCGACAATAAAAAAGGCGCTCATCCGAGCGCCCTTTATTCATAAGCATCCAGTGGTCTTCGCGCCTATCGAAGCCGGTTATCCTCATAACGCGGCTCGCGCCCGTCGAGAAAGCCGATATCGCGCTTCACCCGATCAGGAACCTCATCCAGATCGAGCTCAGGCAACGGCTCGCCCGAGCGTGCGAAAACCTGCGACAGCGCTTCCAGAATACGCGCCAGAACCGTGGGCCTGGCTACTTCCATTTGCTCCACGACACTGCAATCCATAACGACACCTCAATTAAATCAACGATATGAATTGCAGTTTGCCGATAAAAGTGCTGATATTCCAATGGAACTATCATCTGCATAGATAAAGAGAGCTTATCCATGAAGCTGTCAAAGCGCTTCCCGTTAAATGCCCTGCGCGTTTTCGAGGCCGCCGCCCGGCTCGGCAGCTTCACCCGCGCCGGCGACGAACTGGGCATGACACAGACGGCGGTGAGCTATCAGATCAAATTGCTGGAAGAGACCGTGGGCGAGCCTCTTTTCCTGCGCCGTCCGCGACAGATCGAGTTGACCGAAACCGGGGAGCAGCTGGCGCCGAAAGTGGCCGAGGCCTTCGCCATGCTGCAGGACGCCATGGCCTCGATCAGCGGCGACGCGGAGACCACGTTGCATATTCATTCAACCCCGACTTTTGCCTCGCAGTGGCTCGCGCGTCATCTCGGCACCTTCCAGCTCAAGCATCCCAATGTTGCCGTTCGCTTGTCCTCATCCGAATCCATCATCGATTTCGGCCGGGTACCTTCAGACATTGCCATCCGCGCCGGCCGGGGATCCTGGCCCGGATTGCGCACACATCTGCTGATGAAGATGAATTTCACGCCCATGCTGAGCCCCGCTCTGGCCGCAACCATCGGCGGCGTGAATGAGCCTGCCGATCTTCTGAAGCTGCGTATCATCGATGCGGGCGACCCCTGGTGGGTTCAATGGTTCGGAGATGCAGGGGTACCTGATCCTGGCCTCCAGGGTAGGCCCCGAAGCAGGCTTGGCGCGCAGTCCTTCGAGGCGGCGGCGGCCATAGCGGGTCAGGGGGTCGCTGTGCTGACACCGGAATTCTACACGGATGAGGTTGCTGCCGGCCGGCTGATCCAGCCTTTCGACATCCTCTCGACCGATGGCGTGGACTATTGGATCGTCTATCCTGAAAACAGACGCCATACGCCGCGAATCCGCGCCTTCAGGGACTGGATCCTCGGCGAGTTCGGCCGATCACTCAACTAGCGCGGCACTGAAAAGCTCAGTCGGTTCGAGGCCTATTCAGACATGTCGGGCGCGTAGAAACAACGCGGCGTGTTCTCATCTGGATACAGACAAAGGTGATAGGCGCCATCCGGCGAATGCATCGCCTTCTGCTGTGGCAAGGTAAAGATGTGGCCGCGCGTCACATTATGATGATCACCGGGGTTGATCGTCACCCGATAGCCCCCCGGTATGATGGTGACCGTGCGCGACGGGATCATTTCACAGTCACCTGTCTCGCCATCGCCATTGCAACAATAGGGGTCATATGACCAGCCGGAAGGCGCATCATGCGCCAAGGCGACCCCCGCAAATGAGAGAAGAGAAACGAACGTCAGAATACCACGCATGGGCGATTCTCCGTCGAAAATGGACGGCCGCCGCGGACACGGCCCGCTCCAAGCAGCCGAGGGCGTTTTATTAAAAACCACCGTAATCTGATTTAATGCGGACGAAGCGCCGAACAAGACCACGGCTTTTGACCGGCGGATGAAACTCTCTCCTTCCCTCCGACCTCAACATTTTGCAAAGTGCCGAGTCGAAGAAGGAAAAAAGGGGACCGGAATGTATGAATACGCCATAGCTTGGGAATGGCTGGCCTTTGCCGCGCGTTGGTTCCACGTCATCACCGCCATCGCGTGGATCGGCTCCTCCTTCTATTTCATCGCGCTCGATCTCGGGCTGGTGAAGCGACCGCATCTTCCGGTCGGCGCCTATGGTGAGGAGTGGCAGGTTCACGGCGGCGGCTTCTATCACATCCAGAAGTATCTCGTCGCACCGGCGCAGATGCCGGAGCACCTGACCTGGTTCAAGTACGAGAGCTATTTCACCTGGCTTTCCGGCTTCCTGATGATGTGCATCGTCTATTACGGCGGCGCCAATCTCTTCCTGATCGACCGGCATGTGCTCGATGTCAGCGTTCCCGTCGCAATCCTGATATCACTGGCATCGCTCGCAGTCGGCTGGATCATCTACGACCTCCTTTGCAAATCGCCGCTCGGCAACAATACCTGGGGCCTGATGATCGTGCTCTATGCCGTTCTGGTCTTCATGGCTTGGGGCTACACGCATCTCTTCACCGGCCGCGCCGCCTTCCTGCATCTCGGTGCTTTCACGGCCACCATCATGTCCGCCAACGTCTTCATGATCATCATCCCCAATCAGAAGATCGTCGTCGCCGACCTCATCGCCGGCCGCACGCCGGATCCGAAATACGGCCGCATCGCCAAGCAACGCTCGCTGCACAACAACTATCTGACGCTGCCCGTCATCTTCTTCATGTTGTCGAACCATTACCCGCTGGCCTTCGGCACGGCCTATAATTGGGTCATCGCGGCGCTGGTGTTCCTGATGGGTGTCACCATCCGCCATTGGTTCAACACGACGCATGCACGCCAGGGACGTCCGACCTGGACGTGGATCGTCACGCTTGTCCTCTTCATCGTCATCATATGGCTTTCTACTGTTCCCAAAGTGCTGACCGGCGAGAAAGAAGCCAATGCCGTCTCGCCTGCCTTCCAGCAATTCGCCTCGGACGCGCATTTCCCGGCCGTCAAGCAGATGGTTTCGACGCGCTGTTCCATGTGCCATGCGGCCGAGCCCGTTTTTGAGGGAATTGTCCGTGCGCCGAAGGACGTCGTGCTGGAAAATGACGAGCAAATCGCTATGCATGCCCGGGAGATCTATATCCAGGCCGGTCGCAGCCATGCCATGCCTCCGGGCAATGTCACCGAAGTGACGCCCGAGGAACGCAAGCTGCTGGTCGCCTGGTTCGAAAGCTCCATCGGAGAAAAAAGCCAATGACTACCCTTCTGCGCGGCCGCCTGCTTTCCTTCAAGCGTTTGCCTCAAAGCCTCGACGATACCGACAGCTATACCTATGAAAGTGATGGCGGCCTGCTGATCGAAGACGGCGTAATCGCTGCGACAGGCCCTTATGCCGATATCAAGGCGCAGGCGCCGGAAGGCGTGACTGAAGTCGACCATCGCCCGCATCTGATCCTGCCTGGCTTCATCGACATGCACCTGCATTTCCCGCAGATGCAGGTGATCGCCTCCTATGCCGCCAACCTTCTGGAATGGCTGAACACCTATACCTTCCCCGAGGAATGCCGCTTCGTCGAAAGCGCGCATGCCGAGCGCATCGCTGGGCATTTCTACGACGAGATGATCCGCCACGGCACCACGACCGCCGTCGCCTATTGCTCTGTGCACAAGACATCGGCCGACGCCTATTTTGCCGAGGCCATGCGGCGCAATATGCGCATGGTCGGCGGCAAGGTGATGATGGATCGCCACGCACCGCAGGGCCTGCTCGACACGCCGCAGATGGGTTATGACGAAACCCGGCAGGTGATATCAGACTGGCACGGCAAGGGCCGCAACCACGTCGCCATCACCCCGCGCTTCGCCATCACCTCGACGCCGGCGCAAATGGAGGCGACAGCAGCGCTTGCCCGCGAATTCCCGGACCTGCACATCCAGACGCATCTTTCCGAGAACCACGACGAGATCACGTTCACCTGCGAACTCTATCCGGACGCGATCGACTATACCGATATCTATGCACATTACGGCCTGCTTGGCCCCAAGAGCCTGTTCGGCCATGCGATCCATCTTTCCGAGCGCGAGGCCGACGCCATGAGCGAGTCTGGTGCGGTCGCGGTGCATTGCCCGACCTCGAACCTCTTCCTCGGCTCCGGTCTCTTCCCGCTGAAGGCGCTGGCGCGCCGTGAGAAACCCGTCCGTATCGGTGTCGCCACCGATATCGGCGGCGGCTCCAGCTATTCGATGCTGCGCACCATGGACGAGGCCTACAAGATCCAGCAGCTGCTCGGTGAGCGCCTGAACCCGCTGGAGAGCTATTACTACATGACGCGCGGCAACGCGGAATCCCTCTCCCTGGTCGACAAGATCGGCACGCTCGACACCGGCACCGAAGCCGATCTCATCGTCCTCAACGCCGCGGCAACACCGGCCATGGCGTTGAAGATGGAAGTCACGAAGAGCCTCACCGAAGAACTGTTCCTGCTGCAGACCATGGGCGACGACCGCGCCGTCGTCGAAACCTATGTGGCCGGAAAGCCGATGAAATCGATCCTGCAATAGGGACCGGCAAACCCACGCAACACGATTATCGAGAAAGCTCGAAGCCATGACCGCGCCGCTGACCATCGCAGAACTGAAGACCCTTGCTCAGCGGCGCGTGCCGAAAATGTTTTTCCAATATGCCGATTCCGGTTCCTGGACGGAGTCGACCTACCACGCCAACGAGGCTGACTTCGCCAGGATCAAGCTGCGCCAGCGTGTCCTCGTCGACATGTCCGACCGGTCGCTCGCCACCACCATGGTTGGGCAGAAGGCCTCCATGCCGGTGGCGCTGGCGCCGACCGGCCTCACCGGCATGCAGCACGCCGATGGCGAGATGCTGGCGGCGCGGGCAGCCGAGGAGTTCGGCATCCCCTTCACACTCTCGACGATGAGCATCTGCTCCATCGAGGATATTGCCTCGGTCACCAAGCAGCCCTTCTGGTTCCAGCTCTATGTCATGAAGGATCGCGATTTCGTCCTGAACCTGATCCAGCGCGCCAAGGCGGCGAAATGCTCGGCGCTGGTGTTGACGGCCGACCTGCAGATCCTCGGCCAGCGCCATAATGACATCCGCAACGGGCTGTCGGCGCCGCCGAAAATGACTGTCAGGAATCTCTGGCAGATGGCGACGCGGCCAAGCTGGTGCATGAACATGCTGAAGACCAAGCGCCATTCCTTCGGCAATATCATCGGCCATGCCAAAGATATTTCCAACATGACGACACTGTCGCACTGGACGCATTCGCAGTTCGATCCCAAGCTTTCCTGGAGCGATGTCGCCTGGATCAAGGAGCAGTGGGGCGGCCCACTCATCATCAAGGGCATCTTGGATGTCGAAGACGCGAAGGCCGCAGTCGATACCGGCGCCGATGCCATTATCGTCTCCAATCATGGCGGCCGGCAGCTCGATGGCGCCCTCTCCTCCATCAGCATGCTGCCCCGGATCGTCGATGCCGTCGGTGACAGGATCGAGGTGCATATGGATGGCGGTATCCGCTCGGGCCAGGATGTGCTGAAAGCGGTGGCACTCGGCGCCAAAGGCACTTTCATCGGTCGCCCCTTCCTCTATGGCCTTGGTGCGATGGGCAAGGAAGGCGTTACGCTGGCACTCGAGATTATCCGCAAGGAGCTGGATATCTCCATGGCGCTCTGCGGCAAGAGGGATATCAAGACGGTGGATCGGTCGATCCTGGCTGATCTTTGAAGCGCATGTCGTTGCCGCAAAACCGCTGCACACTTTTGCGCGACATGCTCTAGCGCAGCCAGCCTGTCGCCAGACCCCTCGCCCACTCGGCGCGCCCATTCTCAGCCGCAAGCTTTGCCATCGCCATGTGATCATAGGCGACCTGTCGGAACACCGGCAGCCAAATCTCACCTTGCTTTTCCAGAATGGCGTAGGAGGCGAAGGGGTGACCGGCCTCCACCTTGTGATAGTGGGGCAAATCGTCGTCATAGGCGGGGCAGCCGACGCTGCCGGGATTGACGATCAGGCGGCCATCGGAAAGCCTGACGATACGGGGAATATGCGTGTGTCCGCACAGGATCAGCGGAAAATCGATGCCCTCAGCCAGCGCCTCTATATCTTCGATCGGCTTTTGAAAGACATGGCCATCCACCGAGACGGACTGCAGCCAATAGACATTGTCGGCCGCCGGCGTGGCGTGGCAGAGATAGACAGCGTCCCGGTAGACGGCGCTAAAGGGCAAGCCGCGCAGCCAATCGAGATGGCGCTCGCCCAGTTGCGCATGGGCCACCTTGTCGGAGGGATGCATCACTTCCGGCGCCTGCTCGATCAGATACCGGTCGTGATTGCCGCGCACGGTCAGTGCATTCAGCGCCAGCAGCATGTCTGCCGTCTTGCCCGAGGTCAGCGGGCCGCTGAAGCAATCGCCAAGATTGACGATCTCGGTAATGCCCTGCGCATGTATGTCCTCGAGCACCGCCTCAAGTGCCAGATGATTGCCGTGGACATCCGCAATGGCAGCAAACCGCAAGCCTCAGCTCCCGCGATAGGTGGAGTAGCTGTAGGGCGAAATCAGCAAGGGCACATGATAATGCGCCGTCGTATCGGCAATGCCGAAGCGGATCGGCACGAGGTCGAGAAAGGCGGGTTCGGCCAACTTGACACCGCTCGCGCGCAGATAGTCGCCCGCGCGGAACAGTAGCTCATAGGTGCCGGCGACAAAGCTGTCGCCGATCAGTATGGGACCACCATCCACGCGCCCGTCGGAATTGGTCACGACCGTCTTCAGATGGGTACGGAGTTCGCCCTCGATCTTGAAAAGCTCGATGGTCAGGCCTTCGGCCGGCTTGCCGAGAGCAGTGTCGAGCACATGGGTGGTCAGTCCGGTCATAGCGCTGGCGCTCCGATGGTGAAGGGAATATCGAAGAAATACTCCTCGAGATTGCTTCCCGGCCCGTCACGATCGACGACGAGGAAATCGCTCTGCTCGCCAAGCGCCATCAGCGGATAGTGCCAGGCATTGACGCGGTAATTCACGCCCTGATCGCCGCGCGCCAGGAAAACCTGCGGCTTGCCGGGCTTGCCGTCATCATCCTGCGAGACGACGACGAGAAACGGCCTGCCGTTCAGCGGGATGAAACACTGGCTGCCGAAGGGATGACGCTCCATCATCTCGATCGCAAAGGGAAAGGCCCGCGGCTGGCCGCGGAAGATGTTCAGGATAACCCGAGCGCCCTCGCCAATGGCTTCGGCGCTGGAAAGCGCATGGAAGCGTTCGGTCGTCCCGCCATTGATGAAGCGCATCGTTGCCGGATCGGCCTCGATCACATCGCCGAACGGTGCGAATGCGGCCTTTGTCAAAGGTTTGATGTCTAGATGCTGTGTCATTGAATGATTATTCGCCTTCCGCTCGCCAGTGGCGAATGGAGTCCAGTTGCAAGAGCAACCCAGGAAGAGATTTGTGGGCGAGATCCCAAAGGGCGGTCAACTCGATGTCGAAATACCCTTGCGCAATCCGATTCCTGAAGTCGCGCATCACATGCCAAGGTAGATCCGGATGGTCAACGACAAACTCCGGATATTCCTCCGCAATGCGCGCCGCCGCCTCTCCGATCATCATCAGGTTCATGCCGACGGCACGCTGCTTTTCGACCGCGCCGAAAAACGCGTCCCTGTCGGTCCCCTGCAGAAACCGGCCGATTTCGGATCCGGCTCGTTGCATGTAGTCAAGATGGGTAATCAACCGGTCCAGGCTCATGTCACACGGCGCCTCCCAGGCCAATTCTCAAATGGCAGCCGCAGGCCTGACCGAGAGAACGAAACGCCGGTTGCAAATCAGTTCTCCGGAAGCATGGATTGCAATCGCAGCAGCGCAATCTTTTCTACCTGTGCCGTTGCCGTCGCAAACTCGGCATCGCGATCATTGCCGATGCGCGTCTCGAAGGCGGTGAGAATATCGTCCTTGCCGAGACCCTTCACCGCAATGATGAAGGGAAAGCCGAACTTGGCCACATAGGCGCTATTGAGCTCCGTGAAGCGGGCATGCTCGGCCGGGCTTAACCTATCGAGCCCAGCACCTGCCTGTTCCTTGCGGCTGTCTTCGGTAAGCTCGCCGGTGATGGCGAGCCGACCGGCCAGATCCGGGTGCGCCTGCAGGACGCCGAGCCGCTCATCGGCGCTCGCCGCGCGAAAAACCTCGACCAGAGCGCCATGCAAACCACCGGAGGTCACCGGCTCGATGACTGCGCCGTTGTCAAAGGCACGCTCGGCGATGAAGGGAGAATGTTCGAAGACGCCGCCGAAGCGGCTCACGAATTCGTCACGCGCCATCATCTCAACGTCCGCCGGCCGGAAGATGATGCTGATGCCAATGCTTGGCGATCTCGACACGCTGGGGGATCCAGACCTTGTCGTGCTTCAGCACATATTCCATGAACCGCCGCAGGGCTGCAGCGCGGCCGGGACGGCCGACAAGGCGGCAATGCAGGCCGATCGACATCATCTTCGGGCTGCCTTCCTTGCCTTCCTCATAAAGCGTGTCGAACGCATCCTTGAGGTAGGTGAAGAACTGGTCGCCGGAATTGAATCCCTGCGGTGTGGCAAATCGCATGTCGTTGGTTTCAAGCGTATAGGGAATGATCAGAAACGGCTTGCCGTTCAGACCGTCGACCCAGAAGGGCAGATCGTCCGCGTAGGAATCTGAGGAGTATAGGAAGCCGCCCTCCTCCATGACCAGCCGCAGCGTATTGTCGGACGGCTTGCCCTGATACATGCCGTAGGGTCGCTCGCCAGTCAGTTCGGTGTGCAGACGCACCGCTTCCTGGATGTGCTTGCGCTCCAGATCCTCGGAAAAATCCTTGTATTCCAGCCAGCGATAGCCGTGGCTGGCGATTTCCCATCCGGCTTCCTTCATCGCAGCAACCGCTTCGGGGTTACGTGCCATGGCAAGCGTCACGCCATAGACCGTCGCCTGAACCTTGAGTTCGGTGAACAAGCGCCACAAGCGCCAGAAGCCGGCGCGTGAACCATACTCATAGATGGATTCCATGTTGAGGTTACGCTGGTTCGGCCAGGATGCAGCACCAACGATCTCGGACAGCAGGTTTTCCGAGCCCGCATCGCCATCAAGAATGCAGCTTTCGCCGCCCTCTTCATAGTTGATCACGAACTGTACCGCGACGCGGGCGTCGCCCGGCCATTTCGGATCGGGTGTGTTGCGGCCGTAGCCGATGAGATTGCGCGCGTAATTTTCCGACATTGAACCACCTTTTCTAGTGGGGGAACGGTAGCACCCATGCCACGAAAGTCGAGATGGAATGTGGGAAAATCACTTTCTCTTCAATGGCAAGCCACCAGGATAAGGTTGCCGCCTGACTAGGCGATCTTGCGTGCGCTCACCTTGCCCATGGGATGGAGGGAATGGACCCGGAAAGGTCCGCCGGACCCTTCTTCCACCATCAGCGCAATATTGGAGACCGCGACAGGTGCCACGAGCGACGGCTCGAAGAAATCGCGCATCGCATGTTCCATCCGCTGCATGTCGGCAGGATTGACGGTGCCGGTGAGCATCATCTGGAAGCGGAACTCGTCCATCACATGCGGGTGGCCCCAACGATGCAGATTGGCGAATTGTGTGGCGGACAGACCATCGGGATCGATACGTTCGATCTCCGCCTCCGTGAGCGGGGCGCGATAGAGATCAAAGGCTTGAACCAGAGAAGCCGCAAGAAAATGCATCTGCTGGCTGGGGGCGGACGGGACAAGGCCTAACGCGCCGCCGAGCCGCGCAACTTCCAGCCGCGGAATCTCAAAGGGTGTGACCGAGCCGGAAAAACGCATGAGATCGCGTAGCAACGCCGCTTCGGACATCTCCTCCGCCAATCTGAAAGGCGCCTTCAGCAGGCCCATGAAGCCATAGCGACGGGGGACTGCGGTATAGAAGGCGATTTCGTGAATCCCGAGACCGCGGATAGCAGGCGGATCGACCATCTCGCCGGAATAGACGTTGCGGCCCAACCAATTTGCGGCCACGAGCGTCAGCGGATCGCTCGCAGGCGGCGTGAAGCAAATGGCATAGCGCATAAGATCTCCTCCAGATCACAGCCGGCCGGCTGACCAAGCCGGGTTCCGACGGCCAAGGAGATAGGTGATTTGCGTGACAGATTGACGACCCGAAGGGGCGTATATTCACGTTTTATGTGATACGACTGCAATATGACTTGCGAGTGTGAAACTCTGCGGCAAGTTGAAGCGACAGGCCACCCCCGCGGCCTCGCAGACCGCGGCTTCGGCCAGCCGATGCGCCAATCCGAAGCTGACCTTGAAGCCGCCGGTCAGGGCGATCAGCGAGTGGTGGTCGGGGTGCGCGCCCACCATCGGATCCCGGTCAACGGCCTTTGGCCGCAAGCCGGCCCAGCGCTCGACTACCTCGGCTTCAGCCAAAACCGGCGCCATGCCACGGGCTGCAATCAGCAGATCGTCAAGCTGACGATCGGTGGATACCGGATCTTCGAAGCGGTTCTCGCTGGTGCTGCCGACAGCAACAAGGCCACCCTCATGCGGAACGATGTAGAGACCGTCGCGGAAGATGACCGGAAGCGTATCGTCGACATCCGCCTTCAGCAGCGCCGCTTGCCCCTTGACCGGCTGCCCCAGTGCCGATTTTCGATCGCGCGTCAGTTCGTCCAGCGTCGGAAAGGATCTGTATCCGGCGGCCAGAATGCAGCGGCTGAAACGGATATCGCCGTCACTTGCCGTCGCAACACCTCTGTCAGGGTCGATACGATCGATGGTCAAGCCTTCGACAAGACGCACATGCCTGGCTGCACCAAGAAACCTCCGCAGCGCGGTCAGCAAGGCGCGCGGAGCAACGCGCGCCGCCAGCGTATCGAACACGAAACCACTCTCGCCGGCAGCAGGATCGATCCAGTTCGAAGCGGGCGCGGCATCAAGCACTCGCCAGTGAAATTCGTGGCCGCCCTGATGCCAATGGGTTGCGGCATCCCGCTCATGTCCGAGCGCGATCTGTCGAAGATGTGGCTTCGGCAGTGGGATCAAACGGCCTGCGCGCCTGTAGCCTGCAGAAAGCCCGGTCGCAGCCTCCAGTACCGCGATCTCTTTCTCCAGAGATACGAGCGCATCGAACTGAAACTGCTTCTTCTCCGACCATTTGTCCGGCATATGCGGCATCAGCGCTCCAAGCAGGCCGCCGCTCGCGCCATGCCCGAATTCGCCGGAATCAACCAGCAGCGCTTGAATGCCGAGACGCTCGGCATGAACGGCAGCCCATAAGCCCATGATACCGCCGCCGACGATCAGCAGATCGACGGACGATTGACCGGCAGGTCGCGGAGGATTATCGGCTTTTTCCATGACAGATCCAGTTTCAGATCGGACCAACGCGTCCGAAACCAATGCGGCAAGCCCGGAGCTCGAATGGCGCGACGGCGATATGCCCTATTCGCCGGCCTTTGGCGACCATTTTTATTGCCAGACCGATGGAAGGCTGGAATGCGGCCATGTCTTCCTGGCCGGCAATGGCCTACCCGCAAGTTGGGAAGAGCAGCGGCATTTCCTTATCGGTGAGCTCGGCTTCGGCACCGGCCTGAATTTCTGCGAAACATGGCGCCAGTGGCGGCAGCAGGCAACCCCAGGCTCGGAACTGCACTTCATGTCCTTCGAGCTTTACCCTATGCGCGCCGAAGAGATCGATCGCGCCCTATCGCACTGGCCCGAGATCAACGACCAACGCAAGGCTTTGGTCGCCGCGTGGCCGAGCAACCCGCAAGGTATCGTGTCTCTCAGGCTTGACGACCATACGCGTCTCACCGTCGTCTGCGGCCCCGCATTGGAAGGCGTGAGCAACGCGCAGCCTGGGTTCGACGCCTGGTATCTCGATGGCTTCGCGCCATCGCGCAATGCCGACATGTGGTCGCTGGATCTGATGCAGACACTGTTCGAAAAGACCGTTCCGGGCGGCACCTTCGCCACCTACGCGGCCGCCGGCTTCGTGCGCCGAAATCTGCAGGCGGCGGGATTCACCGTCGAGCGACGTCAAGGTTTCGCCGGCAAGCGGGAAATGCTCTGCGGCATCAAGCAGGGCTAGGTGTTGGATCGGTCGGCCTGCATTGCAGCATCGCCGAGCCAGCGCTGGATCTTTCCTTCAAGAAGCTCGGGGCTGATCGGCTTCGACAGACAATCATCCATGCCCGCTTCCATGCACATGACGCGATCCACCTCCAGCGCCTGCGCCGTTACGCCAATGATGGGCACATGCCGGCCCTGCCCCGCCTGCGCCTCGAATTGGCGGATCATCCGCGTCGCCTGATGACCATTCATGACCGGCATCGAAACATCCATCAGGATCACCGACGGCCGTAACTGTCGCCACGCGTCTACAGCTTCCTGTCCATTCTCGACGACAAGGAAACGCAGGTTCGTGGCCTGCAAAATCTGCGTGAAGACGATCTGGTTTACCTGGTTATCCTCAGCCACGAGAACGTCTATGGTTTTGGCGGAGCCTGTTGAAGCCATATCCTCGACCGCCTGGATGGCGGCCGCAGCCTCGACTTCGATCGGCATATGCTGGACGCCTGCGCCCTGTTGATGGCTCGCTCTTCGCCGTCGCGAGGTACGCACCACTTCGATGATCGTATTCCGCAGCACATTGGCACGCACCGGCTTCATCAGATGCGCCTGGCCGTTGATTGCCGTGAATTCCTTGTCCCAACCGACCGTTCCCATCGACGTCAGGAACATCACTGGCAAGGCATCGAAACGCTGATCTGCTCGAATGGCTCGCGCGAGCTGATAGCCGTTCTGATCGGGCATATTGCAGTCGATGACTAATGCGTCGACCGGTACGCCCATGTCGAAGGCCGTGTTCAAAATGGCAAGCGCGGCCATGCCATCCTCGGCGACATGGCCATCAAAGCCCCATTGCGCCAATTGTTCGCTGGAGATGCGCCGGTGGATTTCACCGTCCTCGACGGTCAGGATGCGCGCACCCTTGACGTCGGCGGGCAATTCCGGCGCCCGACCGCGCTCGGCAACCAGCGGCAACGGTAGATGAACCGTGAAGGCCGATCCCTTGCCCCATTCGCTTTCCACAGACAGCGAGCCGCCGAAAAGATCGACTAGGCCGGCGGTGATGGCGAGTCCGAGACCGGAGCCTTCGAGGCGCCGTGCAAAAGACGAATCCGCAAGCGAAAACTTGTCAAAGATGCTGCCGAGCTTTTCTTCCGGGATACCGATGCCCGTATCTGCGATACGCAGCATCAGCAAAACATCTTCCCCGATATCGGGCTGGCTATCCAGCTCCACGAGGACATGCCCGCGCTCGGTGAACTTTATCGCGTTGCCGACAAGATTGGTCACGATCTGACGAAAGCGCCCGGCATCGCCAAGTACAGCCGCCGGCACGCCTTGAGCAGCACGCACGATCAGCTCGATGTTCTTTTCAGATGCCGCAGCCGCCAGCAGTGCGGCTATATCCTCAACCGCTTCGACCGGATCGAACGCCATCTTGCGCAGATGCATCTCGCCAGTATCGATCCGCGAGAAGTCGAGAATATCGTTGATGATGGTCAGAAGCGCGTTGGCGGATTTGACGATGATATCGACAAAGGTCTTCTGACGTGCGTCGAGACCGGTTTTTGCAAGCAGTTCCGCCATGCCGAGAACCCCGTTCATCGGCGTGCGGATCTCATGGCTCATATGGGTGAGAAATTCGGATTTCGCCCGGTCGGCCGCATTGCTGCGAGCCAGCAGAAGCTGCAGATCGGCTTCACGCTCCTTCATTTCGGTGACATCGGTCAGGACGACGGTCCATCGGCGATGCTCGCCGATCGCCGCATCGAGCTGCATCCAACGGTCGCCGACGACCTGGAACACATGATGGATCGGCTTGCCGGCCGTGATACTCTCGCCCCAGGAGCGCCGCACGGTCTCCGCATCGTCACCGAAATCGCCACGCGCCGCACAATAATCGAAAGCGGCCGACCACTTCTTGTCTGCTTCCAGAAGTGCGGCCGGCAGCTTGAGCATGTGCTGCATGGTGTCGTTTGCCAGCATGATCGTGCCGTCCTGCACGATCAGCAAACCTTGCGACATGGCCTGCAGCGCGTCCGCCATCAGTTCGCCAAGACGCTCCAGCGCCAGTCGCGTCTCGGTTATCTCCAGTGATTGCTGCTTCACGGATGAGATGTCCGTGTAGGACATCAATGTCCTGCCATTGGATATTCGGCGTGCATCGATGATGACGGACTTGCCATCAGCAAAATTCACTTCCGTCTGCAGATGCGACCCCGCCTTGCGCAAGGCAGCCAGACGCGCCTGATAGATATCCTCGACGCTTCGGCTGTTGTCCGGACCGAAACGCTCCAGGGCGAAATGTCTCGCGATCAGATCGCGATAGGGCCGGCCCTCGAAACGCTCGTCCTTGGAGAAATCCCAAATCTCGTACCAGGCATCGTTGACGTATTCGACGATGTAGTCGCTATCGTGGATCAGAACCCCGATCGGCATCGAACGAAGAATATTGTCGAGATCATGGTGCAGAGCCTCGGCACGAGCCTGCGCCTCGATGATCTGCATTTCCCGCAGCTTCAAAGCCGAGATATCGGTAACAGAGCCGATTGTGTAGTGACTGCCGTCATCCGTCGTCGCCCGGTTCAGGCGAATTTTCACCGGCCGCCTCACCTGCTGTCGGTCGACGATTTCGCTCTCGAACTCGTGTCCACGCCCCTCCCTGAGGGCATCCTCGTTTGCGGCGAAGAAGTCATCGGCACCGACGTCGAACATCTCGTGCTCGGTCTTGCCGACCATTTCCGCGCGATCGAGCCCGATGATGTCGGCATGGGCGCTGTTGGAATAGACGAGCCGATGGTTCGCATCGCGCACGAAGGTCGCGACCGGCAAATCTTCCAGAACGGTCCGAAAAAAGCTTGCCCGATCGATCTTCTCTTGAGAACGGCCAGAAGCTGAGGCGACACCGAAGACTGTCGGTGCATCAAGAAACACGCCGAAGATATAGACGCGATCCTCCGAGGGAGAGAAGCTTTCGATCTGTATGCGCGATCTTTGGCGGCCAGCAGCATCGAAACACAGCGCCATCTCTTCCGAAGAGAAAACCAGCGCGCGGCGCTCTTTGTCTTCCCTCTCGGCGCTCTCGCCCGCATCGAGAATTTCGTGGCTTCGATTGCCGATGAAATCGGAGATGTCGCGCCCGAAAAAGCGCGCATAGGCGTCATTGACCGCGACGTAGCGCAGCTCGCTGTTCTTGATGTAGGCAGGCCTATCCAGATTGGCGATCCGGCGGCATGCTATGTCAAGCAGTTCACCGTCCAAGGTCAAACAAAGCCTCTCTTCTCACCACACATGGTAGTTCATCAAGCGACGCTCTATCATAAATCGCTTTAAAAAGATGTTAACCATGTTTAGCCGGCACCATGCGGTAGCGCTCGGGCCATGGATGAGAGCAGTTCTCGTCCGTCGCACTTGGCATGGTCGCCAACCGCGAAAAATGAGGCGGCACACGCAGAGATTTTAGAAGCAAAATCAACTGCTTTCGCCTATTCTATAATGAACAAAATTTAATGCGGCCGCCCATTTTTCAGCCGCGACTTCGCCCCGTTTCGCGCGCACCTTCAAGCTCGGCTTCGGCTGGGAGGCCTTTGTTTTGGGAAAGGGATTTCAATGTCTGTGCTTCGCAGCTTAACGACGGCCGGCTTGATCGCGCTGACGCTCGGCAGTGCTACCGTCGTAACCACTACCAATGCCAGCGCCTCAGAGCGCGGCGCCTTTTTCGGCGGCCTTGCTGCCGGTGTCGTCGGCGGGGCTCTCGTCGCCGGAGCGGTACGCCCGGCATACCCCGCTTATTATCCTGCCTACCCCGCCTATCCTGCCTACTACGCCGGCCCCGCCTATGAGCGGGTCTATGTGCGCCCCTATCCAAGCTGCTATTGGGCCTGGCGTCACGATGGCTGGGGCCGCCCATATCGTGTCGAGGTCTGCCGCTAAGGCTTGAAACACAGCAACTGCTGGCGCGCATTTCAGAGTTACATGATCAGGGATGCCGCCCGATTTTGGCGGCATCCTTCTTTGTCCATTGAAAAGCTTTTGCCTGTGCCCCTTGACTTTGGGCGCAAATAAGACCAAATGCGCCTCAGCTTTCACCTTCCGGCCGCCGCGTGAGCGTGCCCTGCGGGACTAGACGTACGCAAGAGAAGGACAAAAGCGCTTTAGATAATGAGACCGCACCCAAGGCGGTCAGATGCGCTGGAAAGCTTTTTCCAACTTACAAGTTCCCACTTCACGCGGGGTTCTTGACGCCAGAGACAGACCGGACCGCATGGTGCGACCCGGCCTTTTTGCTTTGGCGCCCCCGAAAGGTATTGAATTGACCGATTTTCACTCGCTTGGTCTCTCCAAGCAGATCGTCGATACGCTGTCGCAGAACAACTTCGCCACCCCGACTCCGATCCAGGCACAGGCTATCCCGCTGGTTCTCCAGGGCCGCGATCTGATCGGCCTCGCCCAGACCGGCACCGGCAAGACGGCCGCTTTCGGCCTGCCGATCATCGAAATGCTGCTGAAGGATCCCAAGCGCCCGGACAACCGCACCGTCCGCACGCTGATCCTCGCCCCGACCCGCGAACTGGTAAACCAGATCGCCGACAACCTGAAGCTCTTCGTGCGCAAGACGCACCTGCGGATCAACCTCGTCGTCGGTGGCGCCTCGATCAATAAGCAGCAGCTTCAGCTGGAGCGCGGCACCGATATTCTCGTCGCCACGCCTGGCCGCCTGCTCGATCTCATCAGCCGCCGCGCCCTGTCGCTCGGCCACGTCACCCATCTCGTCCTCGACGAGGCCGACCAGATGCTTGACCTCGGCTTCATCCACGACCTGCGCAAGATCGCCAAGCTCGTCCCGGCCAAGCGCCAGACCCTGCTGTTCTCGGCCACTATGCCGAAGGCGATTGCCGATCTCGCTTCGGATTACCTGAGCAATCCCGTCAAGGTCGAAGTCTCGCCTCCGGGCAAGGCAGCCGACAAGGTGGAGCAGTACGTTCACTTCGTCGCCGGCCAGAACCACAAGACCGAAATCCTCAAGGAAACGATCTCCGCCAACCCGGATGGCCGCGCCATCGTCTTCCTGCGTACCAAGCATGGCGCCGAGAAGCTGATGAAGCATCTCGACCATGTCGGCTTCGCCGCCGCCTCCATCCACGGCAACAAGAGCCAGGGCCAGCGCGAACGCGCACTCAAGGGCTTCCGCGATGGTGAAGTCCGCGTTCTCGTCGCCACCGACGTTGCTGCGCGCGGCATCGACATTCCCGGCGTTTCGCATGTCTACAACTTCGACCTGCCAGAAGTGCCGGACGCCTACGTCCACCGCATCGGCCGTACCGCCCGCGCCGGTCGCGACGGCATTGCCATCGCGTTCTGCGCTCCGGACGAAATCCGCCTGCTTCGCGATATCGAGCGCCTGATGGGCATCGAAATCGCCGTTGCCAGCGGCGAGGCTCCGGCCGACCGCGGCCGTCCGGCTCGCGGCAACAATCGCGGCGGCGGCGCCCGTGGTGGCCAGAGCCAAGGCCAGGGTCGTGGCGCCGGTCAGGGTCGTGCTGAAGGTCGTCCGGCTCGCCCGGCTCGTCGTCCTTTCTTCGACAAGGAAAATGGGGACGCACGCGGCCAGGCTGGCGAACGTCAGGAACGCCGTCCGCGCGAAGATCGTCCGCAGCGCGAAAACAACCGCAACGCCGATTTCCGTGGCCAGCGCCGCAACGAGCAGACGCCGCGTCCGGAAATCGACAACGATCTGGTGTCGACCTCCGATTTCCGTCCGGCGCGCAAGCCGCAGCATGGCAATCCTGCGAATGGTAACGCCGGTGCGCACGAAGCCGGCGCACATCGCGGTCAGCGCCATTCGCACGGCCGCCCGGCGGGTCGTCACAATGACGACCGCAACCAGAATGGACAGGGCGAACAGCGCAACGGCGGTAACGGCCGCATGAAGCGCCGCGGCCCCGGCAATGGCGGCCAGCGTCGCGAACGCGCCTGATGCAAGATCAAAAAAAGGGGGCCAACCGGCCCCCTTTTCTTTATCCCGTCATTTCATTTCTATTCCGGCACGACATCAGCCGTGCGCCGATTGGTCAGATAAACCCCCACGACCACGATAACCGTGCCGATGATGATCGGCAGTGTCAGCGGCTCGCCAAAGGCGATCGCCGCTTCGATGGCGACGGCCGGCGGCATAAGGTAGATCAGCGATGCCGCGCGTGAGACTTGTCCTCGGCGGATGAGATAGAGCAGCAGACCGACCGCCCCCATCGACAGGCCGAACACCGACCAGAGGAGCGAGAGAATCGCCGTCTGCGTGCCGTCGAAATGCAGATCTTCGAACGTGAAAGCCAATGGCACCGTGACGATCAATGCGCCGACATACTGCAAGGTTGCGATAGTGCGCAGATCACCGGTTTGAAGATGCCGCTTCTGGTAGAGCGTCCCATAAGTCACCGATACCATCGCCAGGAGATTGACGACGAGCGGGATCGCGGACTGCCATAGATCGGCCGTGCCCGACGACAGCAGCTTCGGCGATATGGCAATGGCGATGCCGAGAAAGCCGAGCAGCAAGCCAAGACGCTGGATCGGCTGAATACGCTCGCCGACGAGGAATGGCGCCGCCATGGCTGTCATCAGCGGCTGCAAGGCTGCGATGATACCGGAAATACCGGCCGGCACGCCTTCGGCGATCGCCCACCAAAGACCGGCCAGATAGATGCCATGCAGGAACATGCCGGAGTATATGGCCCGATAGACGCTCGACCAGTCACGCGGCCAGCGGGCGCCGGTGAAAGAACAGAGCAGCACGAAGGCAAGCGCCGATAGGCTGTAGCGCATCATCAGGAACGTGAACGGGCCTGAATGCAGTGAGGCATATTTGGCAACGATCCAGCCGGTGGACCAGAGAAGAACGAAGATCGCTGGTGCAAGTCTATCGAGGGACATGGAATTGGAACCGATATGTGTTTTGCGCATCGGAGCTCAAATCAAAGGCGAACTCAGAATGCTGCGCGAAGGGGGTTGCAGGCTGATAGCCGATGCCGCCGGAACGGTCAAAATCCATCTGCTGAAAACAGCGATCAATTTTTCTTCACCGTTGGTGAACCGCAGCCGCCAATCAGTTGTTCGGTCTGCAAATCGGTCAAATGCTCAAATTTTGAGCCGAGTAATGCCACAAGATCGGACCAGCAACGGCTGCTCTATTCTTAACTGCCTGCAAATCCGGCATTTTTCGATATTTCGAAATTCGTATCGGCAACTGCGCATACTTCTTGCATTGTAAAAATCATTGTATTCAAATGGGTGAAAACACGGGGACCGCGCCTTTGGCATTTGATGAAATGATGACTGCGGATGAAAGTCCGCGCGCACCTTATGAGAAATACTTCGAGTGGTACTCCGGCCAGGACAGAGGCCACTTGATTTCCAAGTCCCGAGATGCGGAAACCATCTTCCGAAAAACGGGAATTACCTTTGCGGTCTACGGACACGCAGACTCCTCCGAAAAGCTCATCCCCTTCGACATCATTCCCCGCATCATATCAGGCCGCGAATGGCGCAAGCTTGCTCAGGGCATCGAACAGCGGGTCATCGCCCTCAACGCCTTCCTCGATGACATCTACCATAAGCAGGAAATCATCCGTGCCGGGCGTATCCCGCGCGAGCTGATCGAAAAGAACGATGCCTTCTTGCCTGAGATGATCGGTTTCCGTCCGCCGGGCGGCGTCTACACCCACATCGTCGGCACCGATATCGTCCGCACGGGCGAAGACCAGTTCTATGTGCTTGAGGATAATGCCCGCACGCCTTCCGGTGTCAGCTACATGCTCGAAAACCGCGAAACGATGATGCAGATGTTCCCCGAGCTGTTTCACCAGAACAAGGTGCAGCGCGTCGAGGACTACCCATTACAGCTGCGCCAGAGCCTGGCTTCGCTTGCCCCTCCCGGCTGCAAGGGCAAGCCGCGCGTCGCGGTGCTGACACCTGGCATTTACAACTCCGCTTACTACGAGCACTCGTTCCTCGCCGACATGATGGGTGTCGAACTGGTAGAGGGTTCGGATCTTCGGGTTATCGACGGCAAGGTCAAAATGCGCACGACACGCGGCTATGAGGCCATCGACGTCCTCTATCGCCGCGTCGATGACGACTTCCTCGACCCCCTCACCTTCCGACCGGATTCCGCGCTCGGCATTCCCGGCATCATGGATGTTTACCGCGCTGGCCATATTACCATCGCCAACGCGCCCGGCACCGGCATCTCGGACGACAAGGCGATCTATTCCTACATGCCGGAGATCGTCGAATTCTACACCGGCCGCAAACCGATCCTCGAAAACGTACCGACCTGGCGCTGTTCGGAACCCGACAGCCTGAAATATGTGCTCGAGAATCTAGCGGATCTCGTCGTCAAGGAAGTTCACGGTTCCGGCGGCTACGGCATGCTCGTTGGACCGACCGCCTCGAAGAAGGAGCGCATTGCCTTTGCGGAGAAACTGAAGAGCAAGCCGAACAACTACATCGCGCAGCCAACCCTTTCGCTGTCGACAGTGCCGATCATGGTGAACAAGGGCATTGCGCCCAGGCATGTCGATCTACGGCCTTATGTCCTCGTCTCCAACAAGGTGCGGATCATTCCCGGCGGGCTCACCCGCGTGGCGCTGAAGGAAGGCTCGCTGGTGGTCAATTCCAGCCAGGGCGGCGGCACCAAAGACACCTGGGTTCTGGAGGACTGATCGGACATGCTGGGAAGAACCGCGAATGGCCTCTACTGGATGTTCCGTTACATCGAGCGCGCCGAAAACATTGCCCGCCTCGTCGATGCCGGTCAGCGCATGTCGCTGACTCGCAGCGATGCCGCCGATGACGATTGGGACGGCGTTCTGCAAAGCGCCGGGGTGCGCGAAGCCTATGGCCAAGTGCACGACAAGATGACCGGTGCCGACGCCATCGACTACCTGATGCGCGACCGGGCCAATCCCTCGAGCGTGATGTCCTGTATCGAGTACGGACGCAACAATGCCCGTATGGTGCGCACGGCGCTGACCCGTGACACCTGGGAAGCGACCAACGAATGCTGGATCGAGCTGAAATCGCTGCTCGGCAAGAAACTGAAGACCGCCGAACTGCCCGAGACGATCGACGTCATCAAGCAGCGTGCGGGGTTGATCCGCGGCGCCTTTCACGGCTCGATGCTGCGCAATGAGCTCTATAATTTCGCTCGCATCGGCACCTTCATCGAACGCGCAGACAACACGGCCCGCATCCTCGACGTGAAATACTATGTGCTTCTCCCCTCCGTGTCGCATGTCGGCTCCTCGCTCGACAATGCGCAGTGGGAATCAATCCTGCGATCGGTGTCGGCGCACCGGGCCTACAAATGGGCCTACGATCCCGAATACAAGCCGGCCAACATCGCTGACTTCCTGATCCTCAACGGCCAGATGCCACGTTCCCTTGCCTATTGCTACGACAAGATCGTCAGCAACATGGGCTATCTTGGCGCAGAATACGAAAAGCGGTTGCCAGCACACGACACGGCCGAAGCCATTCGCCAGTCACTGCAAAAGCTGACGATCAAGCGCATCATGGATCAAGGCCTCCATGAGTTCCTGGAGGATTTCGTCGCCCGCAACAACAAGCTGGGCGCGGAGATTTCCGATGGCTATCGGTTCTATGAGTAGGCGGGCGACATAATGAAACTGACGATCAGCCATATTACGGAATATCGCTACCACCAACCGTCGCAGTTTTCGCTGCAGCGCCTGCGCCTGACGCCGCTCACCGGCACCGGGCAAACGGTCTCGAACTGGAAACTATCTGTCGAGGGCGCCAGTCCCGAAGTGGAATATGACGACCAGTTCGGCAATCGCGTTACCCTCGTCTCGCTCGACGGACAGCAGGAAACGACGAGGATCGTCGCAACGGGCGAAGTGGAAACGCAGGATCTCAATGGCGTGGTGGGGCCGCATGCCGGCTTCGCGCCCCTCTGGCTCTTCCTGCGGGAATCGCCGCGTACGAAGGCCGGAAAGCTGACAAGGGAGTTGACGCGAGGGCTGTCCGGGGACAGCGACCTCGCCAGAATGCACGCACTGATGAGTGCGATCCATCAATCCGTGGAATACAAGCCTGGCACCAGCGACACGGAGACAACCGCCGAACAGGCTCTGGAGGCAAAAAGCGGCGTCTGTCAGGACCACGCGCATATCTTCATCGCCGGCGCTCGCGCACTCCAGATTCCGGCACGCTACGTCTCTGGTTACCTGATGATGGAAGGCAAGAACGAGCAAGCTGCAACGCATGCCTGGGCCGAGGCGCATATCCCCGGCCTCGGCTGGGTCGGCTTCGATCCGGCCAACGACGTCTGTCCCGATGCCCGCTATGTCCGCATTGCGACGGGCCTGTGCTATCGGGACGCCGCGCCCGTTTCCGGCATGCGGGTCGGCACACCGGGCGAAACCCTTACCGTCAAGGTAACGGTTGCGAACCAAAGTCAAAGCCAGAGCCAAAGTCAGAGCTGATAGAGGCAAGCACAGCCTGTCCCGTTCACCAGAACGCCTTCGCGCTGGTCCGGACTGGCCGCAGGATCTCGAGATCGAGAGTCCCTGCGGCCAACCGTGCTGACTGCAAGCGGGCATCAGTTGCCCGCTTCAAGATCAGTCAGATTTCACAGCGCATCGCCAATGGCGATGAAGGGCTTCTACGTCACCGCTGGTGATGATCGGCATCGCTGCCTTCAGCTGGTCGTCGGACCAATCCCACCACTTCATCTCGAGAAGCAGCCTCACGCGATCGTCGTCAAACCGCTTGCGGATCGTGCGGGCGGGATTGCCGCCAACGACGGCGTAGGGTTCGACATCGCGTGTCACCAGAGCGCGCGTGCCTATGATCGCACCGTCGCCGATTTGGACGCCCGGCATCACCATCGCCTCGGAACCGATCCAGACGTCATTGCCGATCACGGTGTCCCCTGCCGGCAGATAGCCGTTCTCCGCCTCCGCAAAGGCGGAAACTTCCGACATCCAATAGAAGGGAAAGGTGCTGATCCAATCGTGCCGATGGCCCTGGTTCCCGCACATGATGAAGGCGGCCCCCGACCCGATCGAGCAGAAACTGCCGACGATCAATCGGTCGACACCCTTCGCTGGAGGAAGGAACCGCGCGCAATCGTCGAAGCCATGACCGTGATAATAGCCCGAATAGTAGCTGTAACGTCCGACGATGATATTGGGGTGAGTGACCTGCTCAACGAGGGTCTTGCCCTTGAAAGGGCTTTCGAAAAAATTGTCCATTGTAGAACTCACTGCATGAGAAAATGCGCTTGCGGAACGGCAAGCGACAACGCCACGAGCGACTTGACCATCGCTCGCGCTCACGCTCTCCACGCATTTAGCGCGAGAGCCTCATGCAGCTGATACTTCGACAAAGTTTCATGCCGCCCTCATACCCCGCGAAGACCGGCAAGACAAGAACATCCGTCTTCAACACATCCCTTGGTTGCTTCACTCACCTTGCATCCAGTACACGCCATAGAAAAAGGCGGGATTTTCATCCCGCCCCTGGCTGTACATGAAAGCACCAACTTAATGGCTGTCGCGGTTGTTCGGGATTTCCGAGCCGCGCGGGCCGACGAGGAAGTCGAGGTCGGCGCCGGTATCGGCCTGCATGACAGTGTTCACATAGAGACCGCCGTAGCCGCCAGTGAGCGGCTTGACCGGGGACACCCAGGCAGCGCGGCGCTTTGCCATTTCCTCGTCTGAAATCTCGAGCTGGATCGTGCGGGCCGGAACGTCGACGGCAATGATGTCGCCATTTTGGACCAGCGCCAGCGGCCCGCCATCAGCGGCTTCCGGCGCTGTGTGCAGAATGACGGTGCCGTAAGCCGTACCGGACATGCGCGCATCGGAGATGCGGATCATGTCGGTGATGCCCTTCTTCAGCACTTTCGGCGGCAAGCCCATATTGCCGACTTCCGCCATGCCCGGATAACCCTTCGGGCCGCAATACTTCAGCACCATGATGCAGTTCTCGTCGATGTCGAGATCGTCGCGGTTGATGCGGGCGTGATAATCCTCGATGCTTTCGAAGACGACCGCACGACCCTTGTGCTGCATCAGATGCGGCGACGCGGCGGATGGCTTCAGGACAGCGCCCTTCGGCGCGAGATTGCCGCGCAGAACGGCAATGCCGCCCGACTGCGTCAGCGCCTTCTCACGCGGCACGATGACGTCGTCATTGTAGTTGACCACATCCTTGACGCCGGCCCAGATGCTTTCGCCCGTCACGGTGATCGCGTCCTTGTGCAGCAGGCCCATTTCGCCGACCGCCTTGATGACGACGGGCAGACCGCCGGCATAGTAGAACTCTTCCATCAGGTGCTTGCCCGACGGCTGCAGATTGACGATCGTCGGCACTTCGCGGCCGAGACGATCCCAATCATCGAGCGACAACTCGACGCCGACGCGGCCGGCGAGTGCCAAAAGGTGCAAGACGGCGTTGGTCGAGCCACCGACGGCACCATTGACGCGGATCGCGTTCTCGAACGCTTCCTTCGTCAGAATGTCCGATGGTTTCAGGTCTTCCTTGACCATGTCGACGATGCGGCGGCCAGAGAGCTGCGAGATGACACGGCGGCGTGCATCGACAGCGGGGATAGCGGCATTGCCCGGCAGCGTCATGCCGAGCGCTTCGGCCATCGAGGCCATGGTCGAGGCCGTCCCCATGGTCATACAGCTGCCGGCCGAGCGGGCCATGCCCTGCTCTGCATCCATGAATTCATCCAGCGACATCTCGCCGGACTTCACCATTTCCGAGAACTGCCAGATCGCCGTGCCGGAGCCGACATCCTTGCCGCGCCACTTGCCGTTCAGCATCGGGCCGCCGGAAACGAGGATGACCGGGATGTCGACCGAGGCAGCGCCCATCAGCAGGCTCGGCGTGGTCTTGTCGCAGCCGCCGAGCAGCACGACGCCATCGACCGGATTGCCGCGGATCGCTTCTTCGACGTCCATGGCCGCCAGGTTGCGGAACATCATCGCCGTCGGGCGCAGCGTGCTTTCGCCGACGGAGAAGACCGGGAATTCGACAGGAAAGCCGCCGGCTTCGTAAACACCACGCTTCACGCGCTCTGCAAGGTCGCGCAGATGCGCGTTGCAAGGCGTCAGCTCCGACCAGGTGTTACAGATGCCGATGATCGGGCGACCATCGAACGTGTCGGCCGGCAGGCCCTGGTTCTTCATCCAGGAGCGATGCATGATCGCATTCTTGCCGGTGCCGCCGAACCAGTCGTAGGAGCGCAACTTGCGCGGCCATTCAGTTTTCTTTTTCATAGTCTCAGTACCTTTTGCGCCACCCGGGCCGCCTCGTTCGCGCCCGGGCCTTGAAATCGATGGTCAGGCCAGCGTGTAGGCGGTCTTGACCGTGGTGAAGAACTCGGCGGCATATTTGCCCTGCTCGCGCGGACCGAAGGACGAGCCCTTGCGGCCACCGAACGGCACGTGGAAGTCAACACCCGCCGTCGGCAGGTTGACCATCACCATGCCCGCCTCAGCATTGCGCTTGAAATGCGTCGCATGCTTCAGGCTCGTGGTGGCAATGCCGGAGGACAGGCCGAACGGCGTGTCGTTGGCAACAGCGAGCGCCTCGTCGTAATCCCTGACGCGAATGACCGAGGCCACCGGCCCGAAGATCTCTTCGCGGCTGATGCGCATCTGGTTCGTTGCCTCGGTGAACAGCGTCGGCTGCAGGTAGAAGCCGGGCGTGTCGCGGCTGACGAGTTCGCCGCCGAAGGCAAGCTTTGCGCCTTCTTGGCGGCCAATCTCGATATAGTCGGTGTCGGTCTTCAGCTGCTTGGCATCGACGACGGGACCGATATGCGTGCCGGACTTCAAGGCATTGTCGACGTTGAGCGTCTTCAGCTTCTCGGTCAGCGCCGCCACGAACTTGTCGTGAATGCCTTCGGTGACGATCAGGCGCGACGAGGCCGTGCAGCGCTGGCCGGTCGAGAAGAAGGCGGAATTGGCGGCGGCCTCGACGGCAACCGTCAGGTCGGCATCGTCAAGCACGACCATCGGGTTCTTGCCACCCATTTCGAGCTGATACTTGCGGCCGTGCTCGACGGAGGACAGCGCCACGCGCTTGCCGGTGCCGACCGAGCCGGTGAAGGTGAGACCCGACAGAACCGGGCTGTCGAGCATGGCCTGGCCGACGACCGAGCCCTTGCCCATGACAAGGTTCATCACCCCCTTCGGCAAGCCGGCGCGATGGAGGATATCGACGATCGCCCAGGAGCAGCCCGGCACGAGATCGGCCGGCTTGAAGACGATGGTGTTGCCGTAGCAAAGCGCCGGCGCGATCTTCCAGGCCGGAATGGCGATCGGGAAGTTCCAGGGCGTGATGATGCCGATGACGCCGAGCGGCTCGCGGGTGATTTCGACGCCGATATTCGGACGCACCGAGGGCAGCACCTCACCCGCCAGGCGCAGCGCCTCGCCGGCAAAGAAGTCGAAAATCTGCGCGGCGCGGATCGTCTCGCCGATCGCTTCGGGAAGCGTCTTGCCTTCCTCCCGGGCAAGCAGAGCGCCGAGCTCTTCCTTGCGTGCCAGGATTTCCTCACCTGTCTTCTTCAGGATCGTGTGGCGCTCGAGAATGCCGGACCGCGACCAGGCTGGAAAGGCAGCCCTGGCTGCAGCGATCGCGTCCGTGACATCCTGCGCATTCGCGCTCGCATAGAGGCCGACGACCTCGTTCGTATCCGACGGGTTGATGTTCTCGGTACCGGCGGTTCCGGTCCACTCGCCGGCGATCAGGTTCTGATGAATGGTCATCGCGTCATGCCTTCCTGGTTCGTATTG
The DNA here is from genome assembly GCF_016429015.1 of Rhizobium sp. ASV20. Classification (GTDB taxonomy): domain Bacteria; phylum Pseudomonadota; class Alphaproteobacteria; order Rhizobiales; family Rhizobiaceae; genus Rhizobium. The sequence goes on from NZ_JAELTU010000025.1 coordinate 35,785, forward strand.
GAGATGCCCGGCCGAGCCTAGCAGCCGGGCTCGACGAATTACAGCTGGCGAACAGCCACATTCTCTTCGGCGGCAACCGCCAGCGGATTGCGCAGCGGCAGGCCGAATTCAGCAACTTCGATCTCAAAGACGTCGCCTGCTTCCGGCTTGATACCCTCGGCAAAGGAAAGCGTCGCCGTACCGAACATGTGCACATGCACATCGCCGGGGGCGCGGAAGAGGCCGTATTTGAAATGGTGATACTCGAGGTTGGCGAAAGTGTGCGACATGTTCGCTTCACCAGACAGGAATGGCTTTTCGAAGATTACCTTGTCGCCGCGCTTGATGCGGGACGTGCCGCGAATGTCCTCAGGCGCTGCGCCGACGCGGATTTCCGGCCCGAAGCTTGCCGGGCGCAGCTTGGAATGGGCGAGATAGAGGTAGTTGATCCGCTCGGTGACGTGATCGGAGAATTCATTCGACAGTGCGAAGCCGATACGGAATGGCGAACCATCCTTGGCGATGACGTAGATGCCCGCCATCTCAGGCTCCTCGCCGCCGTCGAGCGCGAAGGACGGAGACACCAGCGCCGCACCCGGGGCTGAGGCGCCATGACCGTTGCCCTTGTAGAACCACTCAGGCTGCACGCCCTTTTCGCCCGCCTTCGGCTTGCCGCCCTCGATGCCCATCCTGAACATCTTCATGGAGTCGGTCAGCGTCTCTTCAGCCGCTTCCGTCGTCTTCTTGTGCATGGAATCGCGCGTGGCAGCCGAGCCGAGATGCGTGAGACCCGTGCCGGTCAGATGTAGATGAGCCGCGTCCGGATGGGTGATCGGCGGCAGGAAACGGCCTTCGGCATAGGCCTTGTCCAGATCGATCGCCTCTCCAAGACCATGCGCCTCGATGACTGAAGCAAGCGATTTGCCGCTGTCGGCGGCTTCCATCGCGAGCTTGTAAACGCTGTCGCCATTGACGACGGCCTTGGCGGCTTCACCGGGACCGTTGCGGACGGCAACGACGATCTCGCCGTTCGAACCCTTGATCTGCGAGATGAGCATGTCTTTCATCCTTTCCGAATAGACAGAGCTCGGATGCAGTTTCCCGCTCCGGCTCTCAACGAGAGCCGGACTCTGTCATGGATTTGGTTTTAAAAGCCTGGGTTGATCGCTCGTGCGATCAACCCTTGTTCTTGTTGTAGACGTCGATGAAGACGGCGGCGAGAAGGACCGCGCCCTTGATCATCTTCTGGGAGTCCGTCTGGTATCCGAGGATCGACATACCCTGGTTCAGCACGCCCATGATCAGAGCGCCGATAACGGCACCCGTGACCTTGCCGACGCCGCCGGAAGCCGAAGCGCCGCCGATGAAGCAGGCCGCGATCACGTCGAGCTCCAGACCGTCACCACCCTTGGCAGTTGCCGAGTTCAGTCGCGTGGCGATGATGATGCCGGCGATGCTGGCAAGAATGCCCATGTTGATGAAGGTGTAGAATGTCAGGCGGCGGGTATCGATACCCGAAAGCTTGGTCGCCTTCTCATTCCCGCCCATAGCGTAGATGCGACGGCCGATCGTGGTGCGCTGCGTGGCGAAAGCGTAGAGCGCAATCAGCAGCAGCATGAGGATCAGAACATTCGGCAGACCTCTGTAGGAAGAAATCTGGTAGCCGATGAAGATGGTCGCAGCCGCAACCACCAGATTCTGACCGACAAAGAAGCTGAATGGCTCGACATCGATGCCGTGCTTCTCGTTGACGCTACGGCGACGCCACGAGAGGAAGAACATGACAATCGGGATGGCGACAGTCAGCAGGATCGACGTCGAATGGATGCCGCCCATATCGGCAAAATCAGGAATGAAGCCCGTTGCGACGATCTGGAATGCCGGCGGAAACGGACCGATGCTGCTGCCGTTGCCTGTCGTATTGATGATCGCATAGGTCAGGCCGCGGAAAACCAGCATACCCGACAGCGTCACGATGAAAGACGGTATGCGATGATAGGCGATGAAGTATCCATGCCAGGCGCCGACCGCGGCGCCCATCAGCAGACAAATGACCGTCGCGAGCGCCAGGTTCATGTGCATCTGCACGACCAGAACGCCCGCCACCGCACCGACAAAGCCGACGACGGAACCGACCGATAGGTCGATGTGCCCGGCTACGATGACAAGCAGCATGCCGAGCGCCATGATGACGATGAACGAGTTCTGCAGAACGATGTTGGTCAGGTTTTGCGGCCTGAACAGAACGCCGTTGGTGAGATACTGGAACAGCAGCATGATGACCACGAGCGCGATCAACATGCCGTATTCGCGGATGTTGTTGCGGATATGGTCGCCGATGGAAACGACGTGGCTGCTTTCCGTGGCTGGGTTGGCCGAACTCATTGATGCTTCTCCCCTGAGCGCATGATAGCGCGCATGATGCTCTCCTGACTCGCCTCTGCTTTTGACAGTTCGGCGACGATACGCCCTTCGTTCATGACGTAGATGCGGTCACAGGTGCCGAGAAGCTCGGGCATTTCCGATGAGATCATCAGAACGCCCTTTCCGTCGGCGGCAAGCTGGTTGATGATGGAATAGATTTCATATTTGGCACCGACGTCGATGCCGCGCGTCGGCTCGTCGAGGATCAGGACGTCCGGATCGGAGAACAGCCACTTCGACAGCACCACTTTCTGCTGGTTGCCGCCGGAGAGATTGCCCGCCTCCTGGAAGACGCCGGCCGAGCGGATGCGCAGCTTGGCGCGATAATTGGTCGCCACCTGCAGCTCGCGAACATCGTCGATAACGGTCGCTTTGGAGACGCCGAGCAGGTTGGCCAGCGTGGTGTTGTGAAGGATGCTGTTCGACAGGACGAGACCCAGCTGCTTCCGGTCCTCGGTCACGTAGGCGAGACCGGCATCGATTGCCTTGCGCACCGTGGTGGTGTCGACCTGCTTGCCTTCGACGAAGACTTCGCCAGTGATCTTGTGGCCGTAGGACTTACCGAAGACGCTCATGGCGAATTCGGTGCGACCGGCGCCCATCAGGCCCGCGATACCGACGACTTCGCCCTTGCGGACATTGACGTTGATATCGTGCAGAACCTGGCGGTCACGATGCTGCTGGTGAAAGGCATTCCAATTCTTGACTTCGAAGATCGTCTCGCCGATCGGCACCGAACGCGGCGGATAACGATCGGCAAGCTCGCGGCCGACCATATTGCGAATGATGATATCTTCGCTGATCTCTTCCTCGTGACAGTTCAGCGTCTTGACGGCCATGCCGTCGCGCAGAACCGTGATCTCGTCGGCCACCTTGCGCACTTCGTTGAGCTTGTGCGTAATGATGATCGACGTGATGCCCTGGTTGCGGAACTCCATGAGGAGGTTGAGCAATGCGTCCGAATCGCTTTCGTTGAGCGATGCCGTCGGCTCGTCGAGAATAAGCAGCTTCACGCTTTTCGACAGAGCCTTGGCGATCTCGACGAGCTGCTGCTTACCGACGCCGATGTCGGTCACGAGCGTATTCGGAGATTCCTTGAGGCCGACCTTGTCGAGCAGCTTTTTGGTGCGGGTAAAGGTTTCCTGCCAATTGATCATGCCATTGGCGACGACCTCATTACCCAGGAAGATGTTCTCGGCGATCGACAGAAGCGGCACGAGCGCCAGCTCCTGATGGATGATGATAATGCCGATATCTTCGGAGTCCCGGATCGTCCTGAACTGACGAACCGCGCCATCGTAATAGATGTCGCCTTCGTACGTGCCGGCGGGATAGACGCCCGAGAGCACCTTCATCAGGGTTGACTTGCCGGCTCCATTTTCACCGACCAGCGCGTGAATCTCGCCCTGACGGACTTTCAGATTGACATTTTCCAAGGCGTTCACACCGGGGAACGACTTGGTGATGTTCCGCATTTCGAGAATGGTATCGTCCATAGTCCAAATCCAACGCCGCGATCGAACATAGCAGACCGCGCGATCGTCTTAAATATCAAAGCCAGGGCCCGCCCTCGAGCGAGCCCTGACCGCTATACCGGAAGATTACTTCAGCTGGTCAGCCTTGTAGTAACCGCCCTCGACGAGGATCTTCTCGTAGTTGGACTTGTCGACTGCGACCGGGGTCAGCAGGTAGGACGGAACAACCTTGACGCCGTTGTCGTAGGTCTTGGTGTCGTTGACTTCAGGCGTCTTGCCTTCCATCAGGGCGTTGACCATGTTGACGGTGACCTTTGCAAGGTCACGGGTGTCCTTGAAGATCGTGGAGTGCTGCTCGCCAGCGATGATGGACTTGACCGACGGAATTTCGGAGTCCTGGCCCGTAACGACCGGGAGCTTCACGCCACCGGTGCCGTAGCCGACGCCCTTGAGCGAGGACAGGATACCGATCGACAGGCCATCATAAGGAGACAGAACTGCGTCGACATGAGCGTCGGTGTAGTAGGCCGACAGCAGGTTATCCATGCGGGCCTGGGCCGTTGCCGGATCCCAACGCAGCGTGCCGACCTTGTCCATGCCCATCTGACCGGACTTGACGACCAGCTTGCCGCTGTCGATGTACGGCTTCAGGACCGACATTGCGCCGTCATAGAAGAAGAAGGCGTTGTTGTCGTCCGGAGAACCACCGAACAGTTCGATGTTGAACGGGCCCTTGCCATCCTTGAGGCCGAGAGCGTCAACGATCGAGCCAGCCTGAAGAACGCCGACCTTGAAGTTGTCGAACGTGGCGTAGTAGTCGACATTGCCGCTGTTGCGGATCAGACGGTCGTAAGCGATGACCTTGATGCCGGCATCATGAGCCTTTTGCAGAACGTCGGACAGCGTGGTGCCGTCGATCGAAGCGATGACCAGAACCTTGTCGCCCTTGGTAACCATGTTCTCGATCTGCGAGAGCTGGTTCGGAATGTCGTCATCGCCGTACTGCAGGTCGGTGCCGTAACCGGCTGCCTGGAGCTGCTTGACGATGTTGTTGCCGTCGTCGATCCAGCGAGCCGATGCCTTGGTCGGCATAGCGATACCGACAGTGCCCTTGTCCGCCGCGAAGGCAGGTGCGACCAGCGTAGCGACGCCGAGCGCAGCGCCGGCCATCAATGAGATAATGGATTTCATTACTCTCTCCCTTGTTGATAAAATGACGGACAAAAAGCCCGCCCGAAACTGCAGCAGGTTCCGTAGAAGGAATGGTTTACTTCCAATTGTGAGAAACGAAGCAGGTCTCCTCCACGCCCTCACGTCTTGTGAACTGCAACCAGCGCACGATCGGCAAACTCGTACGATTTCGTATAACTGTCAAATAGAATAACTGGCTAAACATATACCATGTTTGGTATAATCATAAAAAATAGTACTTTTTTGCCGACGAACAGGAAATTTGGCCGTTATGGAGAAAATATATAACGATTATGTCAGCGAAGGCATCGAGATTCATTCCGATAGTTTTCGCGACGACACGTTGCTCAAGGCCGGTCTGAAGCTCAATCACCTGCGCATGATCGTCACAATCGAGGATCACGGCCAGATCTCCGCCGCCGCCGAGTCCATGAACATGTCACAACCTGCGGCTTCACGCATGCTCTCGGAAATGGAGTCCATCGTCAAAAGTCCGCTTTACGAGCGCGTCGCGCGAGGCGTGGTGTTGACCCCTTTCGGGCTCGCACTGGCCAAGAGAGCGCGAAAGATCCTGCTCGAGCTGCGTGAGGCGAGCCGCGAACTCGGCGCTCTGCGGACAGGACGAGGCGGATCGGTCTTCCTGGGGGCTGTCACCGCTCCGGCCATCAGCCTCGTCGTCCCGGCCATCCAGCGGGTCACGCGCGCCTATCCGGGCATCGAAATCAATATCGAGGTCGAGAACAGCAACGTTCTGGCACGGGAGCTTTTGGCAGCGCGTCATGACTTCATTATCAGCCGCATCCCCGACGATCTCGACCCACGCCTGTTCCTGGCTCATGAAATCGGCGTGGAGAAAGCTTGTCTCGTCGTCCGCAACGGGCATCCGCTGCTCGAAAAAGGGCCTGCCAGCCTTGAGGATCTTGGCCGCTACGATTGGGTCTTCCAGCCGCCAGGAACCTTGTTGCGCCGTAAAGTGGAGGACATATTCCTTGCCGCCGGCGTGCCGCTGCCGGAAAATGTGGTCAACACCTCCTCGCTGCTGTTGACCCTCGCCGTCGTCTGCAAGACGGATGCGATCGCGCCAATCGCACTCGATATGGCGCAATTCATATGCGGGCAATCGTCGCAAGCCGGCGAGTCCTGCATATTGCCGACCGATTTCGATATCGACGTCAGACCCTATAGCCTCATCACCGCACGCGAACGGGCCATGCCGCCGAGCGCCCGCTTGCTGCACGATATGATCCTGGAAGAGAGCAAGACCCTCTCGCTGACATAGAGGCAGCGCCGCACGCCATAAGCTCCACGCCAACTTCCTCTCTTATGGAGATGGCGTGGAGGCCCGCATGCTGTTCAGGCAATCATTGTTTCAATCCGTGCTCGACCGTCTCGATACGGAAGAGGAAGCCTTGGAAAAGGAAGAGGTCACACATCGCATTCGTGGACTGAATGTCAGCTTTGCTGCGACCGTGCTTGGCGGCGAGACGCCGGAGGCCCATCGCACCGATGACGCCTATCGCGACAATCTCGGTGATCCGATCATCACCCCCCCACCGGAGCCTGAATCCGCACCAAAGGAGCCGGAGCCACCAGTCATGCCGGAGCATCTGGCTCGAGTCTCGCGGGAGGAGGTTGCGGCGGAGCTGGCGATAACGTCGGACACTACGCTCCATACTCTTCATGAAAAGCGTCGCAGCTTCGCCAAGGCCAATCATCCCGACAGTGTTGCCGCACCCTTTCGCGAACAGGCAACGACCCGCATGACACTCGCCAACCAATTGATCGACGAGGCGATACGCCGCCTCTCCCGATGACTACTTCTTGTCGTCCGCAGGCGTCTCGTCTTCATCGGCGTCACCCTGAGGCGCGGCTTCGGTATTGGCAGCGGGTGGCTCCGGTTTAAAATTCAGCAGAAGCATCCAGGCCGAATAGGCTCCGAGCGCGCCCGAAAGCATGGCCCAGAACGGCTGTGAGCCGAGGGTTTCGACTGCGGACCACCCGAAGCAGACAGCAACAATCAGGATCCGCACCCAAAGCGGCTTGTAGATGGGATGGGTCGGATCGATCAGTTGCATGGGTCTCGTTCACCTGTTCAGGAAGATTTGTCTTTAGCGCATCGGCGGGAAAGCTGTGAAGCGGTTTGAATGAAATTAGCTCGCACAGGCAAATTTCGGATATCGCAGTATGGTACGGCGGTTTTCGCAATTGTGAAGAACTGGCGGCTTGACGCCGCCACCGGAAAATGGAATAAAAATTCCATATTGATCATTATTCGGTTCATTTGTTCCGAATTCAGGGAGGTAAAAATGACTGTCAGATTTGGTCTGCTCGGTGCCGGACGTATCGGCAAGGTGCATGCGAAGGCCGTCAGCGGCGATGCCAATGCCAAGCTCGTGGCTGTTGCGGATGCGTTTCCGGCTGCCGCCGAAGCCATCTCCGCCGCTTACGGCTGCGAAGTTCGCACCATCGAGGCGATCGAGGCCGCCAAGGATATCGATGCGGTCGTGATCTGCACGCCGACCGATACCCATGCCGACCTCATCGAGCGCTTCTCCCGCGCCGGCAAGGCCGTCTTCTGCGAAAAGCCCGTCGATCTCGACCTCGCCCGCGTGAAAGCCTGCATCAAGGTCGTGGATGAGACCAAGGGCAAGCTGATGGTTGGCTTCAACCGCCGCTTCGACCCGCATTTCATGGCCGTGAAGAAGGCCATCGACGAAGGCCGCATCGGCACCGTCGAAATGGTGACGATCACCTCGCGCGACCCGGGCGCCCCGCCCGTCGACTACATCAAGCGCTCCGGCGGCATCTTCCGCGACATGACCATCCATGACTTCGACATGGCGCGCTTCCTGCTCGGCGAAGAGCCCGTCGCCGTCACCGCGACCGCTGCCGTCCTGGTCGACAAGGCGATCGGCGAAGCCGGCGACTACGACAGCGTTTCCGTCATCCTCCAGACGGCATCGGGCAAGCAGGCGATCATCTCCAATTCACGCCGCGCCACCTACGGCTACGATCAGCGCATCGAAATCCACGGCTCGAAGGGTATGGTCGCGGCCGAAAACCAGCGCCCCTTCTCCATCGAAGTCGCCAATGGCGATGGCTATACCCGCCCGCCGCTGCATGATTTCTTCATGACGCGCTACACCGAGGCCTATGCCAACGAGATCGCGAGCTTCATCGCCGCGATCGAAAAGGGCGCCGCCATCACGCCGTCAGGTGCCGATGGCCTCGCCGCGTTGAAGCTGGCGGATGCCGCCCTGCAGTCGGTCAAGGAAGGCCGCTTGATCAAGGTCGACTGAGCAGCTCCGTTCCCACACGGACTATGATCCTCCCTAAGGTCCGTCGCGAATCGCTTCGCGGCGGACTTTTTTCTTTGGCGCCCGCTACGGGTCCCATCCCCCAACAAAAGCCTCTTGCGAATAACATAAGTCCATGCTTATCTGTTTCCATGATAGAGAACGAGATATTCCGGGCTTTGGCGGACCCGACGCGTCGCGCCATTTTCGAAAAGCTGTCGACGGGCGGGATGAACGCCAGCGCTCTGCGTGAAGGCATCGAGATCAGCCAGCCGGCGATGTCGCAACATCTCGCGGTCCTGAGGAGCGCCGGGCTGGTCAGGGAGGAACGACAGGGGCGTTTCGTGAATTACGAAGTCGATCCGGAAGGACTTGCCCTTATCGCCGAGTGGCTGGCGAAATACCGCGCCTACTGGCCGGCCCGCATGGAATCTCTCAAGCTCTTGTTGAAGGATATGGACCAATGAGCCGTCAGAAGATGCCGGGGCAAAAGAACGCGATCGAGCTGGAATACGAGTTCAGCGAGCCACCGCAAAAGGTCTGGCGCGCAGTCAGCACCCCCGAGCTTCGGGAAAACTGGCTGCCGAAGGAAGCCTTGGCCGACCCGGAGGCGATCTCGGTCACGCCCGGCGAGGAGGTGCGCTACCGGTTGCGCGACGATACACCGCCGTTTCTCGAAAGCATCGTGACGTTCAGGATAAGTGCCAACGCACACGGCGGCACCAGCCTGCGCATCATCCATGAGCTTGATGATGTCAGGCTTCGCAAGGCTGAGAAGGCCGCGGCAAACACCAACGGCTTCTGCGTCATGCGCGCCGCGTAACAACGCCAAAACCGTCAACAATTTCAATGATTGGAGTTCGCCGATGAGCGAAGCGATGCAACTCGTCCCTATGGTCGTGGAACAATCCAGCAGAGGGGAACGGTCTTTCGACATCTATTCCCGTCTGCTGCGCGAGAGAATCATCTTTCTGAATGGCGAGGTGAACGATACCGTCTCCGCTCTCGTCTGCGCACAACTGTTGTTTCTTGAGGCGGAGAGCCCGAAAAAGCCGATCAGCCTCTACATCAATTCGCCGGGCGGTGTCGTGACCAGCGGCCTCGCAATGTACGATACCATGCGTTACATCCGCGCGCCGGTGCATACACTCTGCATGGGAACGGCCCGCTCGATGGGATCCTTCCTGCTGATGTCGGGCGAGCCCGGCCAGCGCGCCGCGCTGCCCAATGCCAGCATTCATATCCATCAGCCCTTGGGCGGCTTCCAGGGCCAGGCTTCCGACATGCTCATCCACGCCGAGGAAATCAAGCGAACGAAACACCGCATGACACGCCTCTATGCCGAGCATTGCGGCCGCTCCTACGAGGAATTCGAACGCGCCATGGATCGCGATTACTTCATGACTGCCGAAGAAGCACTGGAATGGGGATTGATAGACCGCATTCTGCAGATTCGCGACCTAGGTCAACACCTTGAGACGACGGAGTGATCTCAATTGCGCCTGCCGAAATTGGCAGCTTTGATTGAAGGAGCCGTGGCCCGCCGCCGCGGCACCCATTATCGCGACCCTCTTCATCGTCAACGTCAACCGGCCTGAGCACGCAACTCGATGCTCGAACCGACCCTCTTTACGATATCATTGTCGATGATTGAGAAGGCGCGGTTGATGTGCCCATCGAAGACCAGCGTCGGTTCGTCGACAGCGACACGCAGTTCCGGCATGCCTTCCATGCGCACGACATGCGATTCCGCCAGCCCTTCCGTTATGCCCTCGATCAACAAGTCGTAGTAGCGCACACCCGGCCCTGTGATGACGATGGGCATGCGCTCGTGCAGGCTGAGTACGCGAGAAAGACCGTTGCCGAGCGCCAGGCCGGCCTGACGGAAAGCAAGGACATTGCGGCGGCCGCCATTACGGGCGCTGACCGCGATCTTGTCCAGCTCAGCAATGGGAACGAACTTCGCCGGGATGGTATCGAGCGGCACGTCGAAGGCGGTGCGCAGCATGGCATAGAAGCCGGCATAGGCTTCGATGCAGCCCCGCGCGCCGCAACGACACAGGCCACCGCCGGGCACATGCATCATGTGACCGAAATTCGGGGCCGAGACCTGATGCTCGCCCTCTTCTTCCCGGCGCACGATGCCGAGGCCGATACTATGCCCCAGCGATAGCGCCGCCATGGCGCGGAAGCCGGAACCCTTGTTGTTTTCTTCCTGCCTGCCGAGAGCGGCAGCCACGAGCAGGGTCTCGTTGCCGAGAACGATCTTTGCCGACCATTCGTCGGCAAGCACGGCAGCGAAGTCGATTTCGTCGCGCCCGAAAATCGGCGACCAGCGCAGCACCGTCTCGGAGTTGTCGACCAGACCTTTGCTGCTGATCGAGATCATTAGTACCTTGTCGTGATCAAGCTGCGAACGGGCAGCGATACGCCGCAAGGCATCACGCAGAGCCGCAACGAATGGGCCGACACCTGACACCTCCTGCTGCCGTTCCTCGCTGAAACGATCGATCAGACGGCCGGCATAATCCACCAGCGAATATTGGACGGCATCGGAAGAGATGACGACGATGATGAGATAGCCGCAATCCCGCCGCTGTGAGAACAGAACCCGTGGCCGTCCGCGACCGCTGGCGGCCTGCTGCTCCGCCTTCTCGATAATCTGCGCCCGTTCCAGATCGGCGGTGATGACCGAAACCGTTGCGGATGAAAGCTTGGTGAAATCAGAAAGTTCGGTATGTGCAAGCGGGCCGTGCCGGCGCAACGCCGACAGAACCAAGGTACTGTTCTTCTGACGGACCAATTCGGTACTCGATTTGGCCAGCATCGGTAACTCTCCCGCTCATTCCACCCTCTCCTCCGCATCTACGGACGACTCTTATCGGGCAACCGATTTAGCCTGACAATGCGGGTGTTGACAGTTGAAAAAATCTCTGACAGTTAATTTCTCGACTGTCGAGAAAAAAATCAAAACCTTTTCTCGTCAGCATTATCGTGGCGGTCGGCGGGAGTTCAGGATACGCCCGGCCGCGTTCACTCGGGAGGATAATATGAAAGCTTTTGTTAAGCTGGCTGCGGGCGCGGCCATCGTTTTGACCATGCAGACGGCAGCCTTCGCAAAGGATCTCGTCGTCGGCGTTTCCTGGTCCAACTTCCAGGAAGAGCGTTGGAAGACCGACGAAGCTGCCATCAAGAAGGCACTCGCAGCCGTTGGCGCCAAGTATATTTCCGCTGACGCACAGTCATCCGCTTCCAAGCAGCTGACCGACGTTGAATCCCTGATTTCCCAGGGTGCCAATGCCCTCATCATTCTCGCTCAGGACTCCGACGCCATCGGCCCGGCCGTTGAAAAGGCTGCCGACGAAGGCATTCCGGTTGTCGGTTACGACCGCCTGATCGAAAACCCGGCCGCCTTCTACATCACCTTCGACAACAAGGAAGTGGGCCGCATGCAGGCGCGCGAAGTGCTGAAGGCAAAGCCGGCAGGCAACTATGTGTTCATCAAGGGCTCGTCTTCCGACCCGAACGCAGACTTCCTCTTCTCGGGCCAGATGGAAGTGCTGAAGCCTGCCATCGACGCCGGCAAGATCAAGAACGTCGGCGAAGCCTATACGGATGGCTGGCTGCCGCAGAACGCACAGCGCAACATGGAGCAGTTCCTGACCGCCAACAACAACAAGGTTGACGCGGTCGTCGCTTCCAACGACGGCACGGCCGGCGGCGCAGTCGCAGCTCTCGACGCACAAGGCCTCGCAGGCTCCGTGCCGGTGTCCGGCCAGGATGCCGACAAGGCTGCTCTGAACCGCATCGCTCTCGGCACGCAGACCGTCTCGGTCTGGAAGGACTCGCGCGAACTCGGCAAGCGCGCCGCGGAAATCGCCATCGACCTCGCCAAGGGCAAGAAGCTCGCTGAGATCGCCGGCGTACAGACCTTCAACGGCGGTCCGAAGCATGTTGCGATGCAGTCGGTCTTCCTGACGCCGATCCCGGTCACCAAGGACAATCTGAACGTCGTCATCGACGCCGGCTGGATTTCCAAGGCTGAAGCCTGCCAGGGCGTAAAGGCCGGCGCTGTCGCTGCTTGCAAGTAAGCACGAGACGCTGACGGGTTGACCCGAATATAATGACGGCGCCGCAAGGGATTTTCCATTGCGGCGCCGAATGCGGATAATGAGCCTGCAACTCCACCCAGAATGGAGAGAAAGGCTTCCCGCATGTGTTGCGTCATCGCATATCCGATCGGCCCGCCGGACGGCGGTCGTGGAACCGGGGCAACCCGGATGGGCGAGCGATGACGTCTATTGTGATCAGCGCGGATACTGCCCAGCGATAAACAGAGAGCATTCGCGGGCCTGCGCCCAACAAGTGGGAGAACGGCAAAGCGATGGCCGACATGACACATTCCACAACATCGAGCGGTCCGCGCAATGCAGAGGAAGGCGCCTTGACGCGCTTCCTGCGCGCCACCGAAATCGATACCCGCCTGATTGGCATGATCGGCGCGCTGCTGATCATCTGGATCGGCTTCGACGTCTATACAGGCGGCCTGTTCCTGACACCCAGAAATCTCTGGAACCTTTCCGTTCAGACCTGCGAAATCGCCGTTCTGGCGACCGGCATGGTGCTTGTCATCGTCACCCGCAACATCGACCTGTCAGTCGGTTCGCTGCTGGGTTTCGTCGCCATGATCATGGGCGTCATCCAGGCTAAATGGCTGCCGCAATATCTTGGCTTCGACAGCTCGTGGACCTGGGTCATCACGCTGATCTGCGGTCTTGCCATCGGCACGCTGCTCGGCATGTTCCAGGGCGTCATCATCGCTTTCCTGAATGTCCCCTCCTTCATCGTCACCCTTGGCGGGCTTCTCGCCTGGCGCGGCCTTGCCTGGTATGTCACCAGCGGCCAGACGGTCGCCCCGCTCGACGCCACCTTTCGCATCATGGGCGGCGGCGCCGAAGGCTCTATCGGCGCGACCTGGAGCTGGATCCTCGGCGTGCTCGCCTGTGTGATGATCATTCTCGGCATCATCGGCGAGCGTCACCAGCGCAAGCGCTTCAATTTCCCGCGCCGGCCGCTTTGGGCAGAATACTTCCTCGCCATCCTCGGCTCGGCGCTGGTGCTCGGCACGATCTACGTTTTCAGCATCTATTACTGGCCCGTCGGCATCGCGAAGAAATACGCAACCGAACATAATATCCCCTGGCCGGAAAATGGTCTCGATATCCCCTATGGCATTGCCGTGCCCGTGCTCATCGCCGTCGGCATCGGCATCGTCATGACCTTCATCGCCACGCGTCTGCGTTTCGGCCGCTATGTCTTCGCCATCGGCGGCAACCCGGAAGCCGCTGAACTCGCCGGCATCAAGACCCGCTGGGTGACGGTACGGATCTTCGCGCTGATGGGCCTGCTCGCAGCCGTCGCCGCGGCCATCTCCACCGCCCGCCTGAACGCCGCTGCCAACTCGCAGGGCACCACCTACGAACTCTTCACCATCGCAGCGGCCGTCATCGGCGGCACGTCGCTTGCCGGCGGCAGCGGCACGATCGCCGGCGCCATGCTCGGCGCCCTGGTCATGCAGTCGCTGCAGTCGGGCATGGGCCTCGCCAATGTCGACACGCCGATCCAGAACGTCGTCGTCGGCGTCGTCCTGGTCATCGCCGTCTGGCTCGACATCGTCTACCGCTCGCGCGCCAAGTAAAAGGAATTCTGAACCATGACGGATCAAACCACTCCGCTTGTGGAAATGAAGAACATTTCCATCGCCTTCGGCGGCATCCACGCGGTCGACAACGCCTCGGTGGACCTCTATCCCGGCGAAGTCGTCGCCCTTCTCGGCCATAATGGCGCCGGCAAGTCGACCCTGATCAAGATCCTCTCCGGCGCCTACAAGCGCGACAGCGGCGATATTCTGATCAACGGCGAGCCAGCCGATATCCGCAGCCCCCGCGACGCCAAGAAATACGGCATCGAGACGATCTATCAGACGCTCGCCGTCGCCGACAATGTCGACGCCGCCGCCAACCTCTATCTCGGCCGCGAGCTGCAGACCCGCTGGGGTACGCTCGACGATGTCGCCATGGAAGCCAAGGCCCGCGAAGTGATGGGGCGCCTCAACCCGAACTTCAAGCGCTTCAAGGAGCCGGTGAAGGCGCTTTCGGGCGGCCAGCGCCAGTCCGTGGCGATCGCCCGCGCTATCCTCTTCGACGCCCGCATCCTGATCATGGACGAGCCGACGGCAGCGCTTGGCCCGCAGGAAACGGCGCAGGTCGGCGAGCTGATCAAGCAGCTGAAGAAGGAAGGCATCGGCATCTTCCTCATCAGCCACGACATTCACGACGTCTTCGACCTCGCCGATCGCGTCTCGGTCATGAAGAACGGCCAGGTCGTCGGCCACGCCCGCACCGAGGACGTCACCAAGGACGAAGTCCTCGGCATGATCATCCTCGGCAAAGTCCCGCCAAAGGCCATCCCCGGCCCCGGCGCGATGAAAGAATAGACGCAAACGCCACCCAAGAACCAAGGCCGCGGCCCAAAAGGCCGCGACCCGCCCTAACAAAATGACCGATATGCGTTTTCCTGAATTTTCCGCATTGAAGCCAAGCGCTTCCTAGGCTAAGAACCAGCCATCGGACAGGCGATTCAACCCGCCTAAGGCATGCACCCGTAGCTCAGCTGGATAGAGTGTTGGATTCCGATTCCAAAGGTCACAGGTTCGAATCCTGTCGGGTGCGCCAACAATTTCAAGCACTTATTTATGCTTCCACCTTTTTCTTCCAAGGCTTAGGAAGCATATAGGAAGCAAACCGTTCGAGCCAAAAATGCGACGCGACGTGATCGTGGTGAGAGACCGGGCGAAATGTGGCGCAGCAACGCGGGCTTCGCTAGCGATTGGCACCCACGAACAGGCGATGGAAAGCTAAATGCGGCGCCAAAGGCCCTCCCTTGCTGGCCGAATTAGCCTGCGATACGCGTTTTCGACGCCGTTATACGCCTCCCCTGCAATAGGCCCGTTGTGTTTGCACGCATAACGACATTACTTTAGATCTCGGATCGAACAGTTCGCAGGCAATGCTCTGGAACAGAAGTTAATCCAAAACATCTGCGTCGAAGGATAGCGCTGTGGCAGTAATAAAATACATTCTTTCTGCAATATTCGGCGGCCTTCTGTTCAATAAGTTGGTCGATATTTTACTCGAACAGTTTTTGACGAGATTGCTATCGGCGTGGAAAATTGATGGTGCTAACTGGGTCGATCCAGTCCTTCGCAGCCTTGACAATCCAATCGCAACAGCTCTGGTCGGCGCTGTTATTGGCATCTCAATAGCATTTGTTTTTCTTCGATCGAAGCACCCCAAGAACGAGCCATTGGGGGCCCGTCCTGTAGCCGTCGCAGGTGCCGGAGGCAGTGTGACTGTCGCCAAGGGATTTGGACAAGGAGGTCCAGGCGGGTCTGTATTCGGCGATTCTGGCTTAGGTGGAGCCGGGGGAAACGCTCACGTTGGCGAAGGCATTGGACTCGGCGGAGAAGGTGGCTCGGTCGGAAGTGACCGCGTCTGGCCTGCACCGGCAAGAAATGGCCTTCACGTGCTGAAGAATTCGCGTGGCTTACCTGTTGCAATTCACGAAGTTATGCCGGGTCGCGGAGGGGCTGAGCCCGGATACATAGAGAGGCTGGCCATAGTGCGACGTATTTTGCAACAAGACGTGCAGGCGAGCAATGAAGTCAATGTTGAATTGCTTCTGCACAATCCGACTGATGACCTGATTGCCATCGTAAATCATCGTCTAAAGGCCGAGGGCTTTGACTGGAAAGCTCGTATCAGAGAGCACCAAATTGAATTTTTCGCTCATGATTGAACTCGCAAGTATTCGGTGATGGATGAACCGGCATCTTTGAGACAAGCCAATGGATGCTTCCCCCGGTCGTCAACGGATGTTTCAATCTCCGCGACCATATCAATTCATCCGCTATGTCACCCACTCCGCGTGAATCATTAGCTCGCTCGATGTCCGTTCCATTTCAGCCAATAACTATATGCTGACTTCAGTGTTATTCAGGAATTAGTTTCTTGACTTCAGCCTCAGCCAGAAAACCATACAAAGTTTCAAGTTCTCGTACTTTCGCGACGATACCCTTGGCTCGCCGAATTCTTTCATTTCGCCAAGCGGCATAATTGTATGATTCATTGAGACCATCGAAAATCTTGAATAGGTAATCACGCAGATTATGACAAAACCAGAATGACCGCTCGGCTATCCACTTTTCAAAAGAGTAAGAGTCAAACACATCTCCGTTAGACGAATTCCAGATTTTTGCGAGCCGTATGGCCGGCTTCACAAGATAGTTGTTCGCCTTATTTACGGTCTCTAGCGAACGGTTAAAATCGTTTGGGGTTGTGTCGCGCCATTCCTTCGATCCCTTTGGGATGCGGTACTCCGCACCCCAATATCCACTGAGAGCCGGAACCAAATCGAACTTGATGTGGTTGAGTTCAAGAACAATCGTGGGGCTCGATTGATATATCTCGGACGTAGAGTAGCGCTTCTCAACGAACCTTTTCAAACGATCGAGATAGCTCTGTGGTGCCAAGCCGCCCTTCTCAAATACAATCATATAGTCGACGTCGGACGAGCTATCATCCCTTCGGGGCAGAATCGTACCGCGCGTAAATGATCCGAACGGAAAGTGGCTAGTTAGGCCATCCCCATCAAGTACAAAGTAGCTAGCTAGCCGATTCTGAAGGGTAGTGAGGGAGACCGAAATGCTTGCCTTCTCCGCCCCCGAAAGAACAGCCGACGAAGCGCGGTTGACGAGATAAGAATTGACGCTCACCGCGGCTTCTGATCGACCGCGTGCCTTGCTTGGCCCGCATCGATTCCTCTTTTGGCCCGCTTAAAATCCCGGTCTGAAAATAGAGGACTCGCTTGATTTAGCTCATTGCGACGCTTAGTGAGCCCCTCCATTCCTTCCACCGCTGCGCCCTCAGCGAGATCCTGCAGAAGACTTACTTCGCGAAAGACCCGCGAGTCGTTTCGGAGGGAAAGATATTGATCACCGGAGTTCTTATGTGAGTTTGATTTTTCGGCTGGCTTCAGAAATGTCATGAGCCCGCTCAAAATTGCCACCGTCGAGGCCATTATTCCAGCAACAAGCGTGTAGTCTTTGAAGAAGGCCGTGCCAGCTGCTGTGCTCAATACAACCGATGGAATACCAAACCAGTAATTCCAGCGGTTCCATCGGGCACTTGCGTTGAAATGAGACTTGCCTGAATGTATGCAATCTTCTTCCATCCGGAGAAGTTCATCGCTTATTGAACGTTTCAAAGAATCAGGAATAGCCATTCGCGCAAGATATAGTGAACAATACTAGACGCAAGCTTTCCGCGAAATTACCTAAAAATATTAACAACCTTCGCGCCTGCGAAAATCTCCAATGCTTTAGGTGAGCTGTCTCAGCATCAGCTTGGGAAGCTCGATCTATCCTAGCGATATCAATGGGTTGCGGGTAAAACTCCGCTCCAGGCGTTCGATTTTCCTCAATGTTTTCAATAGCGCCGTAAAACTTTTGATCCCCGAAATTCAGCAGAACGCATGCGGATTGCCAACCATCTTGACTCAAATACCGACAAGAACATAATAGGAACGATCAGGCGGCGGTTATGGAAAACGAGGAACATTTATGCCGCGCGATATCCGCATCATTACGCCCGCTTATGAAGCCATAAGCTTTGTCATCAGCGCCTGCATGAGCAGAACAAGCAGGCAAACACGACGCGACTTTGCAGGCTGTGCCGTGGGGAAGCGCCGCAAGTTATCAGTGGTGCCCTATGTCGCGAGGGACATGGCGAAAGAACTTGTACGCTCGGTGCAGGTTGCCAGCGAAGGACAGGCCGTCGCACCGGAAGAGATCGCCGGAAAGATTGAGGCGATCTTGCTTGGCATTGATGAGGCGACGGCTTTCAATCTGGCCAGCCATTCGACCGAAGAAAAGGGAGAGGTTATTGAGCTGATCATTGATCAGGTCCGCGCCATGATGCTTTCTGATTACACCGTGACGGAAATCGAGAAAGAGCCGGAGCCGCCGAAAGAGGTTGAAGGCAACGGGTGGCAGAGTTTTGAATCGATAAAGTCCCACGAAAAGCCTCAGTACAAATGGCGGCACACATGGGCAGACCGAAGCGGCAATGACTTTGTCGGCTACAAAGACGGCGCGTGTATCGGGCGCGTGTTCAAGCTGGACTATACCACTCAATCCAAGAAATGGTTTTGGCTGGTCGAACACATGCCCCTTGAACGCCCGGAGCGCGAAAGCCGTTCGGCAGGATGGGAATGGTCAGCCCGCGAAGCAGCGTGCCGGGCTGAAAAGTGTTTTGATGCCATCATGAGACTAAACGGAAAGCAGGCTTAGGGAGAGAGCAAGCATGTGCGGTCGCATCTACATCAAAGCATCATTGCGCGAACTATTGACAAACTTTTCGTTTGCCCGGCCCGGCGATGTCGAGCCGCTTTCGAACAGCTTTCCGAATTACAACGGAGCGCCGACGCAATCCTATCCCGTCATCGTCAGGGATATTGTCCAAGAGCCTGATATCACCGGCCCAATCTTCGTTTCGGGCCGATGGGGCTTCGTTCCCGAATGGGCCAAGGATGACGGCATAGCGAGACTCGCGCCGATCAATGCCAGGGCGGAAGGCATCCAGACGCATCGCATGTTCCGGCAGGCTTACAAGTCAAAGCGTTGCCTTGTACCGATCAATGGTTTCTTCGAGTGGAAGGACATTCACGGGACCGGCAAAAACAAGCAGCCCTATGCCATCGCCATGAAAGACGGCAGCCCCTATGTGCTTGCCGGCATCTGGTCGCGCCGCCGCGACCCAGAGACCGGCCTAGACAAGCAGACGTTTGCAATCGTGACCTGCGCACCAAACGAGATGATGAGCGAAATTCACGACCGAATGCCGGTCATCCTGCACCCGGAAGACTATGATCGCTGGCTATCGCCAGAGCCGGACCCCGCTGACCTTATGAAGCCCTTCCCATCCGAGCTAATGACCATGTGGAAAATCGGCAGGGACGTAGGCAACGTGAGGAACAACCGGCCCGATATCATCGACCCCATGCCCGAAGACCCGGAGCCGCCATTGCTATGAGCGACGAAACACGCACGCCCACCCATCCATTCCCGCCGACATACCTCGAGCATTTTTGCGAGCATCCCGGCTGCAACCAATGGGGCTTGCTCGGGTACGAACCGGCTAAAGGGAAAAACAGCTTTTGGTGCTGGCCTCATTTTCCAGACGAGGAATGGAAAGCAGACAGGCGTAAAGAGAGGGAGGCGCGGGATGGACGCCAAGCAGTCTAGCGAAACCTATCTCTGGACGCTTTTTAGTTGCCGAATTTAATGCCATCCTCGCGAACTTGAAGGGACGATAAACTCTCCCGATGGGTCGAGCAATGCCCAGAGGTCCCCTACGGCCTGACGCGCGAGAGATATCCCTATATGCAGGGCTATCACATGGTCTTCATCGTCGAGCGATACTGACGCTGCCTCAACCAAGCGCAGTCTGTCTTGCAGCACGCATAGCTGATCAATCACCTTGCTACTGACTTCCATCGTTGTTCTCCGCGTTCGATGGCTCATCAGGCCGGAGATGCCTCCGAGTGTCCACTCGCAAAAGTGTTAGTTGCTTGCGCCTTCAAACGGCCAGGTGCGAATGCGCACGGCGGCAGTCTGGAACCATTGGTCCCGTTGGGGGTTATGTCTTAGAGGAGTACTCCGATGAGTAACGACATCAATAGACCGAGCCCCGATCTCAAAGCGACAACGACACGCCAGCAGCCCGCGATTCCGTGGACCGCAATACTTGTGGCTGTTCTCGTGGGGGCCTTTACCTGGAATTTCTGGCCGCATGCCAGCACCACGACCCCTATCCAAACCTACACGACCACACAGCAGCCTTCGACTACAACCATGCCTGCGGCTGCCCCCGCGCAGAAATAGGAACGGTCTTCGAGAGGAGGATAAGCCTATGGTCAAACATGACAAACTGCCTAAATCGAGCAAATCGAGTGCGAAGGACGCTCGCAAGAGCAATGCTTCCGCGTATGAGCGAGGCGCGGAAGCCGGTAAACAAAAATATCCCAAAGAAGGTAACCCCTATCCCGAGGGCAGTGGGGCCGCAAAATCGTTCGAACACGGACAGCTAGACGCCCAAAAGGTCAGATGCAGCGATAAACCGCCGGGACGATAGTTGACGACACCGATAAGCAGCAGCGTAGTGCCACGGTTCTAGTAGACTTCTCACCAGCGATATTTTCGGGCGCCATTCGAAATCGTTCAGGATTATGTCAGACACGTCCTATAGGGCGCCCTTGCGAAATTGGCGCCCCAATCGACGTTTCGCATGAAGCGCCCGAAAGCGCTTCAGCTCTGCCTCCGCAAAGGGGCAGAGCTTTTTTGTCTATTTCCTTCCAACATTGATCTTCGACGCCTTCTTCGAATGGACGCGATGCCTTCAGCCGCCTATGCCAATTCGAGATGAATTATCGCGCGATCTCGTCACGCTCGATAAAGTCCCCCTAAAATTTGAATGCCGCTCACCCCATCTATGTATCTGCGAGGTCGCAACACAGGGGTTTCATCATGCAGACGGTCATCAGTCCCGAGGCGAGAAAGAAACTCAATGAGCTGCATGCGAGCCATTCGAAGGCCAAAGCACGTGCAAACCATGTTCTGGAGAAGTCCGGCGTGGAATCTGAGGCCTTTCGAAAAGCGGACGAAGAGATGAAACGACTTTGGCGCCTCATGCTGGAGATTACGGATTAGCCTGCCAACGCCACAAACCAAAGGCGCTCCGAAAACGCAAAAAGCCGCCCGGCATACGCGAGGCGGCGTTTAGTTTGCGATCTATTGGCCCGTCATGCGCCGGGAAAACCATTTCTGAAATAGCACCTCAGTCCCGCGCGGCCCGAGATAGGCAAGCCCGGCAATAAGGCCCGTCGTTGCCGGCTGCCCTACATTTAAATAGGAGGCTATCCCCTCCCCGATGAACGCCATGCCAAGAGCAACGGGAGCTTCCCAAAGCAATTCGAGGCCGAAGAACTTCCGCCGGCCCTTGCGCGCCTCGTTGGTGTGCCACATTGCCCGGCCCATCATGGCCCCGACGATGGTCGACAACGCTCCGCCACCCCAGGCATTCAGCAGCTCGTAGAGCGAGTTGTATTTGTCAGACATCAGCCGGGCTTTCCGCATTTGTATTGGGCATAGCGCCCACGATGTCGCGCGATGTTGACAGCAACCGGCCTGTCGTGGCCGACCAGATATGTGTTCGTTTCAGGTGCCGGGTCGATGGGCACCAGAACATCGCACGGTTCAATTCCCTTTGCTGTCGGGCTGCAAGCAGCCGCCGAGCAGCAAGCACAAATCAGCGTCATCAGCCTGAAAAGCGTTCGCATCGATCTTCTGTCCGTCTTTGAGGATGGTAACGCGGCTTGCCTGTAGGCTTGCCGCAATCTCGGTTTTGGCCGCGCGTTTGCCGACCAGATAGGCCGGCGTCATCGCCAAGGCGGCACCGATCACGATGCCGCCTCCAATCTTGATAGCGTCGAAGGGCATCATGCGAGCTTCCGCCACGCCACATAGAGCGTGAGTCCCACGACGACGACCGCGAGACCCATCCGCAGCCACTCGCCGGAAGAGAGATCGCCCTGTTGCTGCGAGATGACTTCGACAGCCTTCGAAAGCGGCTCTTGCGCGACGGTTGCCGACGCGCCGACGCCGCTCGCAACGATGGCGACGGCCTTGGACTTGGCTTGCGTCTCGGTCTCCGCCGTGTATTTCGCGCCGGCAACCGGACCCTTTGACGGGTATTGCTTCCAAGGCAACTGCCAGTGCGGGCCATCCTTGAAGCCCTTCCAGTCGCCGCCCCACTCGACGGCAATTCCAAGCTCGTTTGCCGCCTGCTTCATGGCCTTGGCGATCTTGTGATAGAGCGGCCAATCCCAAGACACTTCGCCATTGATGACCGGCGCGACATCGACCGCGTGGCCGTAGCCGTTCTCAGCCTTCAGATGGCGCGAATTCATCGTCTTCGACGCGCCCGACGCGACAAGCTGCTTCTGTCGTTCGACGGTGCGCAGCCCCTCAAGCACCGTGAAATCAACTTCGGTGATCTGGATAGCACGCTTCACGATGCGCACGAGATCGGGATGCACTCCATTCAGGCGCGAAACGCTCCGCGCCGATAGCGTGTAGCTCATTATGTAACTCCTATGTTTTGGAAAAACGCCGCTAGGGCGGGTCACAGCATCAAAAACGTATCGTTTAGTGATACCATCTCGTTGACTTCCCGACGTATCACTGTATGATACCAAATATCAGGAGGCCGATATGATCCGTTCGTTCAAAGACAAGCTCACCGCATCGATCGATGACGGATCAATCAAGAAGGGTTTTCCGGCTGATCTGGTACGCCGCGCTCAACAACTGCTCTATGTGCTGAACGCAGCAACCAGCGTTGAAGACCTGCGGTCCCCGCCCGGCAATCGTCTGGAAAAGCTGTCGGGCGACCGTGCAGGTCAGCATTCGATTAGGATCAACAAGCAATGGCGCATCTGCTTCATCTGGACGGAAGCAGGGCCGGAGCAAGTCGAAATCACGGACTACCATTGACCCGAAAGGGCATGGTAGCCATCATGACAACAGCCAAGGAGGGCAAGCGATCATGACAGTTAGCAAACTCCCCGCGATCCATCCGGGCGAAATCCTGCGGGAACTGTACCTCGAACCGCTCGACATGACGCCCTATGCGCTGGCGAAGCACATCAACGTGCCGCGCACCCGCGTTGAGCGCATCATCGCCGAAAAGACCGGCATCACCACAGACACGGCTATGCGGCTGGCGAAATTCTTCAAGACAGCCCCTGAATTCTGGCTGAACTTGCAGAATGCCTATGACATCAAGATCGCCGCCCGAGTGATGGAAAGCGACCTTGCGCAGATCAAAGAGATTGCCGCCTAGTTCTCATCCGTCCATCGACATTGGGGGGCCATGAGCAACGAAGCTGGTAAAAAAGGCTAAGGGACCGGGAGACCTTACATCATGATACGCCGCCTATTCGCATTCTTTAGATCTGCCGTTACCAGTTCCTCTTCGGCGGCAACGGATGATCGGCCAGCAAGTGAACCGGCGCGCTTGGAGGACGATATCCAAACCGCCGCTCAGTGGATTTCCATGGCATTGCAAAGCTCAGGCTATGACGCCGATTTTACGCCTCAGAGCATGCGAGAGGTGGAACGGTTCTTCGATGAGCAAACGAACGAGGGCAAGCCGATAGCCGGCGGCCTCTTGTCACAAGACTACGGGCGGCGCTTGTTCGCGCTAGGCAGCTATTGCGGCGAGGTCCTTCGCAGAGAGCTGGGCGGCAACTGGGTAACAGATGATAGCGACCCGAATGGAGAAATCAATGTGGCTGTCAAACTGGGAAATAACGTTACCTGTTGGCCAGTTCAGCGGGTCATGAAACGGGCGAACAGTCGCGAAAATAGCTTAGTGCATTGGGCCATTTCACTAAGAGCCTGACCCATCAAGAGTTAAGTGGAACCAATCCCTTGTGGGTCTGCTTGTTTCCTTAGTCGAGAACAAGGCTGTATTTCACCTTAGCTTCCGCCGCCTAGTTCTCATCCGTCCGCCCGAACCGGCGAGGGGTGAGGAAAGCCGAAGGCGTGGCGGGCGTGCCCGGCGCGCTGTTTGGCGCGACCTTGCCGCCGGCATCCGAGGCACCGGAGGATCCGCCGGCCTCCCCCTTCCCGCCGCCCTCGCTCTCGTCTTCCGTCGCCGACTTGCCGTCATAGAGCCGCCCGGAAACGTCAACCTCAAAGCCCGATGTCTTGGTGTATTTGGAGCGCGCCGTCTTGATGATGTAGGGCACGCCGTCCAGTCCAGGGCGAACATCGGCGAAGAGAAGCGGCAAGCCCGCCTCAATCGTCTCGTCACCGATGACAGTCACCGAAACAGCGCCCTCGCCCCGCGCAAGCTCTTTCGCCTTGGCGCGAGCCGCCTTGTCGGCTTCGGCAGGCGATGAAAAGGCTTCGGGAATGCGGTAGACGCTGTCGCCGTCCGCATCCGATTCCGCCTCGATTTCGACCCGCTTCGCCTTGTCGGCATCCTGATAGTAGGACACAACCTTGCTGTATTTCGTGCGGTCGTTGATGTCGACTTTCAGCGTGCCGGTTTTGATCACCGAAGGCGTGAGGATGATTGAACCGAGCGACGAACCGGAGGCTGACAGGCCGGAGCCGCGCCGGGCAAACAATAGCCGCCGCTGCTTGATCGCGAACAGGGCATTATGCCGGTCAGCCAGCCGCCGCAGGAAATGGATGTTCGTTTCGTCCTGTTGCCCTATCCACTCATATTCATGCGCGGCGAGATCGCTATCCACGGCAGGCGTCAAGCCGCTCTCGCTTGCGATTTCGGATATGATGTCGCCGAGCTTGCTTTTGTCCCATGCCCGTTCCTGCCGCTCTTTCAGCTTGCCGGCGCGCAGGTCCGCCGCCTTGCCTGAAATCGACATCTTATAAGGCAGGCAATCGAGGCTGATCTTGTCAGCCGTGAATTGACCCTTCGACACGAGGTTGTTGCCGTATCCAATTTTGACCGAGATGATGGCACCCTTGCGCGGCAAAGCGAGGAAATTCGGCGGGCCGTCGTTCAGCTCGATATCGACCGTATCAGACTTCAAGCCCTCTTCATCCGTCACGGTGACGGATATCAAGCGCTCATAGAATTGGCCCGCGACGGGAACACCGTCGACGGTGATTTCAACACGAGGATGCATGATCAATCCCAAAGGCTGACAAGCCGACGCTCCGCGCTAACGCTCGGCAGGTCGGGCATGAAGATTTCAGTGCCGAGTGGAAGAACCGGGCCAAGGGCAGCAAGGCCACGATTGGCCGAAAGCACCGCCTCAACTGCGCCCGCCGTTCGTCCGTAGTGATTGAAACAGGCAGTATCGACCGTTTCACCCTGTCGGGTTGTGTATGTCTTAGCCATGGGATCACCGGAAAAGATTGGAGAGGAAAGAACTTGCGCTATCGCGCAAGCCGCCGGCACCCGCCGCCGCTTCGGTCGGCAACCGCTTGAGCGAGATCACATAGGCATTCCGGCGAGCGACCCCGCTGGCGTCGTGGAAAGACATGTCTTCCTCGACTGACTGCACTGTGAACATGCCGCGAATGATGCCCTCGACGGCATCGCCGCTCACCAGCATCATTTCCATGCCGGCCAGTGATGCGGCAATGATGCCGTCAAGTTGCGACTGCCCGCCGAACTCTTCGGGAAACAAGACGCCCTGAATCGTCACTTCGTCGGACGTTGGGCCTGTCCACTGTTGCGGATTGAGGGTTTGGCCCACGGGTATCTCAACCCAAGGCGTATTCACCTTGCGTTTGACACCCTGATAGCCAAAGCCCAACGCCTCGAAGGCGTAGCCTCCGAGCATCATCGATGTTACACCCGTCATGGGGACTCCGTTGCTGCTGAACAAACGGCGGTTGCGGCGCCGCCATTCGATGGGGGGAAAATGAGCGAGAATGAATTTGCCGTGGTGCTTTTGCTGGTCGGCGCGGCGGGTGGCGCGTGGGGCGCGCGCAGTTCTGGAACGCAGGCTTGGCGCGGTGCCGTCGTAATCGCTTCGTCTATGCTGATTACGCTCGCAATATTCGTCGCGTTCGCAGTCAACAATCAATACCTAGCCGCAGCATGCAATCTCGCACTCGTTGCGATAATTGGCGGTGCATTGAAAATGACGCCGCGACAGATCGCGACGGCAACGATGGGCGCCATAATACTTGGTGCAGTCGGCGGCGTGATTGTCGGCATCACGAACCCGAAGCTATTGGGCTAGTCGCTGAACTGCGAATCCACGGCTGTTTTCACAGAAGCGCCAAGTTGGTTCGCGGCGGCTGTGGCGGCAGCTTGTGGGTCTGTAACACCAGTGATTGAGAATTGAGCGTGAACCGTCACATTAGGCGGCTGCTGATTGACAACCCGCACATCTTGCGTCCCGCTTGGCCTAACCATCTCGGCAATAGAAGACGCATCGATACGGGTCGTTTTAATTCCGAGATCGTCCGCCGTCTTTCCGGGTAGCGTTTCGGTTGTCGACCCGCCAATGCCGGCGGCGCGAGCTGCACGCGCACTATCCATCGCAGATTGCGCGTAGACG
Organism: Rhizobium sp. ASV20; assembly: GCF_016429015.1. Taxonomy (GTDB): domain Bacteria; phylum Pseudomonadota; class Alphaproteobacteria; order Rhizobiales; family Rhizobiaceae; genus Rhizobium. The sequence goes on from NZ_JAELTU010000025.1 coordinate 62,375, forward strand.
CCAGCAGGAGCCGGCCCGTTTTCAGACAAGGCGAACGACTTAAGATATGCCCCTATGGCATGCAGAGCATCTTCCGGGCCGGGCAACCACGCCTTTCCCTGCTTGTAGAAGGTGTCACCGGTATAACTTTGCCGGCCAAACTCGACACCCCCCGCCGCCGCCCCACCAATGGTGAAGAGACGGGCAAAACCTAACGCCATCGTCGAAAGACGACCAAGCAAGGTCCCGCCGGCAACTTGTGCGGCAGGGTTGGTTGCAACTTTCGTCACGATATCCGTGCCACCGCCCCCGCCGAGGATCGTCGCAAGCGTGCCCACGGTTTTCAGTGCCCCAATTAGGGTACTTGCACCAGACAATAAAAACATAGCGCTGGCGAGCTTGCGAACGGTGCCGGCGAGAAAGGCAATGCCAGTACCCCACAAAACAAGCTTGAGGCCATAGCCGGACATTTCCGCGAAGAACTTGGCAATCGGGTTTTCGCGGATGGCATCCGTCAACTCGCGCACCGACGCGCCCCATTCCTTCGCCTTCATGAAAAACCGGCCAAGGTTCTCGCCGGCATTCGGGTCGACCTTTCCAAGCATGAGGTCGCTTATGTCGTTGACCAGTTCGCGAATGCCGCCGTCATAGCCAAATCCCTTTGCAAAGCCCTGCACCCCGACTGTCATTTTGTCGAAGATCGTCGCCCGGCTTCCAAGGGTGTCCAAGACATCGCTGATCGCCTGCGCGCCCTCTCGGATCGTCGGCAACATGCGGTCGCCCACATCCCAAAAGATGTTGGATACCTTGTTGCCCAACAGCTCAAGCGCGTTGCCCGTGGTGCTGGCACGCTGCTTGTACTCATTCATGGCGGAACCGGCATACTTCGTGCGGTCGCTGACACTGGCAAGCGCGTCGTCCAAAAGCTTGACGTTGCCGAGTAGCGGAATGAACGCCTTGGCCTCATCACCGAAGAAATCCGACACGATGGATATCTGTTGATCCTTCGGAGCCTTCGCGATTGCGGCAAGAACCTTTTTCAGCGCTGCCGGCGCATCCTTCTGCATCTGCTTGGCGATCTGCGGCAAATCAAGCCCAAGCCGTTCAGCGGCTGCGCGCTGGCTCTTCTTTGCCGACGCGCCGCGCGTGAGGGCCTTCGTCACGTTCTGCATGGCGGTCGCCGCCACTTCCGGCTCCGCACCGGCTGCAATCATGGCACTGCCGATGCCGGCAACCTGCTCTTTGGTGAAACCGGCGATCTTGCCGAGCGCGCCGACGCGCAGCATGAAATCCGTGATTTCGGACGCCTTGCTTGCCATATTGTTCGACAGGTAGTTCATGACATCGGCAAGGTCGCCAGTCTCGGCAACCGTCAAGCCAAACTGCGTTTTCAGTTTAGCCAGGCTAGAGCCTGCCTTTTCCGCCGTGATGTCGAAGGCGATGCCGACACGAGACGCCATCTCCGCGAAACTCTGCAAATCCTGCGTTGCGATGCCGGACTCGCCGGCAGCAGCGAACAGCGCAGCAATGTTATTGGCAGACATCGGGATTTCGCCAGACATGCGCCGAATATTCCGGCGCATGTTTTCGAACTGCTCGCTGGACGCGTCGACCACCTTTTTGACATCGGCAAAGGCGGATTCGAATTTGATCGCCTCGCCGGCTGTTGCCCGCAGCCCCTCGCGAACGCCAAGGTAGCCAGCGCCGAGCGCTACCGCCTGCCCGATCATGCTCCGCATTGGGGCGAATGCGGTCATCTGCTGCGAACGAAGGCCGTCGAGCGCTCGCGTGATATGCTTCGCGCGAGCTGTGACATCGTCCAGCAATGAAACGCGCAGGGTGCTTTGCTGTGTGGTCATAGAGATTCTTTCAACGCGTCCCGCAGGCTTCGCGCTGCCTCGAAGTAGGCGAGCAATTTTTCAGGGGGCCACCGCTCGATGATGTCGAGCGGCGTGTGAGCGAACCGGGCAACGAAGACCGCGACTAGCCGCCAGTCGTGTTCTTTCCGTCGTTTCCCAGCAGTCCCTTGGTTTTCGCAAGAATGATGCTGAAATCTTTGGCCTTGATCTTCTTGAAGGCGGGAAGCGGGGTATCCGAGATAGACGCCAGAACGGCGACGTTGCCAGAAAACTCGCCCTTGACGTGATCAGCAGCCATGAAATCTCCGACTTCCGCTTCGCGGAACGTCAATTCTGTAATGGTTACCTCGCCATGCGTTACCGGCGTGAGTAGGGTATGTTTAACAACGTCTGTGACAACTTCGGTCATGATGATTCCTCAAAGAAAATGGCCCGCCTAAAGCGGACTCGATGAAGGGTGATTGTGACGGGGAGAGATGCAGCCCTACAGCAGCAGGGCGCTTCGGATGCCGCCATATTGCGAGACGCCACCGATCTTAATGTCAAAGTCGTCCATTTCGATCAGCTCTTGGCCATCGATCTCAAGCTTGTAGTAATTGACCGAGACCTGATAGTCGTTCTCGGCTTGGTCGCCAGCCTTCCAGCCGCCAGAGTCGGCTTTCTTAAGGAAGCCGCGGATTGTCATGACAGCGGAATGCTCCGTTCCATCTTCATCGACCAGCGCGCCGGTAATCATGAAAGGGTTCTCGCTGCCCGGCTTGAGACCAAACAGCTTGATAACAGCGGGATCGAGGCCGGGCATTTTAAAGCTGAACTCCAGCTTGTCGAAGCCTAGCTTAATCTCGCGCGGCTTGATCATGCCGGCGTTGCGCATTTCCTCCAGCTTTTCCTGCGGGACAGGTGGCGTGATATCGCCGATCTGGCCGAGGAGGCTTGTACGGTCAGCCCACAGCATGCAGTTGCGTAAGAGATAACGGGGTAGATTGGACATGTGGCAATCCTCCAAAAGTGTGGGATCAGGCGGCGAGCGAGAGCGGGCCGGTTTCGATTGCGCCAT